>JBCNOP010000001.1:0-127210 GCA_039593775.1 Pseudoduganella sp.
TGGACAAAGGCACGCACTGCGACCTGGAAGTGTTCGACGATCCGAACGTCGCCGCACGCACCCACCGCATCGGCCTGCGCCGCCTGTTCATGCTGCAAATGCGCGACCAGATCAAGTTCGTCGAGAAATCGATTCCGAACCTGCAGCAGATGGGCATGCAATTCATGTCCATGGGTACGCAGGAAGAACTGCGCGACCAGATCATCGCCAAGGCCATCGACATCGCGTGCCTGCAAGACCCGCTGCCGACCGACGAAGCGAGCTTCATCAAGCGCAAGGACGAAGGCAAGTCGCGCATCGTGCTGCTGGTGAACGAAATCGCCCGCCTGGTCTCGCAAGTGCTGACCGAATACCACGGCCTGCCCAAGCGCCTGCAAGGCATCAACCAGCAGGTGGCGCAGGACATGCAGCAGCAGCTGCAAGGCCTGGTGCATAAGCGCTTCCTGATCGAGAACGAGTTCTCGCAGCTGGCGCACTTCCCGCGCTACCTGAAGGCGATGAACGTGCGCCTTGAGAAGCTGCGTGCCGACGCAGCACGCGATGCCAAGGCCATGGCCGAATGGAACCAGGCTGCCGCGCCATACCAGCGCCTGATGCGCGACAAATCGGCCGGCAAGAATACCGACCCGAAACTGGTGGAATACCGCTGGATGCTGGAAGAGCTGCGCGTGTCGCTGTTCGCGCAAGAGCTGCGCACGCCGATGCCGGTCTCCGTCAAGCGCCTGATGAAGGTGTGGGAATCGATGCAGCGCTGAAGCGCTTGCGGTACTCGCCCGGGCTGGTGCCAAGGCGGCGCAGGAATACGCGCCGCAGGTTTTGTTCGCTGCCATGTCCGGTGGCGGAGGCAATTGTCTTGATTGGCTGCTGCGTATCCTCCAGCGCGCGGCGTGCTGCTTCCAGGCGCATGGTTTCCACCATGGCAGCCGGCGTGGCGCCGGTTTGTGCCACGTAGGTGCGGGCGAAGGTGCGCACACCCATGTTAGCCTGTTCCGCCAGGCGTTCCACGGAGAGGTCGGCGTGCAGGTTGGCGGCCATCCACGCATGCAGTTCGGCGAAGCGGCCGCCTTCGCGCGCCTGGGCCGTCAAGGGGGCACTGAACTGTGACTGGCCGCCGGCGCGCTTCATGAACACCACCATCTGCCGCGCCGTTTCAATCGCGACGCGGTGTCCGTAATCCTCCTCGATCAGCGCCAATGCCAGGTCGATGCCGGCGCTGACGCCTGCCGAGGACCAGATATGACCATCGCGCACAAAAATCCTGTCTTCATCGACTTGCACTTGCGGGTATTGGCGCCGCAGGCGATCCGCCCATTCCCAATGCGTCGCCACGCGCCGCCCTTCAAGCAAGCCGGTCGCCGCCAGCATGAAGGCGCCGGTGCAGACCGATGCCAGGCGGCGCACATGGCCGGCGCGCTGGCAAATCCAGTTAACCAGTGCTGGCGGCGCGTGGTAAGTGTTGCCGGCGCAGCCGCCGGGTACCAGCAGTGTATCGATCGGGACCTCGCCCAGCGAGGCGATGGAGACAGTTGCGAACGCGAGCCCGGCGCTGGTGCATACCATGCCGCCTTCGGCGGAAGCGACTAAGGTTTCATATAACGGCGGACCGCCTGCGGAGTGGCGCCGGGCGGCGCTGGCGAAAGCCTGCAGTGGACCAGCAAGGTCCAGCAGGTTCATGTCTTCATAGGCAAGCAGTACGATTCGGCAGGGGCGGGCAGGCGGCATGCCGCTAGTTTACCTCACCGGATAACCGGGATACTCGAACTCCAGGGCGACGCGGTGGGCGGTGCGGGAACCGAAGGTCGCTGCGATGTTTTCCAGTACCCGGTCGAGCGAACTGTCGATGGCGGGCAGCATCTTCACCGGTGCATCGGCGGCGCCCGCAATGCGGTCGGGGAGGACTTTCAGGCCATGGCGGCTGGCCAGCGTGGCATCGCCCGTTGCGGCTACCGTGAGGACGCGGCTGCGATGGGTGCGGTTGTAGGCGTCACTGGTGTAGGCCAGGGCAATTTCGTCAAACCCTTGCGCCAGGGGCAGGCCGGTTTCTTCGGTTCCATGCAGCCACTGGTCGGTGTAGTGCGTGAGCCAGACGTTCAGGTTGCGTCCGAATTTTGGGGCGTAATTGCCGCTGTCGTGGCGGCTGCTCCAGTCGTCGACACCCAGGCCAGCGGCGATGGCAGCGGCTTTGTCATGGCCGGCAATCGCTTCGACCAGGGCCAGCGAGACCGGTTGGGCTGCACTGATGCCGGCGCTTGAGATGACTTTGCCGTCGGCCACGTAGCGTACGTCCCGCAGCCATGTGGTGTTGGGGTACTTTTCCTGGCGGTAGTCGTGGGTGGCCCAGTGTGCCGTGCCGCGCCGGCCTTCGAGCAAGCCGCTGTTGGCGACAACCAGGGCGCCATCGCAGATGCTCACAACGGTGGCGCCTTTGGTGGCCTGCGCCTGCAACCAGGCCAGCAAGGGGGCGAATGTGGCGCGCCGCATGGCCGGCACAATCACATAGTCCGCGCCTTCCGGAAAGCGCTGGTCGAAGGCGCTGAGGTCCAGGTCTGGCTGTACGCGCAGTCCCGTGTTCATGGTAATGGCGGGACCTTCGGTGGAAACCGTCAGCACTTGCGCGACTGCCGCCTGTTGCAGAACGCCGTAAGGCAGCATGAAGTCAGTGATTTCAGTCGAGACGCTGTCGCCGATGATGGCGATGACGGGGCGCTCGTGGCCGGGACGCGGCTGGTAGGTGGGCAATTCGCCTGCATGGGCGCAGGACAGCACGAACAGAAAAAAGGCAAGCAGTGGTCGCATACGGATAATCGGCTGGGTGGATCAGCGGCCGATTATCCGTGCCTTGCTATGCGCTGGACTGACAGAAAGCAGTCAAATCCTGCCAGTTAGTAGTTGCCCTTGCTGCCGCTTTCGCTGCCGGTCGAACCGCCGCTATAGCTGCTGCCGGTGGTCGAACCGCTTTGCATGGTGCTGGTACCGGAGCCCATCACGCTGCCGGTCGAGGTACGCATGCCGGTCGCGGTGGTGCCGTAGAAATTATGGATCTGCGTGCCGAATTCTGGGCTTGCCATGTCTGGCCAGCGGTCCTTGTCGAAGCCCGGCGCGTTCTCCAGTTTTTCCTTGGTGCAGTCAAGCACAAAGCGCTTGTTCACCGTATCAAGCTGCAATGCCTGCCATGGCACGGCAAACAGCTTGTCGCCCATGCCCAGCACGCCACCGAAGGACAGCACCGCATAAGCGATCTGGCCGGTCTGCATGTCGAGCATGATTTCCTTGATGTCGCCGAGGTCTTCTTCCTGGCGGTTATAGACGTCTTCACCCATCAGCGTGTCGGCGCCCATCAGGCGTGGGCCTGGTCCATCGTTGTCGTCACGGTCGCGATAGATGCCGAATTTGTCGCGGTCTAGATAGCTCATTCTGCTCTCCTCATTTGTGTGATCGAGTGAGGCCAGAATAGCCTAAGCAGCGTGCGCAAGGCGCGCGCTACGCTAGTGCGGCGTAGTCCTACAAGAAGAACGCAATGGCCGCAATTGCCGTCGGCGCAAGGGCTCCCGCCAGCAAGCCAAGTGCGCCGATTGATTCATCGCGGAATCCTTTTCGCAGCAGCGCAACGCCGGCAGGATTCGGTGCGTTGGCGATCACGGTCAGGCCGCCGCCGGCAACGGCGCCTGCTACCAGCATGTATTGCGCATGCGGCGTGATGCCGTCGATCAGCGAGCCGAGATAGGTGAGGGCGGCGTTGTCGGTGATGGCAGTCAAGCCCAGTGCGCCGAAGAAGAGCGCCAGTGGCTGCAAGCTTTCGACAATTGGTTGCAGCCACCATTGCTGCATGCTGCCCAGCACCACCAGGCCGGCGAGGAAGAAGCCGACCAGCAAGGCTTCTTTCAGGATCAGCGGCGATTGATGCTGCGGATAGGCGGTAGTGAAGCCAATGAAGAACAGGAACAGGCCGAGGAACAGCACCGGGTGGTGCGCCAGCAAGACCACGGCCGCCAGGAAGCCAAGGTGGATGGTGCTGGTCAGCAAAGGCGCCGGTGTGCGTGCGGTGAGGGCCGGCGTGTCGCCTTTGCTGCCCTTGCGCAGGTGTTCGCGCAGCAGCCAGGTCACGGCCGTGGCGTTGACCAGCACAGCCAGCGTGGCTTTCCAGCCGAAGTTGGCGGCCATGAAGGCGCTGTCCCATTGCCAAGTCGAGGCGACCATCAGTACTGGCGGCGCGGCGTAGGCAGTCAGCGTGCCGCCGATCGACACGTTGACGAACAGGACGCCGAGTGCGGCGTACTTCTGCCATTCAGGCACGCCATCGCGGAAGATCTGCGGTGCCAGGATCAGGGCGGCCAGCGTCATGGCTGCCGGTTCGGTGATCAGCGAACCGACCAGCGGCACCAGCGCAAGACCCATCCACGCCTGCAGCAGCGGGCGGCCGCCGGACAGCATGTCAATCAGGCGCTGCACGAAGTCCAGCACCGGCCTCGAAGCTGCCACCACCATCACCACGAAAACGAACAACGGCTCGGTGTATTGCTGCGTTTCCGCGTAAGCGATGGCATTCTGCGGACCGGCCACGAAAGCCATTGCTACCAGCAGCACCATGGCCCAGAAACCAAACACCACCTCCACCTCGCCCAGCAAATGCAGCAAGCCAGCATGGCGTGGGAATTTGTGCGACAAGCGCTCAAATGCTTTGGCGCTGAAGGTATGGAGCAAGGCGAGGGCAAACAGGATGGCGCCGATCAGTTGCATGGCAGTTGGTTTTTAGTTGGCAATATTGCCGATTCTATCAGGCGAACCGTTACTTGCCCGACTCTTGCGGGAACCGCTACCGGCACATTGCCGCTGCCGTTAGGCTGGATTCATGGCTGATAACTATGATTCCCCCTGGAAGAGGGCGCTCAAACATAACCTGGTGGATTTCATTGCCTTTTACTTCCCGCAATATCGCGACCTGATTGATCGGCGCCGCCCGATCAGGTTCCACGACAAGGAGCTGGCGGAGGTTTCCGGCGATGGCAGGCCGCGTACTTTGATCGCGGATTTACTAGCCAGTGTTTTCCTTTGCGACGGCCGGGAAGTGCTGCTGCACATTGAAATTCAGGCGCAGCGGGACCCTAAGTTGGCCGAGCGCATTCTCGATTACAACCACGGCCTGTACAAGGACTACGAACTGCCTGTAGCGAGCCTGGTAGTGCTGGCTGATGCAGGCAAGCGCTGGCACCAGGATTCGTTCCACAACGACGTGCTTGGCACGCAAATGGGCATCAAGTTTTCAGTGGCAAAGCTGTCGGCCTACGCAGAACTCGTTGATGAGCTGTTGCTTGAGCGGAATGTGTTCGCTTGGGTAACGGCCGCGCATCTGCTTGCGCGCCAGACACATGGCAAGAAGGAGGCGCGCTACGCTGCAAAGTGGCGGCTTGTCAGGCTGCTGTACGACCGGGGATGGCACAAGCGGCGTATCATCGATTTATTCACGGTGATTCACTGGCTGATGCCATTGCCTGTCGAGTGGGAGCGGCGGCTGCGGCGCAACATCAGGCGGCTTGAAAGGAGGCACAGCGTGGAATGGCTGAGCGAATATGATCAGCTCCGGCTTGAAAGGCGTGAGAAGCGGGGCATTCGAATTGGGCGCGCGGAAGGGCGGCAAGAAGGGCGGCAAGAAGGAGCTGCGGAGGTCCTTGGGCGCTTGCTCTGCCGTCGCTTTGGTGCCTTGTCACCAACAGTCCAGAAGCGGCTCGCTAAAGCGTCCCCAGAGCAGCTTGCCCGGTGGGGCGAAGCGGTTCTGGATGCCAAGACCCTGAAACAGGTTTTCTCCGCGCGCTCGTAGGATTATACTGTATGCATGTACAGTATTTTCCGTCATGGCGCTTTTTGACCCCCAACCCCTGCACCCGGCCCTCTGGCTGGCCTCCCAACTCACCAAGGGAGCCACGTCTTGTGTGGATACCGGCATTCCAGTGCTCTCCCACCAACTGCCGGGAGGCGGATGGCCTACAGGCGTCCTGACGGAGTTGCTACTTCAGCAACCCGGCATCGGTGAATTGCGTTTATTGAAAGCCACCCTGGCCAGCCTGACGCGCCCGGCAGCCTTGCTGCAGCCGCCGTACGCTCCCCAAGCGCTGGGCCTTGACTTGCCTCCGCAGCAACTGCTGTGGATCCGCAACACCGGCAAGGCTGCCGACAGCCTGTGGGCGGCCGAGCAAATCCTGCGCAGCGGCAGTTGCGGCGCGGTGCTGCTATGGCAACAGCACATCCGCAACGAATCGCTGCGGCGCCTGCACTTGGCCGCCCAGTGCGGCGAGACGTTGTTCTTCCTGTTGCGCCCGATCGCCGCCGCCCAGGATTCCTCGCCCGCGCCGCTGCGGTTGGCGCTGCGGCCGGCACCCGGCGGCATCAATATCGAATTCGTCAAACGCAGGGGACCGCAGCGCGACACGCCGCTGTTCCTCCCATTAACCCCAACTCTGTTGCAACGCCATGCGCCTGTGGATCGGCCTCTACCTGCCCCGGCTACCGCTCGAAGTGTTCTGTCCGAACTGGTCGGATGACCTGTGCAGCGTCGTGCTGGAGCAGGAGGGCGTGCTTGCGGTCTCGTACCGCGCCCATATGATGGGCGTGCGCCCCGGCATGCGCCGCAGCGGCGCCCTGATGCTGGCGCCGGAAGCGCAGATGCATGAACGCGCCCCGGAGCAGGAGAAGGAAGCCCTGCATGCCGTCGCCATGGCCATGCTGCAATACACGCCGCAAGTGGCGGAAGGCGAGGGCGCAACCCTGCTGCTGGACGTGGGCGCCAGCCTGCGCCTGTTCGGCGGCATCCGCCGCCTGTGCCGCCTGGTGCAGGACAGCCTGCAAAAGCTCGGCTTCAGCGGCGTGCTGGGCGTGGCCCCTACCGCGCGTGGCGCCTGGCTGCTGGCGCGCGCCGGCGGAGGCCGTTCGCTCAAGCTGGATAGCCTGCTGCGCCGCCTGCATCGCCTGCCGGTAGGCTTGCTGCCGCCGCTGCAACGGCACCTGCGCTGGCTGGACGGCATCGGTTGCCTCAGCATCGGTGACCTGGTGCACCTGCCGCGCCCCGGACTGCAGCGCCGCTGCGGCATCGAAGTGCTGGACATGCTCGATGCCGCGCAAGGCATGGCGCCCGAAATGCACGAATGGCTGGAAGCTCCGCCCAGCTTCAAAGCCAAGCTGGAACTGTTTGGCCGTATCGAAAACACCGACTTGCTGCTGGCCGGCGCCTGCCGCTTGCTGCAACAACTGACAGGCTGGCTGTGCGCGCACCAGTTCGCCGTCTCGCGCATCCGCCTGCTGCTGGAACATGAACGCGGCCGCGAAGCCTGTCCGCCGACGCCGGTGGAAGTGATGCTGGCCGAACCCACCTGGCGCGACGAGCATATCGTGCGCCTGCTGAAGGAGCGCCTGGCCAAGGTGGAGCTGCCGGCGCCGGTGATCGGGCTGGCGCTGGAAGCGGCCCAGGTCGAGCCGATGGCCCCGCTCAGCGACTCGCTGTTCCCCGATCCCGGCGGCAGCCCGCAGGACCGCCAGCGCCTGTTCGAAGTGCTGGTGGCGCGCCTCGGTGCGGAGAACGTGCTGCAGCCATACCCCAAGGCCGACTACCGCCCCGAAGTGGCCAACCGCTGGGTGCCCCTGCACGAGAAAGTGCGCCCGGCCGATGTGGCAGCCCAGATGCCGCCGCGCCCTTTGCCGCGACCGGCCTTCCTGCTGCCCAAGCCCATCCCGCTCCTGATGCGCGACCACCGCCCGTTCTACTGCTCGCCGCTGCGCATGGTGTCGACCGCTGAGCGCATCGAAGCTGGCTGGTGGAGCGAAACGCAAACCCGCGATTACTTCATCGCCGAAGGCGAGGACAATGCCTATTACTGGGTCTATCGCGAACGCATCCCCGGCACCGAGGAAACGCGCTGGTACCTGCATGGCTTGTTTGCCTGATGCAGTGAGGCGCTGGTGCCAGGGTATCTTTTTGGGCTCCCCGTCTAAATGGATCTAAACTGAGATAGTCCCATCTAAAAGCGTCAAAGAATTCGGGGGGGGGGCTGAAATTTGTAGACCAAAAAGCCGCGCCTCGACTGGCCTTGTTCTCGCAATGATTTTCGCTCCATTTCAACTGCCAGCCAGCGGCTCACAAGTTCAGTCACAAATACCTCTGGCTTTACGCCTGGCCGTACATCCATTAGGTGGAACTCTAGATTCAAGAAATCCGCTATGGGAAGGTAGACCGGCTGCTTGGCTTCGTATTCCATGATTCCCCCCTTTCGAAAATGGTCTAAAGGTTGGATCGCGGAACCGAAAAATAGTTCACTTTAGTTTTTCATGCCAAATTCTTGGACGGCATTAGACATCGCCCCGGGATTCTTGGACCCTTCTAGACAATGGCCTGCGTTTTCTAGAGCTAAATAGCGCGAAAGGGTGGGGAATAGACTGAATTAGACCGCGTCGGGGTTGATACCCAAGGACGTGGCCGGCCTGGAGCGCTTGGTGAACAATTGCACGCTACATTGAACCAGTTTGTGGAAGGCGTATGATGGGCGCACATTGGGAGGAGCGCATATGTACGCACAAAAACTCGAATTCCATGGTGCAAACGGAGAAATGCTGGCTGCGCGGCTGGACTCACCGGAGAGCGGCGTCCGTGCCTACGCCCTGTTTGCCCACTGCTTCACCTGCGGCAAGGACGTTTTTGCCGCCAGCCGCATCGCGCAAGCGCTGACCGAGCACGGTATTGCCGTGCTGCGCTTCGACTTTACCGGCTTGGGGGCCAGCGAGGGCGATTTTGCCAATACCAATTTCTCGTCCAATGTGGCCGACTTGCAGGCGGCCACGGATTTCCTGCGGCGCGAATTCCAGGCGCCGCGCATCCTGATCGGGCATAGCCTTGGTGGGGCGGCGACGCTGGCTTTTGCCGGCACCGTGCCGGAGGCGCAGGCCGTGGTCACGATTGCCGCGCCGAGCGACCCGGTGCACGTGACGCATTTATTCGGCGACCAGATCGATGAGATCACCGCACAGGGGGAAGCCATGGTGCAGTTGGCTGGGCGGCCATTCCGCATCAAGCGCCAATTCCTGGAAGATGTGGCGGAGAACAGCTTGCGCAACAAGATCGCCACTATGCGCAAGGCCTTGCTCGTCATGCATGCGCCAGGCGATGCGACGGTCGGCATCAATAATGCGCTCGAGATTTTTACGGCAGCCAAGCATCCGAAGAGCTTTATCTCGCTTGATACGGCGGACCACCTGCTGACCGTGCGCGAAGATGCGATGTATGTGGCGAACCTGATTGCCGCCTGGAGCGAGCGCTATCTCAAGGATGCCCTGGCTTCCACGCCATCGCCTTCTTGACGGCGGGACGCTCGCCGACCAGGGCAAGCCAACGCTGCACAGCGGGCTTGCCTGACAGGTTCAGTTCCAGGTGCGAGGCAGCGGCCTGTGTCCATGGATAGCAGGCGATATCGGCGATCGTAAAGTGCTCGCCGGCGACGTAGGTGTTGCCGGCCAGGGTGCGGTCGAGCACATTGAGCAAGCGCTCTGCCTCGGCGATGAAATGTTCCTTCGGCAGCGCCAGGTCTTCTTTCGCGAAGAAGCCCAGTTGGCCCAGCATGGGGCCGAGGCCGCCGACCTGCCAATACAGCCATTGCAGCGTGTGGTAACGCTCCGGCCCTTCCGGCGCCAGGAAGCGATCGTATTTTTCGGCGAGGTAAGTCAGGATCGCGCCGCTTTCGAACAGCGCCAGCGAGCCATCCTTCAGCGCGGGGATCTTGTTGTTGGGCGAGATCGCCAGGAATTCGGGAGCGAACTGCTCATGCTCGCGCAGGTTGACCGGCACCACTTCATACGGAAGGTCGAGTTCTTCCAGCAGGATCAGTGGCTTGCGCCCATTGGGCGTGGTCCAGGTGTAGACGGTGAACATGCCCACACTCTAGCGCGGGGAAATGAAAACGGGCGCACCGCAGTGCACCCGTTTGCTGTGACTTACTGTCGCGGCGCCAGGATGGCTTCCAGTCGGTCAGGCGTGCCTTCGATGCGTTCCAGGCGCGGATACTTCAGGCCTTCGTAGTATTCCAGCGCGACAGTGCGGTATTGCTGGCCGTGTTTCACCAGCAGTTCGATTGGCTTTTTGCTGGTCTTGGCTTCGGTGATCGCCTTGCGCAGCAGGTCGGCCTTGTAGGCGCGGCCATTGACCGCCAGCAGGGTGGTGTTGCCGGACAGGCCAGCCTTGAAGCCCACGCCTTCCCACTGGATGCCTTCGATCTTGCCTTCGCTGCCGACGTTGAAGCCGAGCGAGTAGGTGAAGTCGGCGGACTTGCTGCGGTCTTCGGACGCCTTCAGGAAATCAGTCTGCTTGTCGGCGAAGACCAGCTTGTAGCCGGCGCGCGTGATGCCATCCATCGGCACCGGGCCCAGTTCTTCGATGCGGGTGCGCAGGAAGCTCGCCCAGTCGTGCGGCTGCACGCTGTTGAGCACTTTGACCACGTCGTCGAAGGTGTAGTGCAGGGCTTGTACGCGGCCGTCATCCACGCCGAAGAACTTGGCGGAGAAATCGTCCAGCGAGCGCTTGTCGCCCGACAGTTCGCGGATCTTCGTGTCCACGTCCAGCCAGACCAGCATGCCTTCCACGTAATAGTCTTCGCTGCGCTGGTAGTTCGACCATGGAATCGGGCGGCGTGCGTTGATGATCGGATCGTAGGTGGTGTCCTGCACCGAGCGCCATTCGCGGCCCTTCTGGATGCTGTAGCGCGCGGCGGAGGCGGCGATAGTGTCCTTGATGCTGGCGGCCTTCATCAGGCCGGAGCGCGCAGCCAGCACTTCGCCGTAGTAGGTGGTCTGGCCTTCATACACCCACAGCAGGTCGTTCTGCAGCGGCTGGTTGAAGTTCAGCACGTCCTGGCCTTTCGGGCGGCGGAACTTGCCGTTCCAGGAGTGGGTGAATTCGTGCGGCAGCAGGCCGCGTTCGGACTCGGCCTTGTTCCACTCGGTGAAGTAGTCGGGCTTCAGTGCGTTCTCGCTCGACTGGTGGTGCTCGCGGCCGACGCGGCCGAATTCATCGCTCAGCGCGAACAGGAAGTCGTAGTGCTTGTAGTGTTGGGAACCGAACACCTTGTAGGCTTGCTTGACCAGGTTGCGGTGCAATTCGATGTGCTCTGGCTTCGCTTCCAGCGCTTCCGCGGTGTCGGCCACCACGTTCAGGTGCACCGGCACCTTGGCGCCCGGGTCGAGGTCAAAGCGCTTGAAGTGGCGGCCGGCGAACAGCGGCGAATCGACGAAGGTTTCCACGTCGGTGGTCTTGAAGGCAACCACGTCGCCCTTGCGTTCCGCTTCTTCCAGGGCGGAGCCGTACTGCCAGCCGGCCGGCAGCGTCAGCGTGGCCTGGATCGGGATGCGGCGGGTGGCGTAACCGGCCGGGTACATGGTCAGCGATTGCCACTGGATGCCCAGCATGTCGGGCGTGATCGAGGTGCGGCCTTGCGCAGCTTCGGTTGGTGCCAGGTGCTGGTATTCCACGTCGATCGCTTTGGCGCCGGCCGGCACGTCGATGTGGAAGGCGTACACGTTCACATTGTCGCGGCGCCAGGCCAGCGTCTTGCCGTTGGCACTCACCTTGAAGCCGGCAAACTGGTTCAGCGCACCGGTCGGGCCATGCTGCGCGGTGACCCACTGCGGGAACAGCAGCGTCATCTTGCCTGGCTTGGCCGGGACGGTCTGCTGGATGCGGTAAATGTTCTGAGCCGTATTCGAGGCATCGACCTTCATCACGATGGTGCCCGGGTATGGCTGGTCGGCCGGGGCAGGGATGGGCTCGCCGGCGTAGGCGCGGAAGGCGGTGCCCAGCAGCAGGGCGAGGGCAGTGTTGGTGAACAGTTTCATTTATTTCAACAGGGAAAGTGCGACGGGCGAGTTTAGCACGCAGGGGGAGGCAAATTGTTTCGGAACGTAACGCAAAAAAATCCCTTGAAATCCATTTTGGGGCACTTATATCGGATTCAGCGGTTGCCCAGCCGGGGACCGCCAGACCTTATATCGCTTAACTTTGAAAGGATATGAAAATGCGTACTTTTGACCTGACCCCACTGTATCGTTCCGCTATCGGCTTCGACCGCCTGGCCCAGATGCTGAATGACGCGCATCGCAGCGACCAGCCCAGCTACCCTCCGTACAACATCGAGCTGGTGTCCGAAGACCAGTACCGTATCGTGATGGCGCTGGCCGGCTTTGACCGTAGCGAAATCGACATTACCTCCGAGCGTGATTCCCTTGTGGTGATTGGCCGCAAGCAGAAAGACGGCCAGGAAAAGACCTTCCTGCACCGTGGCATCGCCTTCCGCGATTTCGAACAGCGCTTCCAGCTCGCCAACCATGTGAAGGTGACCGGCGCCTCCTTCGACAACGGCATCCTCAGCATTGATCTGGTGCGCGAAGTCCCAGAAGCGCTGAAGCCTCGCAAGATCGCGATTGACGGCGTCGTCAACCACACTGCCCTGGAGCAAAAAGCTGCCGCCTAAACGCGTGTAGCTCCCTTGAAAAGGCCGGATTCCGGCCTTTTTTACATTAAGACGCGTCTAAGTTTGATGCCGCATATTAGAGCCGTTGAGAAAGCAATCTTCTTCAGGAGTTTAATCATGCGCAACGCCACCACCATGTTCCTTGCCCTGGCCACCGCCGGTGTTATCGGTGCCGGTGCAGCCATCGCTGTCCAGCAGAGCCAGGCCTTTGCATCGCCGCATCCTACCCTCACCGCCACCGCCCCGGCCAATGCCGCCCAGGGCGCACCGGCGCCGGTGCCAGCGCCGATGATTTCCCTGCCTGACTTCAGCGTGATCGCGTCGCGCAATGGTCCGGCCGTGGTGAACATCAGCACCACTGGCACCACCAAGGCGCAGTTCCGCGGTGACGAGGATGCTGAAAACGATCCGTTCTATGAATTCTTCCGCCGCTTCCAGATCCCGGGTCCGCGTGGCCGCGGCGGCGCACCTGCCCCAACCCACGGCGTGGGCTCGGGCTTCATCGTCAGCGCCGACGGCATTATCCTGACCAATGCGCACGTGGTGCGCGATGCCAGCGAAGTGACGGTCAAGCTGACCGACCGCCGCGAGTTCCGCGCCAAGGTGCTGGGTTCCGACCCGAAAACCGACGTGGCCGTGCTGAAGATCGAGGCCAAGAACCTGCCGGTGGTGCCGCTGGGCCGCTCCACCGACGTCAAAGTAGGCGAGTGGGTGCTGGCAATCGGCTCGCCGTTCGGCCTGGAAAACACCGTGACTGCCGGCGTAGTGAGCGCCAAGGGCCGCTCCCTGCCGGACGACTCGAACGTGCCGTTCATCCAGACCGACGTGGCGATCAACCCCGGCAACTCTGGCGGTCCGCTGTTCAACACCAAGGGCGAAGTGATCGGCATTAACTCGCAGATCTACAGCCAGAGCGGCGGCTACCAGGGCCTGTCGTTCTCGATCCCGATCGACGTGGCAACCCGCGTGCGCGACCAGGTGGTCAAGACCGGCAAGGTGGTGCATGCCCGCCTGGGCGTGATGGTGCAGGAAGTGAACCAGGGCTTTGCCGATTCCTTCGACCTGGACTCGCCTGAAGGCGCGCTGGTGTCGAACGTTGAACGCGGCGGCCCGGCCGACAAGCTTGGCTTGAAGGCGGGCGACGTGATCCGCAAGATGAATGGCCAGAAGATCGTTGCCTCCGGCGACTTGCCGGCAATGGTGGGCCTGGCCATGCCGGGTGATAAAGTAACGCTTGAGGTATGGCGCCAGGGTAAAACCGTGACGCTGGAAGGCAAGTTGGGCAACGCTGCCGAGCGCAACGTGGCCGCGGTGCAGAACGATGAAGCGGCCGCCAAGCTGCGCCTCGGTTTGTCGCTGCGCCAGCTCGACCCGCTGGAGCGCCGTGAATCAGGCCTGGCATCGGGCCTGCTGATCGAAGATGCCGGCGGTGCGGCTGCCAGCGCGGGCGTGCAGCCGGGCGACGTGCTGCTGTCGGTGAATGGCCGTCCCGTCACTTCGGTCAACGATGTGCGCGACCTCGTGGCAAAATCGAGTAAATCCGTAGCGCTGCTGATCCAGCGCGGCGAGGATCGCATCTTTATCCCGGTGCGCCTCGGCTAACAAAACAAGAAAGGTAGTAAGAAATGCGCCTCCTGCTGGTAGAAGATGACACGATGATCGGCGAGGTAGTGCTCGACCTGCTCAGGGCAGAGCACTACGCTGTCGACTGGGTCAAGGATGGCGCCATGGCCGACACGGCCCTGCAGACCCAGACCTACGACCTGGTGCTGCTGGACCTGGGCCTGCCGAAGAAAGACGGCCTGGAAGTCCTGCGCTCGATGCGCGCGCGCAAGGAGCTGACGCCAGTGCTGGTGGCGACTGCGCGCGATGCGGTCGAGCAGCGCATCGCCGGCCTCGATGCCGGCGCCGACGACTATGTGCTCAAGCCTTACGACCTGGACGAGCTGCTGGCCCGCATCCGCGCCTTGCTGCGCCGCGCCGCCGGCCGCGCCGAGCCGGTGTTCGAGCACAAGGGCGTATCGATCAACCCGCAAACACGCGAAGTGATTGCCAATGGCCAGCCGGTCAGCCTGTCGGCCCGCGAATGGGCGGTGCTGGAAGCGCTGATCGCGCGCCCCGGCATCGTGCTGTCGCGCGCCCAGCTGGAAGAAAAGCTGTACAGCTGGAAGGATGAAGTCAATTCCAACGCGGTTGAAGTGTATATCCACGGCTTGCGCAAAAAGCTCGGGTCGGAACTGATCCAGAACGTGCGCGGCCTTGGCTACATGGTGCCTAAAGCATGATGATGGCGGTTCCGAAGGTCAACGTCACGCACTCGCTGCGTGGGCGCCTGCTATGGTTTTTGCTGGCGGCGATTACCATGGCGGCGGTGGCGCAGGCGATGATCGCCTACAGTTCGGCGCTGAACGACGCCGACCAGATCTTCGACTATCACATGCAGCAGATGGCCATGTCGCTGCGCTCGAACGCGCCGATGGCGGCCACCGGCAATACCGATCCTTCGGATCCCGGCAACGACGAGATGGTGGTGCAGGTATGGACGCCAGATGGCATCCAGGTGTTCCGCTCCCTGTCTCGTGCCGAACTGCCGCAGCGCGCTGTGCTCGGGTTCTCCAATGTGCGCGCCAATGGCACCACGTACCGCGTGTTCTCGGCCCAGACCGCAACCCAGACCATCCAGATCGCCCAGGACCTGGCCGTGCGCAAGCGCATGGCAGGCACGCTGGCGCTGCGCACCGTCGGCCCGATCGCGCTGATGGCGCCGGTGCTGATGCTGGTGGTGTGGTGGGTGGTGTCCGGCTCGCTGGCGCCGGTGGCACGGGTGCAGCGGCAACTCGCGTTGCGCAAGGCCGACGATTTGTCCGAGGTGTCGGACGCTGACCTGCCGGATGAAGTGCGGCCTTTGGTGCAGGAGCTAAACGAGCTGTTCAAGCGCGTTGGCACTGCGTTCGAGGCGCAGCAGAACTTCGTGGCCGATGCGGCGCATGAACTGCGCACGCCGCTCGCCGCGCTCAAGCTGCAAATCCTCAGCCTGGCCCGTGCCGACTGCAGCGAAGCGCGCGATGTGGCGATTGGCCGCCTGTCGGCCGGCGTCGAGCGGGCTTCGCGCCTGGTCGAGCAATTGCTGGTGCTGGCGCGCACCGAAGCGGCCGATGCCAAGATGGAGCCGGTCAGCCTGACCGACCTCGCCAAGCGCGCAGTGGGCGACATGGCTGGCGCGGCCCAGGCGCGCAGCATTGACCTTGGCCTGGAGCAGGCCGAGGAGGCAACGGTGCAGGGGCAGGGCGATGCCCTGGTGATCCTGCTGCGCAACCTGGTCGACAATGCGGTCAAATACACGCCGGCCGGCGGAACCGTCGACGTGTCGGTGCTGGGCGGCGCCGCACCGCGGCTGGTGGTGGAAGACAGCGGACCGGGCATACCCCCAGAGGAGCGCGAGCGCGTGTTCAACCGCTTCTACCGCGTGCCTGGCAGCGAAGCGCAGGGCAGCGGGCTTGGCCTGGCCATCATCCGCGCTATCGCGGAGAGGCACGGCGCGAAGCTGGCGCTGGACGCTTCTGAGCGCCTTGGCGGCCTGAAAGTGACGGTGGAGTTTGCCCCGCGCTAGAATGTCGTTTTTGACAAGCGGAGCGGGGCATGCAGAAGATCGGTTTCTCGGGGACTTTGGATCCCATCACCAACGGCCATATGTGGGTCATTGGCGAAGCGCGTTCCATCGCGGAGGAAGTGGTTGTCTTCCTGTCCGAGAACTCCACCAAGGCGCCTAAATTCTCGGCCGAGGAGCGCAAGGCCATCGTGCTGGCCAGTTGCGCGGAGTTGGGCTGGAACAATGTCAGCGTGCAGATCGTCAAGAGCGAATACACTGCGCGCGTGGCCAAGCGCAACGGCGTGGGCTACCTGATCCGCGGCATACGCAGCACTGCCGATTTCGATTACGAAAACCTGATCCAGCAAACCAATGTGGAAGTGATCGGCGGCGCCAAGACACTGTTCGTAATGCCGCCGCGCGACCTGGGTTCGGTGAGCTCCAGCTTCGTCAAGGCGCTGGAAGGCCCGGTGGGCTGGAACTGGACCATGAAGAAATTCGTCCCGGCGCCGGCCTATAAAGCGTGGATCCTGGCCTGGCTGCGCAAGGAGTGGGACAGCCTGTGGCGCGAGCGGCCGCATTCGGCCGACTGGTTCGAGCGCCTGACCGGCGAAGCCGCCTACGGCGGCGCCG
Source organism: Pseudoduganella sp. (assembly GCA_039593775.1). Classification (GTDB taxonomy): domain Bacteria; phylum Pseudomonadota; class Gammaproteobacteria; order Burkholderiales; family Burkholderiaceae_D; genus Rugamonas. Next base: position 16,720 of record JBCNOP010000001.1, read on the forward strand.
ACCGCCATTACCACAACCTCGACCACCTGGTGCACGGCCTGGCGGAAATCCGCGCCTGGGCCGCCAATACTGGCGCCGCCGCTTCCGAGGTGGCCATTGTCAAAGCCGCCTTCTGGTTCCACGACGCGGTGTATGCGCATGGCGCAGGCGAGGTATCGAATGAAGAAGCCAGCGCCCGCTTGTGGCTGGGCAGCGGGCTGGAACCGGACGCCGCGCGCGCCGACGATGTGGCAACCCTGATCCGCGCCACCGACCACTTCCAGGGCGGCGCCATCGTGCACCCGCTGAAGGACACCATGCTGTCGGTCGACCTGGCCATCCTCGGCCAGGAGACCGAGGTGTACCAGGCTTATTCGCACGGCATTCGCGCCGAATACGCCCATGTGCCGGAAGAGCGCTACAACAGCCAGCGCTCCCAGATCCTGGCCCACCTGCGCGGCAAGGCCGAAGCAGGCACGCTGTTCGCCGATCCTTATTTCACGGATACCTACACCGCTGCGGCGATTGCGAACATGGGCGCCGAGCTGGCGCTAATTTCGAACAGGTGAGGCGGGTAAGGGGAGGGCGAGGTCGCGCCAGAAGCTCTCCACTTCCTCCAGTGCGGTCGCTTTCGCGCACTTTTCAGAAACGGCGCTGAGGATGAATTCTTCCGCCGACATATGCTCTATCGGGGCCCATTTGGCGATTGCGGAAATAACGTCGCCAGCCAGGTGGATCGTCATTGCAGCCATAGCACCTCCTCCGAGTGAAATGTGATTCCACATTGCATCAATTGACCGGAGCAGGTTTTGCGCTACATCAAACCCTACGCAAGAGCCCGTGTCCCACCATGGGGTCACACCCCAAACGGGACACGGGCTCTGCCATGTTGCGCTTGAGCCCGTGTCTCATTTCGGGTGTGACCCCATGGTGGGACACGGGCTCGGCCGTTGGGGCGCTTAGAACTTGACGTGCAGGCGGGCGAAGTAGGATACGCCGTTCAGGCCGAACTGCACGCTTTCGTACTTGAAGCCGTTGTCGGTTTCGTTCGGGTCTTGCGGCGTTGGGTGCACGTCGAAGATGTTGGCGGCGCCGAAGCTCAGCTTCGTGTTCTTGTTGAACGCGTAGGTGAAGCCCAGGTCGGCCGAGGTCTTCGCTTCATACTTCTGGTTCGCTACGCCGGCTGCAGTGCCACTCCAGGTGCCCAGGGTTTGCGGGCCGAAGTGGATGATCTTGAAGTCGGTTTCCAGCGGGCCGGTAACGTAGTTGAAGCCCAGGGTGGCCTTGCGGCGCGGGCCGCCCTGTTCCAGGAACAGGCGCTCGCGTTCGGACAGCAGCACGTCTTCATAGCCTTGCAGCGCGGCTGGGGCGTGGATGTCGGTCACTTCGGTCTTGCTGAAGTTGGCGGCCAGGAAGGTGGTCAGCTTGTTGCCGAACAAGGTGGCCTTGTGCGATGCGGTCAGGTCCAGGCCCTGGGTCTTGGTGTCGACCGAGTTGACGAAGAATTGCGCGCCGCCCACGCCCAGGGTCGCCAGCTTGGCGGCCAGGGCCGGGTAGTTCGATTCGTCGAACAGGCCGGACAGCACGATGCGGTCCTTGATCTTGATGCGGTACAGGTCGGCTGTGACGGACAGGTCAGCATTCGGGGTCCAGGTGGCGCCGAGGGTGAAGCTGCGCGACTTTTCTTCCTTCAGCGGATCGAGGCCGGCTACCTTGCCTACCGGGCCCACGGCCGGGGTGATCGAGATATCGGTCGGCACGCCGCCCACGAAGTCGGTGTAGGTCGACGAGAAGTAAGCCTGCTGCAGCGACGGTGCGCGGAAACCGGTCGATGCCGATGCGCGCAGCAGCACAGGGTCGGCTACCCGGTAGCTGCCGGCGATCTTGCCGGTCACGGTGGAGCCGAAGTCGCTGTATTTTTCCCAGCGCAGTGCGCCTTGCAGGCGAGCCTTCTGGGTCAGGTCTGCTTCCAGGTCGATGTAGGCGGCGGTGCTGTGGCGCTTGGCGTTGGTTACGTCGCCCGGCTGGAAGCCTGGGAAGCCCTGGCTGCCGGCATTGCCGCCGCCGGCGCCGTCGGCGTCGATGTAGGAACCAGGCTCGCCGGCGTAGATCTTGTACTTCTCGGCGCGGTACTCGCCGCCGAAGGCCACATTCAGGCCTTCGCCGACCAAGCCTTCGAAGTAGCGGTTCATGTCGAAGTTGGTGGTAGCCTGCTGGAAGGAGAAGCCGCCGGCGTCGAAACTGGTAGGGCTGATGCCTTTGCCGCCGTTCAGCAGGTCGCGGTTGGCGATGGAGGCGTTCAGCGTGTTGCTGATGTTGTACTTCAGGCGGTTGTAGCCGTAGGTTTGCGACAGGTCGGCATTCCAGTCGCCGATCTTCTGCTTGTAGCCGAAAATGGCGTAGCGGTCATCCAGGTCGCCATTGATGAACGGGACGAAGCCGTTCGGGTACATGGCGGCGGAGTTGCGGGTCGGGATGTCGTCGGTGCCGTTGCGCGCCCAGGCGCCGCTGGAGGCGTCGCGCTGCTGCACGCCGCCGGTGAAGTAGACGCGGCCAGGACCGGCCGGGATCTCGCCGTTCACGTAGACAGTCTTGTTCTTGGACTTGGAGTCGCCAATGGTGCGTGGATTGCCTTCTTCGGCGCGGTTGGAGCGGCCGCGGTCCAGGTATTCGCCGGTGATGCCGACCGTGCCGCCAGCGACGGCGAAGCCGCAGTAGGCCGATGCCAGCCAGTTCTTGCCGTCGCCCGCGCCGTACTGGCCGTAGCCCACTGCCGATTCGCAGCCCACGTTCTTTTTCAGTCCGATGTCCATCACGCCGGCAATCGCGTCGGAACCGTATTGCGCGGCGGCGCCATCGCGCAGCACTTGCACGTCCTTGATGGCCATCACAGGGATGGCGTTCATGTCGGTACCGGTGGCGCCGCGGTTGCGCGCGCCGAAGATGTTGACCAGGGAGGATGTGTGGCGGCGCTTGCCGTTCACCAGCACCAGGGTCTGGTCCGAGCTCAGGCCTCGCAGGGCGGCGGAGTCCACCAGGTCGGCGCCATCCGCGCCGGTCTGGCGGGTCGAGTTGAACGATGGAGAGATGAAGGTCAGGGTCTGTGCCAGGTCGAACTGCGCGCCTTGCTCGGAAGCCTTGGTCAGGGAAATGACATCGACCGGCGCCACGGTGTCGGTGAGGGAACTGGTCGCGCGGCGCGAACCCACCACGTTGACCACGGTCATGTCGCCGGAAGCGGATTGGGTTTGTGCTGCAACAGGCAGGGCGGACAGGGCACCGGCGCCATACAGCGCGGTCAGGACGGCTTTACGCAGGATCGAATGGCTTGACAATTTTTTGCTCCTAGGAAAAATTGTCGTACATTCTAGCTTAACTACATTTATGCAGCGTTCACTAATGACAAGTTTACGTTGCAACTACACCACTTCTGCGCTGTGGATCATACGTATTCCGCTGCCCCGCCGATCAGGATTTTCTCGCCATCGAGCATGGTACGCAGAAGGCAGAGCTGCCCCAAGTGGGCGCCTTGGTAGAGGTCGACGGAGTGGCCGAGGTGGACGGTGAGTGCGCCTGCAGCAACGCCGGTGGCGCTGTCTTCGAGTGCGGGATCGAGGTGGTTGAAGTTGCGGCCTTCGAAGGCGCCGTCCGGGCGGCCGCACCAGGCGTAGATGCCGTTCACGCCGTTGGCTTTGCCCCAGTCGACAATCGCAGCCAGGTCGGGGCGCAGTGCATGCAGGGCGGCGCTGTCGGCGACTTCAACCAGCAGCTTCGGGCTGCCGACCGAGGCGATGCGCGGCGCCGAAGGAATGACCAGGCCGGGCGTGGCCAGCAGGCGTTGCGCCAGGCCGGCGGGCGGCGCAACATGCGGCGCGACCTGGGGCGCGAGGCTGACGAAGGTGGTGCTGCCGCTGCGCGTCAGCACCAGATCCTGTCCGCGCATGGCGGTGCGCACCGTCAGCGGGCCGGGCGAATCGGCCAGCAGCACGCGGGCGGCAGCCAGCGTGGCGTGCAGGCAGAGGGGCGAGCGCGTATGCGGGTAGTAGTAATCCAGCGTCGCGCCGTCGACAAACACACAGGCGCTCTTGTTGGCGGCCTTGGCGAAGGCTTGCCGTTCCGCGGCGGCGGCCGGGCCGTCGAAAACGACCAGTGCTGCATTGCCTTCGCCGGGCCGGATCCCAAAACATTTCAGTTCGTAAATAGCCATCGGCGCAGGATACAACAGGGTGGCGCGACTTGCTGGAAGCGGTGTAGAATACTGTATGGATATACAGTCATCGCGCGCCGGGCTGCCCGCCTATGCGGAGCTGTTTTGCCTGACGAATTTTTCATTCCTGCACGGTGCCTCCCATGCCGAAGAGCTGGTGGAGCGCGCGGTAAAACTCGGCTATAGCGCGCTGGCCATCACCGATGAATGCTCGCTGGCCGGCGTGGTGCGCGCGCATGGCGAGGCCAAGCGGGCCGGCCTGAAGCTGCTGATCGGCGCCCACTTCCAATTGACCCATGCCGACGGCAGCCGCGCGCTCTCCCTGCTGGCGCTGGCCACCAACCGCAACGGCTACGGCAACCTGTCGGAAATGATCACCCTCGGCCGCATGCGTGCCGACAAGGGCAGTTACGAGCTGCATCCGGACGATTTCGCCAATCCGCCGCCCGAGCGCGAACATTTGCGTGGCCTGCCGGATTGCCTGCTCCTGCTGTTGCCGGAATATCCGGCCGAGGTGGAGCGCCTGCACCATCAGGCTTCGTGGATGGCAGCCACCTTTGGCGAACGCACCTGGCTTGCCATGACCATGCTGGGCCGCGCCTTCGACGAGGCGCATGGCGCGGCGATCGAGGAGGTCGCGCTGCAGCACGCCATGCCGATGGTGGCGGCCGGCCACGTCTGCATGCACGTGCGCTCCCGCAAGCCGCTGCACGACACATTGACCGCGGTGCGGCTCGGCAAGCCGGTCAGCGAATGCGGCTATGAACTGGGGCAGAACGCTGAACAGCATCTGCGCTCGCGCTTGCGGCTGGCCAATGTCTACTCGCCGCAAGCGCTGGAAGAGACCGTGCGCATTGCCGACCGGTGCAAGTTCTCGCTGGAAGAGCTGCGCTACGAATACCCGAACGAGCTGATCCCGCCGGGCCACACGCCATCCAGTTTCCTGCGGCAGGAAACCTATATCGGCGCCCACCACCGCTATCCGGCAGGCGTGCCGGCCAATGTGCAGAACCAGATCGAGGAAGAGCTGGCGCTGGCCGCCCAGCTGAAGTACGAGTACTTCTTCCTGACTGTGTACGACATCGTGCGCTATGCGCGCTCGCAGCAGATCCTGTGCCAGGGGCGGGGCTCGGCAGCCAATTCGGCCGTTTGCTACTGTCTTGGCGTTACCGAAGTCGATCCTGCGCTGGGTAATAGCGTGGTAGGGCGCTTCATGTCGATCGAGCGCGATGAGCCGCCCGACATCGACGTCGATTTCGAGCACCAGCGCCGTGAGGAAGTGATCCAGTACATCTACCGCAAATATGGCCGCCACCGTACGGCACTGGCAGCGACAGTGATCTGCTATCGCACCAAGAGCGCCCTGCGCGACAGCGGCAAGGCGCTCGGGGTGGACCTGGAGATCGTCGAGAAAGTCGCCAAATCGCACCGCTGGTTCGACCGCAAGCACGAGCTGATGGAGCGTTTTGCCGAATGCGGGCTGGACCCGGAATCGCCGGTGGCGCACCAATGGGCCCAACTGGTGCTGCAATTCCTCAGCTTCCCGCGCCACTTGTCGCAGCACGTTGGCGGCTTTGTCATCTCGCAGGACAAGCTGTCGCGCCTGGTGCCGATCGAGAACGCGGCGATGGAAGAGCGCAGCGTGATCCAGTGGGACAAGGACGACCTGGAAGAATTGGGTTTGCTGAAGGTGGACGTGCTGGCGCTGGGCATGCTGTCCGCGCTGCGCCGCGCCTTCGACCTGGTCAGCGCACGCCGCGGCGAAGTGTTCACCATGCAGGACGTGCCGCGCGAAGACCGTGCCACCTACGAGATGATCTGCCAGGCCGACACCATCGGCGTGTTCCAGATCGAATCGCGGGCGCAAATGAGCATGCTGCCGCGCCTCAAGCCGCAAGTGTTCTACGACCTGGTGATCGAAGTGGCGATCGTGCGGCCTGGCCCGATACAGGGGGGCATGGTGCACCCCTACCTGCAGCGGCGCATGGGCAAGGTGCCGGTTGACTACCCACCGGGGCTGGAAAAAGCGCTGGGCCGCACGCTGGGCGTGCCGATTTTCCAGGAGCAGGTGATGCAGGTGGTGATCGATGCCGCCGGCTTCACGCCGGGCGAGGCGGACCAGTTGCGCCGTTCGATGGCGGCATGGAAGCGCAAGGGCGGGCTGGAAAAATACCAGGACCGCATTGTCACCGGCATGGTGGATCGCGGCTACGATGAAGCCTTTGCGCAGCAGATCTGCCTGCAGATCCAGGGCTTCGGCGAATACGGCTTCCCCGAATCGCACGCGGCCAGCTTCGCCTGGCTGACCTACGTGAGCTCATGGATCAAATGCCACGAGCCAGCGGCCTTCCTGTGCGCGCTGCTCAATAGCCAGCCGATGGGCTTTTATTCGCCATCGCAGCTGGTGCAGGATGCGAAGCGGCATGGCATCGAGGTGCGGCCGGTCGACATCACGTGCAGCGGCTGGGAATCGTCGCTGGAGGAGCGCGAAGGCGAGGCCCAGCCCGCGGTGCGGCTCGGCATGGCGCTGCTGCGCGGCATGCGTTCCGAGGCCGCGCAGCGTATTGAGGAAACGCGCGCGATCAGGCCATTTGCCAGCGTCACGGAACTGGCGCGCCGCGCCGACCTCAATCGCCATGACCTGCAGGTGCTGGCGGGCGGCAATGCCCTGCGTTCGCTGGCCGGCAACCGCCGCCAGGCGCTGTGGGATGCGGCAGGCGCAGTGCCGGACAAGGACTTGCTGCGCCCGACCGAAGTGGAGGAAGTGGCGCCGCAACTGGTGCCGCCGACCGAAGGAGAGGAAATCCTGGGCGACTACCGCGCGCAGGGTTTGACGCTGGGACGCCATCCGTTGGCGCTGCTGCGGCCCGCGCTGCTGGCCAAGCGCTTCCTGCCGGCCGAGGTGCTGAACACCTTCAGCAACAACCAGCTGGCGCGCGGCGCCGGCATCGTCACCGGCCGCCAGCGGCCCGGCACCGCGAAGGGCGTGCTGTTCGTCACCATCGAAGACGAAACCGGCTACGTCAACGTGATCGTCTGGCCTGACCTGGTGGAGCAATACCGGCGCGAAGTGCTGGGCTCTTCGCTGCTTGGCGTGTACGGCGTGTGGCAGCAGGAAGGCATCGTGCGCCACCTGGTCGCCCGCCGGCTGGTCGACCTGTCCCACCTGCTTGGCCGCCTGCCCACCGCCAGCCGCGACTTCCAATAGCCTGCTGCTGCCGGAGACTGGCGCCAGTGAGTTTTGTTGATAATGTGTGCAGGTTGGCGGTGCTAACATGCCGGCATGAAAATAACTGTGAAGAAAATGGCGATGCCGCTCGCCATGGCGGTCTTAACGACTGCTTGCCAACGCAGCAAAGAAGCACCGCCTTCGCCAGTCGTACAAGTCAAAACGCCAGCTGCCGTCCCGGCAGTCGCCGCAGCGGACAGCGCACCGCAGGATCCGGATGATCTTCGCATGCTGGAACTGCTGCATGCCGTCTACGGCACCCCTCTCAAAGGGCCGGTCATTACTGAGCTGCCTGATCTCGACGACCGCAGCGAAAAGGGCCGCTACCGCATCACGCCGCTCGATATGCACGAAATCGGACCGGGTCGTGTGGCCCTGGTCGCAAACGCCAACTATGCGAATGACGATAATCCGGGCCACGGCCAGCCCGGGTTTTTAAATGCCTACGTTCTGCAAAAACAGGGCGATAAATGGAAGGTGGAGCGTCGCTTTGAGAACGTCGCTGCCATGGGTACTTGGGGCAATCTCGGCAGGGTTGACTGGGTCGAACTGGGCGAGGGGCGGCCGGGTTTTTCGATCGAGTGGGGCGGAACGTGGCAAGGCAACACCGTCGGTTTTTTGGCCTTGTTTGACCTGGGCGATCCGCAACTGCGCGACCTGGTAACGAAGGTCGGACCCACCAGCTCCGATAACGAGGGCGATTGCGATGAACGCCGGCATCGTTGCTGGAACGTCAAAGGTAAATGGCGTCTCGAGCGCAAGGCGCAGCAAGCCTACGATGACCTGGTGTTTGACTTCACGGGATATAACGAATCGCGCCCCGAAGATTCAGCGGAAACGGTCGTCCGCAGCCGGGCCGTCGTGAGCAATGCAGCGCGCTATACTTTCCGCGATGGGGAGTATGTCTTGGCCAGCGGCGAAAATCCAGTTCCCAGTCCATGAGCATGGAACAACGAAAAACCACCTTGCTCCTTGCCGCAGCATTGATGTTCGTGGCCTGTGGGAAGAAAGAAGCCCCACCGGCCCATGACAAGGCTGTTCCCGCACCGGCTGCGGTGGCCGAGACAAAGAATGCGGTCGGATCGAAAACTGCGCGCATGATGGAATTGCTGCGTGCTGCCTACGATTCGGAAGGCGGAGACGATTACCTGCTGGTCGACCTGCCTGACGTGGAGCAGCGTGATGTGACCGGTTCCTACCGCCTGGAACCGGTTGCGATGCACGAATTGCCCGATGGCCGCATGGCGCTGGTCGCCAATGCCCAACCGGCGGATGAACACGGTGAAGCAATGTCTGCGCACGCCACGCCAGGCCTGCTGAATGTGTATGTGATGCACCGTGAAGCGGGTAGATGGGAGATCGACAGTCGCCAGGAAAACATTGCCTCTCTTGGCTCGTTCGGGCAGTTTGGCACAGTGGATTGGGTCTCATTGGGCAATGGCAAACCGGGATTCACCGTCCAGCATGGCGGCACCTGGCAAGGCCAGACGATCAGCTACCTTTCCGTGTTCGACCTGACGGAACGCACCATGCACGACTTGACCCAGGGCCTGCCGCTGTTCTCGACCGATGAAGGCATTTGCGGCGAGAATCGCTCCTGCACATCTGTGGAAGGGAAATGGACCTTCGAGAAGCGCGAAGGCGCGGGTTATGATGACCTGGTGCTGCGCTTTACCGGCCATGAGGAAAGCAGGGCTGAGGACGCAGCCGCCAGCGCGCCGCGCGTGCGCAAGGAGTTGCGCGGGATGGCTCGTTACAAATTCGACGGCCAACACTATGTTCTGATTGAAGGTGAAAATATTGTCCCAGAAGTTTGAATTGCGCCCAGCGGACGCGGAAGACGCGTCCGCGATCAGTGGGCTGATCCTGTCGCTGCAGCCTTACCTCACCATCAAACCGGATGGCAGTGGGGCGGAAGAATTCCTGGTATCGCTGTCGCCCGATATCATCCGCCGTAACCTGCAAGACGAGAAGTATTGCTACCAGTTGGCCTTCGACGGCGAGGCGCTGGCTGGAGTGGTCGCGGTGCGCGACAACACCCACCTGTTCAGCCTTTACGTGGGATCGCCGTGGCACGGACAAGGCTTGGGCAAGCGGCTGTGGGAGGTGGCGCGCGACGCGGCACTGGCGCGCGGCAACCCGGGTAGTTTTACGGTGAACTCATCAACTTTCGCCGAGGCCATGTACCGCCACCTCGGCTTCGCGCCGACAGGTCCGCTGGCGGAAATGCACGGGATCCGTTTTATCCCGATGCGGCTCGATCTTTAAGACGCGCGGCCGCAAAGAACTCGGTACTGGTGCGGACTCACGCCCAGCTTTGCCTTGAAAACGGAGCCAAGGTGGGACTGATGCGAGAAACCGCAATCCAATGCAATGGATGCAATCGGCTCGCTGGTCGAACGCAATAATGCGCGTGCGCGTTGCAATCGACGCTCGGTAATGTAGGCATGCGGCGTGGCACCCACTGCACTGGAAAAACTGCGCAAGAAACGCAGCGGCGACATGCCGGCAAGTTGCGCCAGCTGATCGAGGTCGATCTGGCTGTCAATCGCGTATTCAATGAATTCCAGCACGCGCGCATGGGCATGCCGGTCAAGCTCGTAACTACTGTGGGCTTGCGGCGCCTGCTTTAGCAGTGCAAAGCCACGTTCCAGGAACAAGGCAAGCTGCTCCTCGATCAGTCCAGGGGCCGGCTGTGGCGCCAGCAACAGGCGGCGCAAGCGTGTGCCGAGATCGACGGCGCGCCGATCACCGCGAAATACAGTACGCGGCGGCGTCAATGGACCGTCTTGCGGCGCGGTGCGCACAGCCAGGTATTCGCCTCCATTGGCGGATTCGGAAAAGATATTGACGTCTGGTGAGGTTAAGGCCAGGTCGCCGGGCCAGGCGTCGAAATCCCCGCGCCGGTCGCTGGCAATGGCATGCACGCCCCGTTGCCGTTCAAATGCAAGGCCCAGTATGCACAACTGCGACGCATCGCAGACTGAATATGGCGTGGAGGGGAAAAGCTCGACGTTTGCCCAGCCGAATTCCATCTTGACCGGATCGCGATTCGACTGAAATTTCCTGATAGAGGTGGGCGCCATAGGAATTTATTCTAGCCCAAGCTAAACAAACCGTCCTCGCCAAACTATGTCTTCAGCAATCGCACCTCTCGTCTTGTTTGTCCTAGCATCCACCATCACGCCGGGAGGCGCGACCACCCTGGCTGCGGCAACGGGTGCGCAATTTGGATTTCGACGTTCCTTTCCCCTGTTGATAGGCATCAGCGCAGGGCTGTCAACCCTGGCAGCCTTTGCTGCGGCCGGCTTATCGAGCCTGCTGATGGCTGCACCGTCATTGCAGCTGGCACTGAAGGTTGCGGGAAGTGCTTACATGCTTTGGCTGGCGTGGAAAATTGGCAGCGGAGGGCCACCCAAGGCGCAAACTGAAGTGGCCAGCCCGCCTGGATTTTCGAGCGGAGTAGGGCTGCTCTGGATGAATCCCAAAGCCTGGGCCATGTGTGCCGGTGCTGCAGCATCCTACGCAGCGCTGGCAGCGCATCCTCTCCAGTTTGCGGCATTACTTGGCGCAGCTTTCGGCGTGGCGTCGGCGCTCTCGCTTTCGGTCTGGTGCGTGGCGGGTGTCCTGCTTAGCCAATGGCTGCGAACTGCCCTGCAATGGCATGCACTTAACGCCACGCTGGCCTTGCTGCTCGTTGCTTCAATCCTTCCTATGTGGACTTAATGATGAAAACACTTGGACTTATCGGCGGCATGAGCTGGGAATCCACCATCCCGTACTACCGCCAGATCAACGAAACGGTCAAGGAGCACTTGGGCGGCTTCCATTCCGCAAAACTCATCCTGTATAGCGTGGACTTCCACGAGATCGAGCGGCTCCAGCGAGACGGAGAATGGCATGCGGCAGGTGCTTTGCTTGCGAATGCGGCGCGTTCGCTCGAAATGGCCGGCGCGGACTTGCTGGTCCTGTGTACCAATACCATGCATAAAATAGCCCCGGAGATTGAGGCCGCTGTCAGCATCCCCCTCATTCATATTGCGGATCCAACGGCGCTCGAGATCCGGCGCGCGGGGTATTCCAGCGTGGGTTTGCTTGGCACGCGGTTCACCATGGAGCAGGACTTTTATCGCGACCGCTTGCGTGAGCGGCACGGTCTTGCGGTGCACATCCCGACTGCGGAAGGCCGGGAGGTCGTGCACCGGATCATTTATGCAGAGCTATGCATGGGCAAGATCATGCCGCAGTCACGTGTTCAGTTCCGCCGCATCATGGCCGGCCTGGTAGCGCAGGGAGCGCAGGCGATTATCCTCGGCTGCACGGAGATTTCGTTGTTGGTAGGGCAGGGCGATGCAGTGGTGCCGCTGTTCGACACGACATCCATTCACGCGCGCGCAGCCGCCGAAATGGCGATGGCATAAAGGGACGCAAGTAGGCCTGGCCGCTTCGGCAAGCGGCCAGGGCGCGGGCAGGGCATCAGCGTGAGCTCTGGTCCAGGTGGCTTGGGCCGCTGGTTGAGCTGCTGGTGCCGTAGAAGTTGTGCAGTTCCGTGGCCCAGGTCTGGTTGGCCATATCCGGCCAGTGGTTTTTATCGAAGCCGGGCGCCTGTTCGATGCGCTCCTTCTCGATATTCAATGTCATGCGGTGGTTGGAGGTATCGAGGGACAGCGCCTCGAACGGCACCGCAAACAGCTTTTCGCCGATGCCCAGCACGCCGCCGGACGCCATCACCACATAGGCGATATGCCCGGTTTGCATGTCGAGCATGATTTCCTTGACCGTGCCCAGATGTTCATTCTGCAGGTTATGGACATGGTCGCCGATCAGGGTGTCCGCGCCCATCAGGCGGGGACCAGGGCCCTGGTGGCCAGTGTCGACATAGTTGCCATATTCGTCGCGATCCAGACTCATGGTGGCCTCCTGTTGAAATAAAGTCATTGTTGCTGCTTGGCGGGGCAGGGGTCTGTTCGGTGGCGCACGCATTTGCTTCCAAAATGAGCTATAATTTCAATTTCCCGCTGCGCGCCTCTCCGGCGCCGATCTCGCAATGACCAAATTTGTCTTCGTCACTGGTGGCGTTGTGTCGTCCCTTGGTAAAGGGATTGCCGCCGCCTCCCTCGCCGCGATCCTCGAATCGCGTGGCCTCAAAGTCACCATGCTCAAGCTGGACCCGTACATCAACGTGGACCCAGGCACCATGAGCCCAATGCAGCACGGTGAAGTTTTCGTTACCGATGATGGTGCTGAGACTGACCTGGACCTCGGTCACTACGAGCGTTTCATTTCCACCCGCATGCGCAAGGTGAACAACTTCACCACCGGCCAGATTTACGAATCCGTGATCCGCAAGGAGCGCCGCGGCGAATACCTGGGCAAGACCGTGCAGGTGATCCCGCACATCACCAATGAAATCCAGGATTACATCCGCCGTGGCGCGGAAGGCTACGATGTCGCCCTGTGCGAAATCGGCGGCACGGTGGGCGATATCGAATCGCTGCCATTCCTGGAGGCCGCTCGCCAGCTGTCGCTGCGCGCCGGCCGCAAGAATTCCGCTTTCGTTCACCTGACCCTGGTGCCGTACATCGCATCGGCTGGCGAACTGAAAACCAAGCCTACCCAGCACTCGGTACAGAAGCTGCGCGAAATCGGTATTTCCCCGAATGCGCTGCTGTGCCGTGCCGACCGCAAGATCCCGGAAGACGAAGTGGCGAAGATCTCGCTGTTCTCGAACATCGAAGAGCGCGCCGTGATCTCGGTATGGGACGTGGACACCATCTACAAAGTGCCGCAGATGCTGCACGACCAGGGCCTGGACGCGATCATCTGCGAAGCGCTGGACCTGAACCCGGCACCGGCCGACCTGTCGATGTGGGCAAAGCTGATCCACAACCTGGAAAACCCGAAAGCGGAAGTGTCGATCGGCATGGTCGGCAAGTACGTCGAACTGACCGAATCCTACAAGTCGCTGACCGAAGCGCTGCGCCACGCCGGCCTGCACACCGAGTCGCGCGTGAACATCGAGTACATCGACTCCGAGGAGATCGAGACCAAGGGCACTGCCGAACTGGCCAAGTTCGACGCGATCCTGGTGCCGGGCGGCTTCGGCAAGCGCGGCGTGGAAGGCAAGATCAAGGCGGCGCAATTCGCCCGTGAATCCAAGGTGCCTTACCTGGGCATCTGCCTCGGCATGCAGGTTGCGCTGATCGAATACGCGCGCCACATGGCCGGCTTCACCAAGGCCAACTCGACCGAATTCGAACCGGACACCGAGCAGCCGCTGGTGGCCCTGATCGACGAATGGCAGAACGAAGACGGCAAGATCGAGAAGCGCGACGCCAACTCCGACCTGGGCGGCACCATGCGCCTGGGCGCGCAGACCTGCGAAGTGAAGCCGGGCACGCTGGCCTCCGAGATCTACGGCAGCGTGGTGACTGAGCGCCACCGCCACCGCTACGAAGCGAACAACCATTACCTGGCCCGCGTGGAAGAAGCCGGCCTGGTGGTGGCAGCGCGCACCCCGAACGAGAACCTGTGCGAGATCATGGAACTGCCGCGCACCGGCCCGAACGCCCACCCATGGTATATGGGCGTGCAGTACCACCCTGAATTCAAATCGACTCCGCGTGACGGCCATCCGCTGTTCACCTCCTTCATCAAGGCAGCCCTGGCGCATAAAGCGGCAGCAGGCAAGCCAGCCCTGAAGGCAGTCGAAACCAAGGAGAATGTCGCATGAAGCTGTGTGGATTTGATGTAGGCCTGGACAAACCGTTCTTCCTGATCGCGGGCACCTGTGTGATCGAGTCGCGCCAGATGGCGTTCGATACCGCCGGCGCGCTGAAGGAAATGACCGCTGAACTGGGCATCCCATTCATCTACAAGTCGTCCTTCGACAAGGCCAACCGTACCTCCGGTACTTCCTACCGCGGTCCGGGCATGGAAAAGGGCCTGGAAATCCTGGGCGACGTGAAGCGCGAGCTGCAGGTTCCGGTCCTGACTGACGTGCACACCGTGGAAGAAATCGCTGCCGTGTCGTCCGTGGTCGACGTGATCCAGACCCCGGCCTTCCTGTGCCGCCAGACCGACTTCATCACCGCCTGCGCCGAATCCGGCCTGCCGGTGAACATCAAGAAGGGCCAGTTCCTGTCGCCGCACGAAATGAAGAACGTGATCGACAAGGCGCGTGCTGCTGCCAAGGCCAAGGGCCTGAATGAAGACAACTTCATGGCTTGCGAGCGTGGCGCTTCCTTCGGCTACAACAACCTGGTGTCGGACATGCGTTCGCTGGCCATCATGCGCGAAACTGGCGCACCGGTGGTGTTCGACGCAACCCACTCGGTGCAGCTGCCGGGCGGCCAGGGCGGCTCGTCGGGCGGCATGCGCGACATGGTGCCTGTGCTGTCGCGCGCTGCCGTGGCCGTGGGCGTAGCCGGCCTGTTCATGGAAACCCACCCGGTTCCAGCACAAGCGCTGTCGGACGGCCCAAATGCCGTGCCGCTCGGCCGCATGAAAGAACTGCTGTCCGTTCTGATCGAACTGGATCGCGTCACCAAGAAGGCTGGTTTCCTCGAGACCAACTTCAACTAAGTCTTATCCAAAAGGGCCGCTTTATTTGCGGCCTTTTTTTGGCCCCGTCTGTTATTCTTGCAACAATTTTGCCCCAGATATTTGCTTTAACTTTGGAGAAAACACATGAGTGCAATCGTTGACATCATCGGCCGCGAAGTAATCGATTCGCGCGGCAATCCGACCGTGGAATGCGACGTCCTGCTGGAATCCGGCGTCATGGGCCGTGCTGCAGTGCCGTCCGGCGCATCCACCGGTTCGCGCGAAGCGATCGAACTGCGCGACGGCGATGCCAAGCGCTACTTCGGCAAGGGCGTGCTGAAAGCCTGCGAAAACATCAATACCGAAATCTCGGAAGCCATCATGGGCCTGGACGCCAATGAACAGGCTTTCCTGGACCGCACCCTGATCGAACTGGACGGCACCGAGAACAAGTCCCGCCTGGGCGCCAACGCCATGCTGGCCGTCTCGATGGCTGTGGCCAAAGCCGCCGCTGAAGAAGCCGGCCTGCCGCTGTACCGCTACTTCGGCGGCTCCGGCGCGATGCAGATGCCAGTGCCGATGATGAACGTGATCAACGGCGGCGCGCACGCCGACAACAACCTGGACATCCAGGAATTCATGATCATCCCGGTTGGCGCTCCATCCTTCAAGGAAGCCGTGCGTTACGGCGCCGAAGTGTTCCACACCCTGAAGAAGATCCTGCACAAGAAGGGCATGAACACCGCCGTGGGCGACGAAGGCGGCTTCGCTCCTTCGCTGGCTTCGCATGAAGACGCGATCAAGCTGATCATGCAAGCAATCGAAGAAGCCGGCTACGAGCCAGGCACCCAGATCGCCATCGGCCTGGATTGCGCTGCTTCCGAGTTCTACAAGGACGGCAAATACCACCTGGAAGGCGAAGGCATGGTGCTGTCGGCTGAAGAGTTCACCAACCTGCTGGCCACCTGGTGCGACAAGTACCCGATCATCTCGATCGAAGACGCGATGCACGAAGGCGACTGGGCCGGCTGGGCGCACCTGACCGCCGCCCTGGGCAAGAAAGTGCAGCTGGTAGGCGACGACCTGTTCGTCACCAACACCAGGATCCTGAAAGAAGGCATCCAGAAGGACATCGCCAACTCGATCCTGATCAAGATCAACCAGATCGGCACCCTGACCGAGACCTTCGCTGCCATCGAAATGGCCAAGCGCGCCGGCTACACCGCCGTGATCTCGCACCGTTCCGGCGAAACCGAAGATTCGACCATCGCCGACATCGCCGTTGGCACCAACGCGCTGCAGATCAAGACTGGCTCCATGTCCCGTTCGGACCGCATGGCCAAGTACAATCAGCTGCTGCGCATTGAAGAAGACCTCGGCGATATCGCTTCCTACCCAGGCCGCGATGCGTTCTATAATCTGAAGTAATTTAGTACCCACCGGCCGGGTCTTCCCGGCCGGTTTAGTTTTGACCCAATGCGCCTGATTTCTGTTGCCCTCGCCCTGTTGCTGCTCTTGATCCAATACCCGCTTTGGCTGGGGAAGGGGGGCTGGCTGCGTGTGGCGGAGCTGGAGAAAGAGGTCGCGGCTGCGCAGGAAAAGAATGAAGGCCTGCGCCAGCGTAATGCCAAGCTGGCTTCCGAAGTGAACGACCTGAAAGACGGCACCGGCGCCGTCGAAGAGCGGGCGCGCTTTGAGCTCAGTATGATCAAGCAGAACGAAATCTACGTTCAAATCCTCGGCAAGGACCAGGCCAGGCCGGCCCCCGCCGAATCCAAACCTTAACGCCTCAGAACCCGACTTTAAAATCGAAGGAGAAAGGGAAGTCCATCTTGCACGGCTTCCCGGAGCAGATTGCCGGCTTAAATTTCGTCATGCCGACAAGCGAAGCTGCAAACAGCGTCATTTGTGGGGAGGGGGAGCCAATCGCTTTTACCTGCTCCACTTCTCCCTTGGTGTCGATGGTCGCAATTAAAGTAAGCTCGCCCTCAACCATAAACTCGTTCTGCGCCTTTAGCATCCCGTCAAAAACCGGTTTCAGTCCTTTGAGTGGAAATGGCGGCTCGTCGCCGTCAGGAATCGACTCCCACCAGCTGTGAAGGTTCGCCCGGTCGCGTTCACTGAGCTTTTCATACGGTAGATTGAGTGCAACCTCCCTCATCTCAATCCTGTTCCGCCTGATATGCGAGCCAACCTGTGCTTCGTCTTCCCTGATTGTGTACTCGGCCCTGCTTTCCTGGGCCAGACAGGACGAATTTATGCCCAGGATAATGAGGGTGCAAGCGACACTTGCGGCGATAGTTGCAGTCTTCATAGCGTCAACTTACTCAATGATTCGCCCTGTCGATCCAGGCGTTGACGCGTGCTTCCAGCAGCGGCAGCGGCAAAGTGCCATCGCCCAGAACGACTGCGTGGAAGGCAGGGTAGCTGAACTTGCTGCCTAACTCGCGCTGCGCCTTGTCGCGGAGTTCCAGGATCTTCAGGGAGCCGATCTTATAGCTCAATGCCTGCGCCGGCCACACCATGTAGCGTTCAATCTGGTTCTTGGCGCGCGCTTCGGATACGCCCTGTTTCTCCACCATGTAGGCGATGGCCTTTTCGCGGCTCCAGCCCAGCGAATGCATGCCGGTGTCGACCACCAGGCGTACGGCGCGCAGCATTTCCGCGTTCAGGTGGCCGTAGTACCAGACCGGGTCTTCGTACAGGCCGAAGTCCTTGCCCAGGGTTTCCGCATACAACGCCCAGCCTTCGGTGTAAGCAGCGTTGTTCTGGTTCTCTGTGCTGAACATGCGGAAGTCCGGCAGCGGCATTTCCTTCAGCAGCGCGGCGTGGAAGTGGTGCCCGGGCACGCCTTCGTGCAGCAGCAGGCTCGCCATGCCGGTGCGGCTGTAGTCTTTCGGATCGTTGACCACGGCCCAGAACACGCCCGGGTGGGAGCCGTCGGCCGCCGGTGGGGTGTAATGGTCGGAGGCAGTGGCGCGGGTCAGTTCAGGTTCCAGGTCCACCACCAGTTTCGATTTCGGCACCAGGGTGAAATAGTCGGGGAGCTTGGCCTGCACGATCTCGTAGATGCGGCGGTACTCGGCCAGCACCTCCGCTTCGGTGGTGAAAGGCTTGAACTGCTTCTGATCGCGCACCCACTGCGGGAAGGCTTGCGCCGGTCCGTCGTAACCCAGCTTGCCCATCAGGGTTTGCATTTGTGTGCTGATGCGGGCCACTTCTTTCAGGCCAAGGTCGTGCACTTCCTGCGGCGCGAGCGGGAGGGTGGTGCTGTCGTTGATGCGGGCCTTGTACCATGCGGCACCGTTTGGCAGGGCGCTCCAACCGGTGCTGTCGCGGCTGGCCGGCAGGTATTCGGATTCCAGGAATTTGACCAGGCGCTCCAGCGCAGGATTGAGTTTATCCACTGCGGCCAGGTAGTCGCGAGTCAGGCGCTGCTTGTCGGCGTCGCTGAAGGTCGCCGGCATGCGTTTGACAGGCGAGTAGTAGACGCTGGCTTCAGCGGTGGCACTGCGCAGGGCGGCCATCTGCGGCAGCATCGCTTGTGTGATCGGCTTAGGCTGCACAATGCCTTGCTTGATGCCTTCGCGCATATTGGCGATGGCCTGGTCGATCCAAGGCGCCAGTTGGCGTAGGCGGCTCAGGTAGTCCTGGTATTGCTTGACGGTGCCCAGCGGCTGCGAACCGGTACCGCCGGCGTAGTTCGCCAGGGTGCTCGGGATATTGTCGAAGTGATTGAGCGGCAGCAGGTGTTCAGGGAAAGGCGCCAGCGCCAGTGCCGCGTCGAGTTCATAGGCCAGCAGGTCGAGCGTCATCTGGTCCTGTGCGGCTAGCTGTGCGCGCGGGATCTTCGCGAGGCGCTTCTGCATCTGGCGGTAGGTGGCGAACTGTTTTGCACGCACCGACGGCGAGATGGCCATGCCGATCTGGTCGTTATAGCGCGGGTCGCCATTTGCGGTCGCAAACAGCAGCGGGTCGAAATGGGCGCGGGCGACGTGGAAGTCATTGGCAAGTTGGGCCAGTTGGCGGCTGGCCTGGCTGGCCTGCTGCTTGGCGGCCGGAGCTGCCTGGGCCGAAGTGAATGCGAGCGGGGAGGCCAGCAGGCTGGCGGCAAGGACTGCAGTCGAAAAACGGGTAGGCAGCATGTGAATCCTGGGCAAATTCGGAAGGCGCTCAGGATACTCCAAATTAACTGGCCCGGGCAGGGCCTGAGTGCTTGCGAATGAGAATTGTTCGCATTAGAATGGTATTCTCCGTGCCAGCCTTGAGCCAGCATTTGACTGACTCTCGACTGGACCATCATGACTGCATCCGTATTGCGGCCGCAGCGCCTTGCGCTGTTGCTGGCTGCTGCCTTGGGCGCACACGCCCATGCCCAGGAGGCGACCCGCCTCGGCGAAATCCTCGTCACCGCCAAGCCTGAAGAAACCAAGACTATCAACTCGCGCGAACTGGATAAGCGCGGCGTCACCGACATGTCGCAAATCGCCCGTTATGAAACGCTGGTGTCCGTGCCGGCTGCCTTGAGCGGCGGCGCGAACATCTGGGATGGCGCGGGCAATACCGGCTTCAATATCCGCGGCGTGGAAGGCAACCGCATTGGCCTCGACCTCGACGGCATCTCATTGCCGGATGCTGCCCCTCGGCCTGACAGCTCGACGCTGAACAGCTTTGGCGTTGGCCGCGATTATTTCGATCCGGAGACCTTCCGCGAAGTACGCATTGGCACGGGCAGCATGGCGGCCGATGGCGGCAGTGGGGGCTTGGGTGGCAAGGTGTCGTTCGTGACCAGGGCGCCTTCGGACTACGTCAGTGCCGAACGGCCGGTGTACGGCGAATACAAGGCGGGCTACCAAGGCGCCAATAGTGCAAAGCTCAACGCGCTGACCGGCGCGGCGCAATTCGGCAGCTTGCAGGCGCTTGCCGTGGCCGTGCATCGCAGCGGCGAACAGACCGAGAGCAAAGGCAGCGTGCCGCCCAATCCGGACGACTGGAGTTCCGACGCGCTGCTGGCCAAGCTGGCGTGGCGCCTGGCGCCGGGGCAGAAGCTGGGCTTCACCTTCGACGGTTTCCGCTCCGAGCACGAGCGCGAATTCGACAACAAGCTGGGCACGTCCTACCCGCAAGGCGCCATGCAATCGTCGCGCACGCGCCGCAACCGCGTCAGCGTGGAGCATGAACTGGCAGCCGGCCAATGGCTGGTGGAGAGCCGCGCATACGTTCAGGACGCCCGCGTGGAAGACCATACTAATGCCGCCTATGTGGTTGGCCCGCAGCGTTACGCGCGCAGCATCGACACCGCATTCCTCAACAAGAGCAAGGGCCTGGCATCCAGCGTAACGCGCCAGTTCGACACCAGCAGCATCGCGTTTGGCGCAACGGTGGAAGACCAGGAATCGCGCCGCCCGTGGCGGGAAGACCGCACCGTGCTGGCCACCGGCGCGCACCAGGTCACCAGCAAGAACCGCATGGCGGATGTGGACACGCTCAAGCTGTCCGCCTTCGTGCGCGGCGAGCTGGTGTTCCCGCTGGCCGGCCTGCGCGCCACGCTGGCACCGGGCTTGCGCGCCGAATACCGCAAGCTGGAGCCGAAGAACCTGCAGAACTATGTGATCGCCGTGCCTGGCGCCGCTAAGGAGATCAGGGATGACAGCGACAGCTACCTGTCGCCCAGCCTCGGCCTGACGGTGGCGGTATCGCCGGATGTCGACGTTTACGGCAAGTTCACGCGCGGCTACCGCATGCCAACTGCAGCCGAACGCACCGGTACCTACGACTCCTTCAGCTACACCGGCGCCGGCAACGGCTACGCAACGCTGGGCAACCCGAACCTGGGCAAGGAAAGCAGCAATGCCTTCGAGCTGGGCTTGCGCGGCCAGGCCTCACGTTGGCTGATGGTGAGTGCATCGAGCTTCTACAACCGCTACAAGGACTTCATCGAATATGTGGCGCAGCCGGCCGACCCGGTTAATTTCCCGACCATCACCTTCGGCTTGTTCCGGCCGGAGAACATCGGCAAAGCCCGCAGTTGGGGCGGCGAATTTTCAGCGGTGGCGGACCTGGGCAAGCTGGCGCAGAGCCTGCAAGGCTTCAGCGCTTCGCTGGCAGCAGGAGCCTCGCGCGGCACGCTGGAGAACCAACGCACCGGGAAGAAGGCTGGCATGAACTCCATCCAGCCGTACAAGACGACTGCGAGCCTGGCCTGGGACGACCCGCAAAAGCGCGGCGGTGCATCGCTGACAGCGTTCCACACGCGCAGCAAACAGGCGGAACCGGAAGTGGCAGCGGCGCAGTCGCAGCCGGCAGCATATTTCGTTGTCCCTGCGGCCACCGTGGTCGACCTGGCCGGCTACTGGAAGTTTGGCAAGCACGCCGAGCTGAACGCAGGCATCTACAACCTGGGCGACAAAAAGTACTGGGATTACGCCGCCGTGCGCACCCTGGCCGCCGGCACCACGGCAGCCACACAGGCCGAGATCGAACGCCAAGCGCGCC
Organism: Pseudoduganella sp.; assembly: GCA_039593775.1. GTDB lineage: Bacteria > Pseudomonadota > Gammaproteobacteria > Burkholderiales > Burkholderiaceae_D > Rugamonas. Next base: position 38,175 of record JBCNOP010000001.1, read on the forward strand.
CGGGACGTCACGTGGCCGTCAATTTCAAACTGAGGTACTGACAAAGGGGAAGAATATGAAGACGAAAAAGATCTACGCAGTGCTGGCGCTGGCCGGCCTGATTGCAATCGCTGCCGGTACCGTGAGCGCAGCTTCACCAGCGCCCTCGCTGGCTGACCGTTGGAACGCGCTTCGCGCCGAGCAGCCCAAGCTGCAAATCCGCGACGCGGCGCGCACGCTCGGCACCTCGGAAGCGGAGTTGCTGGCGACCGGCATTGGCAAGACGGTGACGCGACTGTCCGACGCCGATTACGCGGTGAACGACATCATGATCCGCGCATTGGACCTGGGCACGGTGCTGGCCTTGACCCGCAACGAGAACGGCGTGCTGGAACGCACCGGCGTGGCGACCAAGGCCAAGCCGGAATCGTTCAGCGACAAGGAACGCCTCCGCGCCGTTGCCGGCGGATACCTGGGCGGTGAAATCGACATGCGCTTCCATTTCGCGAACTGGAAGCATGCATTCGCGGTGGTGCAGTCCGGGCGCGATGGCACGATCAGCCGCAGCCTGCAATTCTTCGATGCGCAGGGCAATGCGGTACACAAGGTCTACGTGAAAAGCGAAGCCGGCGTGGCGGTGTTCGACAAGATCGTGGCGGACTTCAGGCATCCGCAGCAGACGGGCGAGCTGAAGATCGTTGCCGCTGCGCCGAAAGCGGTGGAAATTGCCGATAGCGCGGTGGACGTGAAAGAGTTCCAGCTCGCGTGGAAGGAGATGACTGACGTACACCAGTTCAATCGCATTGTCAGCGAGTTCAAGTTGACCCGTGAACAGGCGATGCGCCTGGCGCCGGAGGGCGTGGTGCAGAAAGTCGGCCCGCAAGCGCTGCGCAAGCTGCTGGATGAATCGGCCAAGCAGCAGTTGCCGATCATGGCCTTCCTGGGCAATGGGGCTGCAACGCAGATTTACAGCGGCAAAATCGCCAAGACGGCAGCCAGCGGGGATTGGTACAACGTGCTCGACCCGGAGTTCAACCTGCACATCCGTGAAACTGCGCTGAAGAGTGGTTATGTAGTGCAGCGTGCTGGCGTAACGTCGGTAGAGTTCTTCGACAAGGACGGCGAGCTGGTGGTAACGTTCTTCGGCGTCCGCGAACGCGCGAAGCCACAACCGCAAGCCTGGGTCGACCTGACGCGCAGCCTCTAATGCAGCTGAGCCCGTGTCCCACCATGGGGTCACACCCGAAATGAGACACGAGCTCGGCCGCAAAATACATGAGCCCGTGTCCCATTTGGGATGTGACCCCAAGGTGGGACACGGGCTCGGCTGTGGTTAGTGCTTGGCTTCGGAGCCGTGGATCAGGGCTTCGGCGGGGGCGTCGGTGACGAAGAGCTGGGCGCAGTCGACTGCGTCGTATTCGTAGTGCTTGCCGCAGAAGTCGCAGTTGATGCCGAGCTTGCCCTGCTCTGACAGGGCGTCTTCCACCTCTTGCTGGCCAAGCATCTTGAGCATATTGCCTACCTTCTCGCGGGTGCAGGAGCAGTGAAATTGCGGGTGCAGCGGTTCGAACACGCGCAGGGTTTCTTCCCAGAACAGGCGCTTTTGCAGCTCGTCGATGCCGTGCTCGAGCATCTCGGCTTCTTTCAGCGTATCGCCCAGCATCACTACGCGGTTCCAGGTCTCCAGCGAGTGTTCGAGCGCTTGAGCGGTGGTTTCGGCTTTGCCGCCATGCAGCGGCAGCTTTTGCAACAGCAGGCCGCGCGACACGGTGTCGTCGGCTGCCAGCCACAGCTTGGTGTCGAGCTGTTCGGAGCGCAGCATGTAGTGCTCGATCACGGTTGCCACGTCTTCGCCGTCGAGCGGCACGATGCCCTGGTAGGGCTGCTGGCCCGGCACTTTCTCGGCCGGGTCGAGCGTAATCACGAATCGGCCGTGGCCGTGTGCGTTGACCAGCGCCTGCAGGCCGGCGTCTTCGGCAATCGCGAATTCGGCATTCATCTTGGCCGTGGCGCGCATGCGCAGGTCGGAATCGCATTCCACCACCAGCAGGCGCACTGGGCCGTCGCCGTGCAGTTGCATGATCAGCGAGCCATTGAACTTGAGGTTGGCCGACAGCAGCGCGGCCGCCGACACCATTTGTCCCAGCAGGCGTTTCACGGCCACCGGGTAGTGGTGGCGGGCGACGATTTCGCGCCAGGTGGCGGAAATGTCGACCAGCTCACCGCGCACGGCGGCGTCTTCGAAAACAAACTTCTGCAGGGTATCCGGGGTGTTTGTCATTGTTTTTATCCAATCTTTTTCAGTTGCGACTTGAACAGCTGGCCACGCTTGACATAGCTGTCGGCGCTGCCAACCAGGCGCGCCACGTCTTCCGCTGTCAGTTGGCGCACTACCTTGGCGGGCGCGCCGACGATCAGCGAGTTGTCGGGAAATTCCTTGCCCTCGGTGACCAGGGCGCCGGCGCCGACCAGGCAACCTTTGCCGATCCTGGCGCCGTTCAACACCACGGCCTGGATGCCGATCAGCGAACCGTCGCCGATGGTGCAGCCATGCAGCATGGCCTGGTGGCCGATGGTCACATCCTTGCCCACCGTGAGCGGGTAGCCCATGTCGGTGTGCATCACCGTTCCTTCCTGCACATTACTGTTTTCACCGATTGTGATGCGCTCGTTATCGCCGCGGATCGTTGCGCCGAACCAGACGGAGCTGTTCGCGTGCAAGGTTACCTTGCCGATCAAGGTCGCATTCTCTGCCACGAAAGCGGAAGCATCAATCTCTGGCGCGTGTTCGCCAAGCTGGTAAATTGTCATGGATGGTCCGGTAGGAGGGAAAGGAAGTGGCGCTATTGTACGCCAAGCAGGTTTTAGCACGGTCGTGCTATTATTGTGGTTCACCCATTTCAAGGCAAGCACCATGATTCCATCCCGTTCCGATTTTATCCAAGTGCGCGGCAAGCGTACCCACGTGCTGCACTGGGGCCGCGAAGGCGCGCCCAAGGTCTTCATGGTGCATGGCTGGATGGACGTGGGGGCCAGCTTCCAGTTCGTGGTCGATTGCCTGAAGGGCGACTGGCATGTGATCGCGCCGGACTGGCGCGGTTTCGGCCTGACCGAGCGCAATGGCACGGATACTTACTGGTTCCCCGACTACGTGGCAGACCTGGACGCCATCCTGCGCCATTACCAGCCTGAAGGCGAGGTCAACTTGCTGGGCCATAGCATGGGTGGCAATGTTGTCAGCCTGTACGCGGGCGTGCGCCCTGAGCGCATCCGCCGCCTGGTCAACCTGGAAGGTTTCGGCCTGAAGGCGACTGTGCCGGAGCAGGCCCCATCGCGCATGCGCAAGTGGCTGGACGAACTGCTGGTGGAGCCGGAAATGCGCACCTACGAGTCGCAGGCTGCCGTCGCAGCCCGCCTGCAGAAAACCAATCCGCGCCTGTCCGATGAAAAGGCTGCTTTCCTGGCCAGCCACTGGTCGGCCCAGAATGCCGATGGGCTTTGGGAGATCCTGGGCGATCCGGTGCACAAGCGTCCTGGCCCTTCACTGTACCGGGTGGAAGAAGTGCTGGCCTGCTGGAAGAAAATCACGGCTCCGGTACTGTGGGTGGAGGCGGAGGACACCAATATGTGGCTATGGATGGGACCCAAGGACGAGGCACGCGCCGAAATCGACCGCCGCCTGGGCCACCTGGCCAAGGTGACGCCGAAAATGATGCCGGATGCCGGCCATATGCTGCACCACGACCAGCCGGAACTGCTGGCGGAAATGCTGGAGGAATTCCTGGCCTGAGCTTTCAGCGTACAATGAAACCTTCGCAATATTGCAATCTGTATGCTGAACGTAGACCTCCATTGCCATTCGAACGTGTCCGACGGCGTGCTGCCTCCTGCGGCAGTGGCCGAGCATGCCCATAAGGCGGGTGTGAATGTCTGGGCCCTGACAGACCACGATGAAGTCGGTGGCATTGCCACCGCCCGCGCTGCCGCGCAACTGTACGGCATGCGTTTTGTGACCGGCGTGGAAATTTCCATCACCTGGGCCAACGAGACGGTGCACATCGTCGGCCTGCAGATCGATGAAAACAATCCTGCCCTTGTCCAAGGGCTGGAAGATACCCGTTCGGGGCGCGACAACCGCGGCCGCGAGATCGGTCGCCAGCTGGAGTTGGCAGGCATTCCGGGGGCTTACGAAGGCGCACTGAATTACGTCGATAACCCGGCGCTGATGTCGCGTACCCACTTTGCCCGCTTCCTGGTGGAGGAGGGGGTCTGTTCGTCGGTATCCGAAGTGTTCCGCAAGTACCTGTCACCGGGCAAGCCGGGTTATGTCGAGCATCGCTGGGCATCGTTGCAGGATGCGGTGGGCTGGATCCTGGGCGCGGGGGGCGTTGCCGTGATCGCGCACCCGGGGCGCTACAAGTTCACGCCGATGCAGGAAGGCATCCTGTTCGACGAATTCAAGCAGCTTGGCGGGACGGCGATTGAGGTCGTGACCGGGTCGCATACGCCCGACCAGTATCCGAAGTACGCCAATCTGGCCAACAGCTACGGCTTCCTGGCTTCGCGCGGGACCGATTTCCATGCGCCGGGCGAGGCGCGCGTTGATTTTCGCCTGCTGCCGCCGCTGCCGGGCAATGTGACGCCGGTCTGGCATGACTGGTTCTGACCGGGGACTTGTAAATCCCTACTGCTGACCATAGATTATCGTTCGGTAAAGTTTGTCCGGAGGCCGCTCTATGAAACGCATCATCTTGTTCATTGCCACCAACCTTGCAGTTGTCGTGGTGCTGTCGATTGTCCTGTCCCTGCTGGGCATTGGACGGCCCGGCTCCGGCACCAGCATGGGAGGCTTGCTGGCGTTTTCCGTCGTGGTGGGCTTCACCGGCTCGATCATTTCCCTGCTGATGTCCAAGCCGATGGCCAAGTGGTCGACCGGCGCGCGGGTGATCGAGCAGCCGCAGAATTCGACCGAGCAGTGGCTGGTCGGCACCGTGCACGCGCTCGCTGACAAAGCCGGCATTGGCCGTCCTGAAGTGGCGATTTACGAAGGCGACGCGAATGCTTTCGCTACCGGCGCTTTCAAGAATGACGCCCTGGTGGCTGTGTCCACCGGCTTGCTGCAGTCGATGAACAAGGAAGAAGTCGAGGCTGTGCTGGGCCACGAGGTAGCGCACATCGCCAACGGCGACATGGTGACGCTGACCCTGATCCAGGGCGTGGTGAATACCTTCGTGGTTTTCCTGGCCCGTATCGTCGGCTCGGTGGTGGACGGCATGTTGAACAAGGATGAGGAACGCCGCGGTCCGGGCATTGGCTACATGGTCACTGTCTTTGTCTGTGAACTGCTGTTTGGCCTGGTCGCTTCAATGATCGTTGCCTGGTTCTCGCGCCAGCGTGAATTCCGTGCCGATGCCGGTTCGGCACGTTTGCTGGGTTCCACGGTGCCGATGCAGCATGCCTTGGCGCGCCTGGGCGGCGTGCATCCGGGGGAACTGCCGCAAGGCATGGCGGCTTCCGGCATCACCTCGCCGAGTGGCTGGGCGGCGCTGTTCTCCAGCCATCCTCCAATTGAAGAACGCATCGCGGCCCTGCAACAGCTGCGCTAAAACATGACCCAATTCTTCCAGGTACACCCAGACAATCCGCAGCTGCGGCTGATCAAGCAGGCGGCACAAATCATCCACGGTGGCGGCATTGTCGCGCTGCCGACCGATTCCTGCTATGCACTGGTGTGCCACCTGGACGATAAGGCCGCGGTGGAGAAGCTGCGGCGCATCCGCGGCATCGACGAGAAGCACCATTTGACGCTGCTGTGCCGCGACCTGAGCGAGATCAGCACCTACGCCAGGGTCGATAACAAGCAATTCCGCCTGATGAAGGCTGTCACGCCAGGTCCTTACACCTTCATCCTGGAGGCGACGCGGGAAGTGCCGCGCCGCCTGTCGCACCCCTCGCGCAAGACCATCGGCTTGCGCGTGCCGCAAAACACGATCACCGAAATGCTGATGGCTGAATTGGGCCAGCCGCTGTTAGGCACTACCCTGATCCTGCCTGGCGACGATGATCCGCTGACCGATCCGGAGATGGTGCTGGAACGCTTGGGCAAACAGGTCGACCTGGTGATCGACGGCGGCGCCTGCCGCCTGGAGCCCACCACCGTGGTGGACCTGACCGGCGACGAGCCTGAACTGATTCGGCGCGGTTGCGGCGACTGCGCCGCGCTCGGCCTCTGATGCAAGCTGGTGCCCGGCAAGCGCGCCGGGACCCTCTGATAAAATCCCATTTATGAACGATACCAACGAGATCATCCGGGCGATTACAGTCTATGCCATTCCCGTACTGTTTGCGATTTCCTTGCATGAAGCGGCCCACGGCTATGTAGCACGCTACTTCGGCGATAACACCGCTGAACAAATGGGCCGCCTGACCCCTAATCCGATCAAGCATATCGACCTGTTTGGCACGATCATTCTGCCAATCCTGCTGTTGCTCTCGCCGCTGCACATGGCGTTTGGCTATGCGAAGCCGGTACCAGTTGATTTCAATCGCCTGCGCAATCCGAAGAAGCAAATGGGCTTCGTGGCCGCAGCAGGGCCAGCGGCCAACTTTGCGATGGGACTCGGATGGGTATTCATGTTTGTGCTTTTGCGCGCGATGGGGGTGCAAGAACCATTCTTGCTCGAAATGTGCCAGGCGGGCCTGACGGCAAATGCTGTCATGTGCGCCTTCAATTTGATTCCGATTCCACCGCTCGATGGCGGCCGTATTGTGACCTCGCTGCTGCCGCGCGACTTGGCGTATAAATTTGCCAGCATCGAGCGCCTTGGGCCTTTCATTTTTATTGGCTTGATCGTGCTGTTGAATACCGGGCCGTTCCAATCGCTGCTGGGCCGGCTGGTGGGATTCGTGAGGTACTTGATCGTACTTCCCTTTAGTCCTTTCCTGAGCTGACACCATGTACCCTGACCGCGTAGTCTCCGGCATGCGCCCGACAGGCAGCATGCACCTTGGCCACTACCACGGCGCCCTGAAGAACTGGATCAGGATGCAGTCCGAGCAGCCTTGCCTGTTCTTCGTCGCCGACTGGCACGCGTTGACCACGCATTACGACGATCCGTCCATCATCGAAAAATCGACCTGGGACATGCTGGTCGACTGGCTTGCCGCCGGCATCGACCCGACCCAGGCCACGCTGTTCATCCAGTCCAAAATCCCGGAGCACGCCGAGCTGCACCTGCTGCTGTCGATGGCCACCCCGCTGGGCTGGCTGGAGCGTGTGCCGACCTACAAGGACCAGATCGAAAACCTGGCCAACAAAGACCTGCAAACCTACGGCTTCCTCGGCTACCCGCTGCTGCAGGCGGCCGATGTGCTGATCTACCGCGCCAGCGAAGTGCCGGTCGGCGACGACCAGGTGCCGCACGTTGAAATGATGCGCGAAATCGCGCGCCGTTTTAACCACCTGTATGGCAAGGAGAAGGGTTTCGAAGAAAAGGCGCAGGACGCGGTCAAGAAATTGGGCAGCAAGCGCGCCAAGCTGTATAACGAACTGCGCACCGCATACCAGCAGGAAGGCGACGACGCCGCGCTGGAGCAGGCGAAAGCCATGCTGGACGATGCGCAAAACCTGTCGATGATCGACCGTGAGCGCCTGTTCGGCTACCTGGAAGGCGCGCGCAAGCTGATCCTGGTCGAGCCGCAAGCGAAGCTGACCGAGGCTTCGCGCCTGCCGGGCCTGGACGGCCGCAAGATGTCCAAGAGCTATGGCAACGCGATTGCCCTGCGCGAGGACAAGGAATCGGTCACCAAGAAAATCCGCACCATGCCGACGGACCCAGCGCGCGTGCGCCGCACCGATGCGGGCGAGCCGGAACGCTGCCCGGTGTGGCAATTCCACGTGGTGTATTCGGACGGCCCGACCCAGGAGTGGGTGCAGAAGGGCTGCAAGTCGGCCGGCATTGGCTGCATCGAGTGCAAGCAGCCGGTGATCGATGCCATCGTAAAAGAGCAGGAGCCGATGCATGAGCGCGCGCAGCCTTACCTGGACGATCCGTCCCTGGTGCGTGCCATTGTGGCGGACGGCAATGAAGCGGCGCGCAAGCTGGCGCAGGAAACCATGCGCGATGTGCGCGAAGCAATGGGATTGAGTTATGGCTGATGTGAATCACGCGCCACTGAGCCTGCCCTCGCCGTGGGTGGAGCGTTTCGCCGGCCTGGTGCCGAACGGTGAAGTATTGGATCTGGCATGCGGCAGCGGCCGCCATTCGCGCCACTTGGCCGCGCTGGGACACGCCGTGGTGGCGGTCGACCGCGATGCCGAAGCGCTGGCTGCGGCGGCCGGCGACGGCATCGTCACCAGCCAGATCGACCTGGAAGAAGAGGGTGCCTGCTGGCCCTTCGGCCCGGTGCGCTTTGCCGGCATCATCGTCACCAATTACCTGCACCGCCCGCTGCTGGCCGACATGCTGGGCAGCCTAGCCCCGAACGGCTTGCTGATTTATGAGACTTTCGCCGACGGCAATGCCGCCTTCGGCAAACCATCAAATCCGGCCTTTTTGTTACAGCCGGGAGAATTATTGGAATTGGCTAGAATGCATGATTTGCGTGTCATCGCATTCGAAGATGGGGTCGTTAATACACCGAAACCGGCCATGGTGCAGAGGATTTGCGCTGTGAAAAGGGAGTTTCCAAGGGAGGCGGCGCTGTTGCCGTCATTTTGAGCGACCAAAATGCACCACGGGTGCAGGGTATGCTCTACAATCGTCGTTTTAATTCTTATTGCAATTGGTTTCCTATGATTAAGGGTAGCATTGTAGCAATCGTAACCCCGATGCACGCCGACGGCACCCTGGACTATCCAGGCCTGAACGCGCTGATCGACTGGCATATCGCCGAAGGCACGGACGCCATCGTCATCGTCGGCACCACCGGCGAATCCGCCACTGTCAGCGTGGCCGAGCATTGCGAGCTGATCAAGGCTGCCGTGGAGCGCGTCGGCGGCCGCATTCCGGTGATCGCCGGCTCCGGCGGCAATTCCACCGCAGAAGCCATCGAACTGACCCGTTTCGCCAAGAACGCCGGCGCCGACGCCTCGCTGCAAGTGGTTCCTTACTACAACCGCCCAACCCAGGAAGGCATGTACCAGCACTTCAAGTCCATCGCCGAGGCGGTGGACCTGCCGGTCATCCTGTACAACGTGCCAGGCCGTACTGTTGCCGATATGAGCAACGACACCATTCTGCGCCTGGCCCAGATCAAGAACATCATCGGCGTCAAGGACGCGACCGGCAATATCGCCCGCGGCTACGACCTGCTGCGCCGCGCGCCTGCCGATTTCGCTGTGTACTCCGGCGACGATCCGACCGCGATCGCCCTGATGATGGCCGGTGGCAAGGGCAATATCTCGGTGACCGCCAATGTGGCGCCACGCCAGATGCACGAAATGTGCGAAGCCGCGATGGCGGGCGACGTTGCCAAGGCAACTGCCATCAACAACCAGCTGCTCCCGCTGCACCAGAACCTGTTCATCGAACCGAATCCGGTGCCGGTCAAGTGGGCCCTGGCGGAAATGGGCCGGATGCCGAAAGGTATCCGCCTGCCGCTGGTGCCGCTGGCAGAGCAGTATCACGAGACCGTCCGCGCTGCCCTGCGTGAATCCGGTGTGCTGAACTAATCTTCTTTTTCACATGACTATTCGCAAGATCGTTTCCCAGACCCCGCAGCGCGGGCTCGTCGTTGGCGCCCTGATGCTGAGCCTGACCGGTTGCGGCATGGTGCAGTCCGTAGTAGGCGAAACCAAGGTAGATTACAAATCGGCCAAGAAAGCCAGCACGCTGGACGTGCCGCCAGACTTGACCCAGCTGTCCAAGGACAACCGCTACTCGCTGCCAAGCAATGACCGCGGCGTGGCGACTGCTTCCGGCTACCAGGCAACCCGCGGCGCCACCCCGGGCGCTGCTGTCAGCAGCAATGAAGTGGCAAGCACCGGCAATAACGCCGTGCGCGTCGAGCGTTCCGGCAACCAGCGCTGGCTGGTGGTGCAGCAGACGCCGGAAGCCCTCTGGCCGCAGCTGAAAACCTTCTGGGAAGAGTCGGGCTTCACCCTGGCGGTGGACGATGCCACTGCCGGCGTGATGGAAACGGAGTGGAATGAAAACCGCGCGAAGATCCCGCAGGACTTCATCCGCAGCACGATCGGCAAAGTGTTTGACGGCCTGTACTCGAGCGGCGAGCGCGACAAGTACCGTACCCGCCTGGAGCGCAATCCAGCCGGCGGCACCGAGATCTACATCAGCCACCGCGGCACTAAGGAAGTGGTGACCGGCGCGCAGAACGAGTCGACCATGTGGACCAACCGCAATAGCGACCCGAACCTGGAAGCGATCTTCCTGGCCAAGCTGATGACCAAGCTGGGCGGCACCGCCGACGAAGCTGGCGCACGCACTGCGGTCGACAATGCCGCCGTCCAGGCGCAGCACGCCACGCTGGTGGGCGAGGGCGCCGATGCTTACATCAAGACCGACGAAGGTTTCGAGCGCACCTGGCGCCGTGTGGGCCTGGCGCTGGACCGCGCCGGCTTCACCGTGGAAGACCGCGACCGCGTGCAAGGCGTGTACTTCGTACGCTTCGTCAACGATGCCACCGATACCCGCGGCTGGTTCAGCAAGCTGTTCAGCTTCGGCGCGTCGGACAAGGAGAAAGAAGCGCAGCGCTACCGCATCTCGGTGCGTTCGGATTCGGTGAATACCACCCAGGTTTCGGTGTGGAACAACCAGAATAAACCGGAGGCATCCCCGGTTGGCCAAAAGATCCTGACCCTGCTGCAAGAGCAGTTGAAATAAGGCGCAAGCCTTTAAATAAAAAGCCGGCGCAAGCCGGCTTTTTTATTGCCTGAAAAATGGGGACGTACCCCATTTAATTGGCAACACTCTTTATTCAGGCGAAAAAAAACCAGCCCGAAGGCTGGTTTCTTTTCCCTGCAAGGAATTACTTAGCAGCGGAAGCAGCGGAAGCAGCAGCCGAAGCAGCCGAAGCAGCAGCGGAAGCAGCGTCAGCAGCTGCGGAAGCAGCGGAAGCGGCAGCAGCAGCAGCGTCAGCGGCTGGAGCAGCAGCAGGAGCAGCTGCGTCAGCTGCTGGAGCTGCAGGAGCGGCTGCTGGAGCAGCTGCTTCTGGGGTTGCTACTGGAGCAGCAGGAGCTTCTTCTTTCTTGGAGCAAGCAGCCAGGGCAACAGCCAGCAGGGAGGCGATCAGCAGGGATTTTTTCATTTGTTTTCCTTGAATTAACAACAAAAATTAAACAATGTTGCGATGAATAATTACCGGTAATTATCGCTCGTACGGCGTTTCGTCGGCCCTTCCAACCTTCAGAAAAAGGTCGACCAGACACGGAAACACACCGGATATTATAGCGTTTTCTGCTGCGTCGCAATAGCATTTCGGGCGGTTTACACAACTATTTTGCGAAAACGCAATATTTTTTTCCCGCGTCGAACTGCTGGCATCTGCAGCGATTACCGTCTTACCTCGAACTGCAACATTTTACATTTTTCCGGCTCACAATCCAGTCGTTCCTGGCCTCAGGCCCGGCTGTGTTTCAGCCCAGATAGCTTCATAACGCTCCAAACTGGTTTGGGTTGACGATGGAGCATCAAAATCTGCTTCGCCGCGGAAGTGGTCGGAATGGAAGCGGCGCACGATGTGAACGCCATCGGCAACCAGGAAGGAATCGGTCAGGGTGCTGATGCTGCGGCTGGTCAGGCGGCATTCGACCTGGTGGCTGTAATCTTCCAGCAGTTTCAGGAAGCGCGGTTCATTGCGCTCCAGATGCGCATTGCTGTGGGCAACCAGCTGGATGCGCCCCTTGTGCTGCAGGAAGTGGCGCAGCAGGGCATCGGTCTTGGAATGCCCCAGTTGCCACCACGCGTAGTCCGGGTCGAACATCTGCAGCGTCAGGCGGGCCTGGGAGATGCAGTCCAGCAGCAAGGCCTGGAATTGGGTACGGCTGTCAAAAAGCTGCTTCTCCATGCTATCTCCGATTATTTGTTCAGTTCCAGCCAGCCGTCGGTGTACCAGGCGAACAGCGCTTCCAGCACATCTTCAGAAGCGGCGGCCACCGCTGCGCCATCCAGGCCGCGCGTGTTGGCCAGGGCTTCCAGTGTCGCCTTGTCAGCCTTGTTCATGGCAAACGATTCGCCGTTGATGAAGACATTCTTGCCGCGGTACAGCATTTGCGTCTTGCGCGAGAGGGATACCCCTTTTTTCTCGGCAGATTGCTGGAATTTGCCAGCAGTTAGCGGCTTTTCCAGGGGATGGAAGAAGACGTTGTGCTTTGGCTCGGACAGGTATTCGCCGAGGAAAATGGCGAAATCGTCTTCGGTAAAGCTGACTTTATTCAATTCGTCCGCCAATTTGCCCAGCATGGCTTTGGGAATTTCAGCTGGCTTATTGGTGGGTTCCAGGTCCGGGTCAGCATAACGGCCAGGCAGGTCGATGGAATCGGCCATGAATTGCAGGAAGGCTTCGCCCAGTTCCTGGTAGGACGGCGAACGGAATCCGATCGAATAGGTCTGGCAATCGCCGATCGCTTCGCCGTCGTGGGCGTAGTGCGGAGGCAGGTAGAGCATATCTCCCGGCTCCAGCACGAACTCCTCGGTGGCCTTGAATTTCTTCAGAATCTTCAGCGGCAAGCCTTCGATCAGGGTCAGGTCCTTTTGCGCGCTGATTCTCCAGCGGCGCTGGCCTTCCGCCTGCAGCAGGAACACGTCGTAGGAATCGAAGTGCGGGCCCACGCCGCCGCCATCGGTGGCAAAGCTCACCATCAGGTCGTCCAGGCGAGCATCGGGCAGGAAGCGGAACTGGCGCAGCAGCGCGTCGGCCTTGTCGTCCTGCAGGTTAACGCCCTGTACCAGCATGGTCCACTCGCGCTGCTTGCGCGCAGGCAGTTCTTTGAGCGGGCCGTGCTGCATGTCCCAGCTGCCATCCTTCTTTGTGACCAGGCGGCTTTCGACGTAGTCCTTGGTGGCCAGTTCGGCCAGCTTGTCGAAAGGCAGCACCGGCTTGAAGCCAGGGATGGCCTGGCGGATCAGCAGCGGCTTCTTGTGCCAGTATTCGCGCAGGAATTGTTCGGGCGTGATATCGCCCAGGAGAGTGAGTTTTTTCATGGCGCGATTATAGCAAGCGGTATAATCCCTTCCAGCTTAGAAAAGAAAGGAAGCTCAATGAAGATCGCCAAGAATACCGTTGTGACGGTGGAATACAAACTGTCCGACGCACAGAACAATCTGATCGAAGACGGTCGCCAGCCTATGGTTTACCTGCACGGTGGCTACGAGAACACCCTGCCAAAGATCGAAGAAGAACTGGACGGCAAGGAAAACGGCTACGCCACCACGATCCAGATTGAACCGGAAGACGCCTTTGGCGATTACGATCCGAACCTGCTGAAAGTGGAAGAACGTGCGCGCCTGCCGGAGCCGCTGGAAATCGGCATGCAGTTCGAAGGCCTGCCTGAAGGCGGCGAGGATGACGACGCGATGATCTTCACCGTGACCGAGATCGCCGAAGACAAAGTGGTCCTGGACGGCAATCACCCGCTGGCTGGCATGGCCCTGCGCTTCGAGCTGAAAGTGGTCGACGTGCGCGCCGCCACCGAAGAAGAAATCGCCCACGAGCACGTGCATGGCCCGCATGGCCATCACCACCACGACGGCGACGAAGAGGGCGACGATGGCGAGGAAGGCGATCACTTCCGCAGCCACCCGATCCACTAAGATCCCAAGCCCCGCAAAGCGGGGCTTTTTTATATCACTCGCTGCCCAGGACGAAAAGCGAGGCGCTGCCGGGGATCACGCGCAGCGCAGTCCATTCCGCCCCCAATGCCAGGTGGCCGACGTTCTTGTTCCATTCGATTGCCGGAGCGGCGTTGCCTTGCTTGCGGTTATCCACCAGCAGCAACTGCCCCGGATACTTGTCGGCCTGCGAACGCACGATGCGGCGGATTTCGGTAAAGCCGTCCCGCTTCTGCGCCAGGCGAGCAAAGAAGCCTTGCTCCACATGGGCGCCGATGTCGCCATCCATGACCAGCACGATGCCGGCGATGTTCTTGCGCTTGGCGTGCAGGAAGGCACGGTGCAGCCAGCCGCGGTTGGCCACCATGCGGTCTTCGTACTCGCTGTTGCGGCCAGCTTCGGCCAGGTAGTGGTTGTTCCTGGCCGGCACGTTGAGCGTGACGAACAGGACGTTTTCATACTCCCAATAGGTGTTCTCGGCGTAATCGCGGAACTTGGCGATGCTGGACTGGCGGTTCAGCGGCAGCTTGCCTTTACCCAGCGCCTCCGGTTCAGGGAAGAACAATTCGCGGATGCGGTTCAGGCGTTCGATGGCGTTCGACTTGCCGTTCGTATTGCGGCACTCGGTCCAGTCGCTGCCGGCCGGCAGCAGTACCAGCGGGCGCTCGGCGCTGTTCATCAGGTCGCGCCGTTCCTGGTACAGGTTATCGCTGCAGGGTTCGTTGGGCGATTTGATGCCGTTGGCGATCAGGAAGGCCGGCTCGGTGCGGCTTGCTTCGGCCAGCATGCGACGGAATTCAGCATCGCCGGCACTCTTGGAGAAGCTGTGGCCGAGCAAGGCGAAGCTGAATTCGCCCTTGCGCGGCGCAGTCTTGTCGCCGCGCGCGCTGGCGGCCGGCGCGGCCAGCACGGCCAGCGCCAACGTGGCGGTAGCAGCCAGCGTGCCTAAGGCAGGGCGCCTTTTCATGCCTGTGCCAGGCGCTTGAGCTGGTAGAGGCGGTCCAGCGCTTCGCGCGGGGTCATGGCGTCCGGGTCGATGTCGTCGAGCGCTGCCAGCAGCTCTTCGGCGCGCGGATCGGCGCTTGGCGCGGCAGTTGGCGCCGCATCGTCGTTGGCATCGGCCACTGGCGCGGCGAACAGGTCGAGCTGCGGCGTTGCATCCAAGGCTTGCGCTTCCAGGCGTGCCAGGTGCTTGCGCGCGGCCTTGATCACCGGCTGCGGCACGCCTGCCAGCTGCGCCACCTGCAAACCGTAGCTTTGCGAGGCCGGACCGTTCTGCACCGCGTGTAGGAACACGATGGAATCCTTGTGCTCCACCGCCGACAGGTGCACGTTGGCGGCTGTTGGATGCGCCTCCGGCAACTGGGTCAGCTCGAAGTAGTGGGTCGCAAACAGGGTAAAGCTGCGGCTGGTTTCGATCAGGTGGCGCGCAATCGCCCACGCCAGCGCCAGGCCGTCGAAGGTCGAGGTGCCGCGGCCGATTTCATCCATCAGCACCAGCGAATGTTCGGTGGCGCCATTCAGGATGGTGGCCGCTTCCGTCATCTCCACCATGAAGGTGGAACGGCCGCCGGCCAGGTCGTCGGTAGCGCCGATACGGGTGAAGACGCGGTCGATCGGGCCAATGGTGGCGCTGGCGGCCGGCACATAGCTGCCCACATAGGCCAGCAGCGTAATCAGGGCAACCTGGCGCATGAAGGTCGATTTACCGCCCATGTTCGGGCCGGTGATCAGCAGCAGGCGGCGGTCGGCCATGAATTTGCAGTCGTTGGCGATGAAGCGCTCGATCTGGTTTTCCACCACCGGATGGCGGCCTTCGACGATATTGATGCAGGGCTCGGCCACCAGGTTCGGCGCGCACCAGTTGTTGCGCAGAGCGTGTTCGGCCAGCGCGCACAGGGTGTCGACTTGCGCCAGGGCCTGGGCGATGGCTTGCAGCGGGCCGATAAAGGGCGCCAGCGCTGCCAGCAGCTCGTCGTACAGCATCTTCTCGCGCGCCAGGGCGCGGTCCTGCGCTGACAGGGCCTTGTCCTCGAAGGCCTTGAGTTCCGGCGTGATGTAGCGTTCGCAGTTCTTCAGCGTCTGGCGGCGGCGGTAGTCTTCCGGCACCTTGTCGGCCTGGCCGTTGGTCACTTCGATATAGAAGCCGTGCACGCGGTTGTATTCGACGCGCAGGTTGGCGATGCCGGTGCGTTCGCGTTCGCGCGTTTCCAGGTCGACCAGGAACTGGCCGGCGTTTTCCGACAGGCCGCGCAGTTCATCCAGCTCCGCGTCGTAGCCGCGCGCGATCACGCCGCCGTCGCGCACCATGGTCGCCGGCTCAGGCATGATGGCGCGTGCCAGCAGGTCGACGCATTCCTTCGGCTCGTTCAGGCCGAAGTGCAGCTTGGCCAGCAAGCCTTGCGCATTGTCGTGGCCCAGGGCGCGCAGCATGGCGTGCTGCAGCTTGGGCAGCTGCTGCAGGCCGTCGCGCAGCGCGGACAGGTCGCGCGGGCGGGCCGACAGCAGGGCCACGCGGGTGGTGATGCGTTCGATGTCCGGCACTTGCGCCAGGTGGTAGGCCAGCGAGCCAGTGGTGTCGTGCTGCATCAGCGCTGCGATGGCGTCGTGACGCGCGCGGGCTACCGACTGGTCGCGCTTGGCATGGTGCAGCCAGTGGCGCAGCAGGCGCGAGCCCAT
Organism: Pseudoduganella sp.; assembly: GCA_039593775.1. Classification (GTDB taxonomy): domain Bacteria; phylum Pseudomonadota; class Gammaproteobacteria; order Burkholderiales; family Burkholderiaceae_D; genus Rugamonas. The sequence goes on from JBCNOP010000001.1 coordinate 54,620, forward strand.
GGCCGTGCGGCAGTGGTCCAGCAGCGAGAACAGGGTAGGGGACTCCTGGCCGCGGATGGTTTCCGTCAGCTCCAGGTTGCGGCGCGTTGCGGCGTCCAGCCCGATATATTCGTTTTCCGTTTCGCAGGACAGGCTCTTGACGTGCTGCAGGCCGCGGCCCTGGGTCGATTGCGCGTAGCGCAGCAAGGCGCCGGCCGCACCGAATGCGGCACCCAGGCCCTCCGCGCCAAAGCCTGTCAGGGTGGCGACCGACAGCTGGTCGAGCAGGGCCTTGTGGCCGTGCACCACGTCGAAGTGCCAGGCCGGCACGTTGTTGACGTGGCAGATCGAGATATCGTCGAACATGTCGGCATCATCGCCGCGCAGGATTTCAGCCGGCGCAATGCGCTCCAGCTCCTGGCCCAGGCGCGTGTTGACGCTGCGCTGGTCGCCCGAGAATTCCATCAGGCGCAGGGCGCCGGACGCCAGCGACAGCCAGGCCAGGCCGCAAGTGACCACCTTGCGGTTGCTGATCATGGTCATGGCCAGCAGCGGGCGTTCCGATTTTTCCGGCAGCAGGTCCGAGTCGGTCAGGGTGCCTGGCGTGACCACGCGCACCACCTTGCGTTCGACCGGGCCCTTGGCCAGTGCCGGATCGCCAATCTGCTCCGCGATCGCGCAAGACTCGCCGACCTTGACCAGCTTGGCCAGATAGCCATCGAGCGAATGGAAAGGCACGCCAGCCATCTTGATCGGCACGCCGTTCTGGCTGCCGCGCGCCGTCAACGTAATGCCCAGCACGCGCGAGGCCTTCTCGGCGTCGTCGAAGAACAGCTCGTAAAAGTCGCCCATACGGTAGAACACCAGCATGTTCGGGTAATCGGCCTTGATGCGCAGGTACTGCTGCATCATCGGCGTCACTTTTTCGGCCGGGCTGTTCTTGACGGCGTCTGGATTGATTTCGGAAGGCAGGGTGGTCATTTTTCGGAATTTCGTTCGGGCGCCGCGCCGCGCGCGGTAAAACGTTGCATTTTACCCCACGGGGCGGGTGTGCGACAGTCGCGCCGATTCATAGATAAACCGCTCTAATGATGCCGTATAGCAACGTATTGTGCGAGACTTCTTGCCCAAATGCAGTTAAACTTCCGTCAAATTATTTTTCGGCAAGACTTGTTCTGCTGCTTAAGGAATCCTTGTGAAACGTTTATTCAAGCCTTACAACAGTGGCTTCACCCTGATCGAAGTCATGGTCACGGTCGCCATCATCGCTATCCTGGCGGCAGTGGCGTTGCCAGCTTATAAAGACTACATCATTCGTGGCCACATTCCCCAGGCGACCAACGGCCTGTCGGACATGCGCATCAAACTGGAGCAATTCTTCCAGGACAACCGCACCTATGCCGGGGCCTGTGCCGATGGGGCAGTTGCCGCGCCGCCGAGCAACCCCGATTTCACCTTCACCTGCGACATTGCCAAGGACGGCCTGAGCTACGGGTTGAAGGCTACAGGGAAGGGGGCGATGAAAGACTTTACTTATGAGCTGAACGAGGCGAATGTCAAGAAGACATCTGCCGCCCCTAGTGGCTGGACGACCACGCAATCTTGCTGGGTGATCGCGAAGGGCGGGCGCTGCTGATGCGTAAGCAACGTGGTGTGACCCTGATCGAGCTGATGGTGGCCATCAGCGTCCTCGGCATCCTGCTGGCGCTCGCGATTCCGAACTTCTCGCGCATGATCCAGGATGCGCAGAACCGCACTGCCGCCGAATCGCTGTTGAACGGCCTGCAACTGGCGCGTGCGGAAGCCCTGCGGCGCAGCACGCCGGTGCGCTTCAGCCTGACCGACAAGGATGGCAAGGTGGCCTGGACGGTAGGCTGTGCGAATGCCGCTCTCTGCCCGGCTTCGATTCAGGAACGCCTGCCCGAGGAAGGCGGCGGCAACGCACGGGTCGGCATTACCACCGCAGCTTTGGTCAAACCGTTCACGGCCGATACCTTCGCCACCGCCCTGACTGCTGGCGCCGGCCTTGCGAAGCCCGCCTTTGTCACCTTTGACAGTTTCGGCCGGGCGAGCGCGGCCGCTGGTACGGAAATCAGCCGCATCGACATCACCAACGCACAGACCACAAGCGCGCGCCGCTATGTGGTAACCATCACTGGCGGCGGCCAGGTCCGCATGTGCGACCCCGACGCGAAATTGAACGGCAAGCCCCAGGGCTGCACTTAAGGAGTCATCCCATGATTCGCAATTTAAAACCTGGCCGCCAGGACGGCATCGTATTGCTGGAAGCCCTGGCCGCCATCCTCGTTTTCTCGTTCGGCATCCTGGCCTTCCTGTGGATGCAGGCTTCGGCAACGCGCCAGGTCGCCGATTCCAAGTATCGCCTGGAGGCTAGCTTTGCGGCCAACCAGTTATTGGGCGAGATGTGGGTGAACCGCAGCAAGTTGGCGGAATACGCCGGCAAGGACAAGGCGGTGACGGGCCTGCCAAATGGCAAACGCACGGTGGTGGTCAACGGCACTGAGGTAACGATCACCATTAACTGGCAGGCGCCAGGCGAGTCCAAGGCCCATACGTACCAGGCTGTGGCCCAGATCAACGGTTAAGGAAAATTATGTACGGCTCACAAAGAGGCTTTACGCTGATCGAGGTCATGGTTGGCCTGGTCATCGGCATGCTCGGCACGCTGATCGTGGCGCAGGCATTCACCAACAACGAAGCGCGCAAGCGCACCACCACCAGCGGCGCCGATGCCCAGGCGAACGGCGCTATTGCACTGTATATGCTGGAGCGCGACGCCAAGGCTGCCGGCTGGGGCATGGCTGCCGGCGCCACTTCCTACTCCGGTTGCGCCAAGGTGTACGCCTACTGCGACCAGAGCGCCGAGTGCGGCGGCGTGAAGGGCGACATTACCAACCTTAGTTTCGCGCCTGCGCTGATCAAGGATGGCGGCGCCGAGCCGGACACGTTGACGATCCAGTATTTTGCCGACCCGAACTTGTCTTCTTCCCTGCCGCCGGGCACCACCCGCGTGCGCAAGAAAATGCCACTGGCGTCGTCCGAACTGGATGTTGCCAACCCTACAGTCTGCGCAGATGGCGACCTGGCCCTGGTGGCCAGCGGCGGAAACTGTACGTTGATGAAAATTACCCAGGTGCAAGACACTGCGGGCAAACTGCAGCACAACTCTGGCGCGGGCGGTGCTTACAACCCGTCGGCGGATTATGTGAATGATAATGGCTGGCCGAAGTATCCATTAGGCGCCAGCGTCTCCTGTTTCAAGCCGGCCAACGGCGGGCCGATCTTCCGCAAGATCTATTCCGTCAATACGGACGCAAAGCAGCTGGAGCGTAGCGATAACTCGCAGGCGCCCGTGGCCGTCAACGAAGTTGTCATGGCCGATGTGGTTGATCTGCAGGCCGAGTATGGTGTCGCAACGACAGCCCTCAGCCAGACAGTCGACAAATGGGTCAGCGCGGCGAACGGTGAATGGGTCAATCCTACGCCGGCCGACTGGAATCGCATCAAGGCGATCCGCGTCGCCCTGGTCACGCGTGCCAGCCAATACGAACGTCCTGCGAGTGCTGGCGCAGGCTGCAACGCAACCTCTTCGCTGGCGGCCAGCTGGCATACCTTCGACACCTCGAAATATCCCGATGACTGGGGATGCTATCGCTACCGTGTGTTCGAGACTGTCATCCCGCTGCGTAATGTGATTTGGGGAAAAATATGAAATCGGCAGTGAATGTAGTGGGGCGCCCGCGCCAGGCTGGCGTGGCGCTGGTCATGGCTTTGATTGTGCTCGTGGCCATGACTCTGGCCGGGCTGGCGATGATGCGCTCGGTCGATACTTCGTCCCTGGTTGCCGGCAACCTGGCTTTCAAGCAAAGTGCCGCCATCAGCGCCGATGCGGGCGTGGAGGCCGCAATCGCCTGGCTCGGCGCAAATGCCGGTGCGCTGAACAACGATGATGAGGCCAACGGCTATTCAGCCAGCAGCCAGGCAGCGTTCGACTTGACCGGCAATGACACCCCCGTAGCCACCGATGACTTCAACTGGAACGACAAGACCCAGGTCGTGCAGCGTGCAGTCGATGCTGCAGGCAACCAGGTGTCTTACGTGATCCATCGCATCTGCGACACGGAAGGCGAGTTCGATCCCGCCAAATGTGCGACGGCACCCTCCAAGGAACACACGCGCAGCTCCGGCAGTGGCATCGGCATTTTGCAGCCCTTGCTGACCTATCAAAAGGATGAAAACCAGGGGGCAAGTGATGGGGCCGGCGGCTGGAACGCCGTGTACCGAATCACAGTGCGGGTTGTCGGCCCACGTTCCAACGTCAGCTTCGTGCAGGCGGTAATTTCACAATGAGTATGCGAGACCAATCAATGAGGCCACTCTTTAAACAATCGATGCTGGCGGCACTGTTTTCGGGCAGCGTGCTGGCCGCCGCTGTGTCGCAGGCAGGCAGTACTGACCTGGCGGACAAGCCGCTGGCAAACTCCACGACGACGGTGCTGCTGCCCAACATCATGCTTGACCTGGATAATTCGGGCAGCATGCTGTGGGATTACATGCCCGACTATGTCCGCATGAAGTCGGGCAATGAGTTCGAATACTATTGCCGCAACTGGGACGGCAACATCAGTGCCGTCTGCAATAATGGCGACCCGCCATTTGCCGCCAGCGCTTTCAACAAGATCTACTACAACCCTGCCGTGCGCTACGACTGGCCGGTCAAGGAGGATGGTTCGCGCGTGGCTGATGCCACCGAGGCGCACAGGACGGCCTATGCATCGCCATGGGCGGGCATTCCCAGTGACGGCTTTGGCAAGCAGCGGGTGGAATGGACTTTTGGCCAGCAGCTGAACTCCCCTTGCGGCGATCAAGTCAACTGCCCTAAACATGAGCTGAAAGACACCATCAATATGGCGACAATCGGTTCGGAAAAGGCCAACTTTCCTGACCGGGTCTGGTGCAAGGAGCGGGATACGAACGACTGCGTCAAGCCACTCAAGGGGAAGAGCTACGCCTATCCGGACGACACATATTACGTTGCGAAAGTTGTCAGGGGAGCGCCGTATTACTATAACGTGGTCGTGAAGTGGTGCGACAGTAACGCCAAATGCGTGCCGGTGCGCGATGCCACACATACTACCGTCAACTACAGCGAGTGGGAGCGGGTGGACATCGTCCCGAGCCGTTCCGCTTACCCGAAGGCCCCGACGCGAACTGACTGCAAGGCGGCGACGAGCTGCTCCTTTGAGGAAGAGATCACCAACTTTACAACCTGGTATGCCTGGTACCGTACCCGAACGCAGATGGCAAAGTCGGCAATCGGCCTGGCTTTCAAGGATGTGCGTGGAACGCCCCTGCCCGTCAATGTGGATAAGACTGACGCAAACTATTTCCATGCCCGTATGGGCTTGATGACCATTGATAATTCCACCATCAAGCTCCCGATCAGGCCGTTCGATGGATCGCACAAGACAGATTTCTACAGCGCTCTGTATGGCCTTCTGCCCAACACCAGTACGCCACTGCGCACCGCGCTGAACGAAGTCGGCCGCCTGTACAAGTTTGGTAAGAATGAGGCCATTGACGAAGATCCAATCCAGGCGGCATGCCAGCGCAACTTTGCCATCCTGGCCACGGACGGCTATTGGAACGGCAGCGGGAAAATGTATACCGACGCCGACAGTACAAAGGCCGGTCTGCTGAAAGACCAGGACGGTGACGCCACGAAGGTCACGCGGCCATCGTATGCGCCATACAAGAAAGACGACGAGATTTCGCTGGCCGACGTTGCGTACTACTACTACAACACCGACCTGCGTCCGGACATGGAGAACATCGTTCCGAGCGCTGGCGGCTTGCCCAACATCGGTGACGTAGCCACGCACCAGCACATGACCACCTTCACCCTTGGCCTCGGGGTGGATGGCACGATGGCCTATCGCAGCGATTACAAGACCGCCAAGTCTGGCGATTATTACAATATTCTGCAGAAAACCGCTAACTGGCCGGCGCCGCAACCCAACAGGCCGGAATCGATCGACGACTTGTGGCACGCTGCCGTCAGCGGCCGCGGCACCTATTTCAGTGCCAAGGACCCGGCAGCACTGCAAGAGAGCCTGCATCAAGCGCTGGGCAGCATCGGCCAGTCAGACGGCAGTGGCGCGGCAGCGGCCACCAGTAACCTGGAGCCAACCCCGGGCAAGAATTTCATCTATATCGCAAACTACCGCACCGGCGCGTGGGATGGCGAGCTGAGCGCCTATGCCATCGATGTTCTGACGGGTGAAATTACCGGTGACGCGAAATGGCAGGCGGCATCGATGTTGCGCAGCAAGATCGGTTCCGACGGCACCGACACCCGCACCATCTGGACCTCCGACGCGAACAACAAGCTGGTACCGTTTACTGTGGCCGGCTTGACCGGTGCCCAGAAGGTGGACTTCTTCAATGAAACAGTCCAGCAGTCGCTGAGCCAGTACAAGACCTGGTCCGCCGAGCAAAAGAAAGGTGGCACTGCCGCTGCACTGGTGAGCTTCCTGCGAGGGAACGATCCGCAAGTGACAGAGGATAAGGAAAGCAAGCGCCTGTACCGCGAACGCGACAAGGTGTTGGGCGACTTCGTCCACTCCCAGCCGGTACATGTCGGCGAACCGCCCTATGCATTCAAGGACGACGGCTATGCCGCCTATGTAAGCAAATATCAGGACCGTGCCGGCGTCGTCTATGCCGCTGCCAACGATGGCATGCTGCACGCCTTCGATGCCGCTACCGGGGAAGAACGCTGGGCCTACATTCCACCAATCGTTCTGCCCGACCTGTGGCAGCTGGCAAACAAAGACTATGCTGATCGCCATCGCTATTACCTGGATGGCGCCCTCGTCGTGGGTGACGTCAAGCTGGGCGGCGAATGGAGGACCATCCTGATCGGCGCTTTGGGCAAGGGCGGGCGCGGCTACTATGCCCTGGATATCACCGACCCGGCAAAGCCCCAGGTGTTATGGAACTACACGGCAGATGACAACCCGAATCTCGGCTATAGCTATGGCCCTGCGCTTGTGACCAAGATCGATGGAAAATGGGTCGCAGTGCTCAGCTCCGGCTACAACAATGTTGCTGAAGGCGGCAAGTACGATGGCGATGGCAAGGGCCACTTGTTCGTGCTGGACCTGAACGATCCCAAGATGAAGGAAAACGTCATCGACATCGCCACCAGCGCAGGCTCGAAAAGCGAGCCGAGCGGACTGGCGCGCCTGAACTTTGCCGCCACTGACGGCTTCAATACCAATAACACGGCGATTTTCGGCTACGGCGGCGACCTGCTGGGCAATATGTGGCGCTTCGACCTGAAGGCCAAGTCGGCGACCCTGTTGCTGGCGCTGGGCAGCACCAGGCCCATCATGGTTGCACCGGAGCTGAACGGCGACGCGGAAGCGATCCAGGTCTACTTCGGCACCGGCCGCTTCCTCGGCACGACTGACCTGGTGGTACCTAAAGAGAACGAAACGGTTCCAACCCAGCTTGTTGTCGCTTTCAAGGATGAGCTGGAAGACAATAAGCAGCTCGACTTCCCAAAGAGCTTTGTGAAACATAGCATGGATTCGTCCACCAGCTCCCGTAAGAGCACCAATACAGATGCTGTTGACTGGAGCAAACACCAGGGCTGGTACATTGAACTGCCAAGCAAGGGCGAACGGGTGGCCGTGGACCCGAAATTGTTTGATGGCACTCTGTTGATACCAACCGTGGTGCCGACCGCTTCAGATTGCCAGCCCGGCGGCTACAGCTGGATGTACATGTTCAATGAAGCTGGCGGTGCATCAACCAAGGATGGAACGCTGGGTACCAGGGTGAGCTCCCCTGTGGTCGGTATGACGGTAAGCCGGCTGAGCAGCGGCAAGCCAGTGCTCTTCGTGATTACTGCCGATGGCAAACGCCCCAAATCCATGGGCTTGCCTGTTCCGACCAAAGGCGGTGGTGGCAATGATAATAATGGCGGCAAGGTCGAACAAACGCGCCTGCAATGGCGAGAGTTGGGTAAGTAAGATGCGGCATGCACCGTGGGGCAGGGCCGGCGCCTTGTCCCTGACGGTGCTGGCCCATCTGGCCCTTCTTTTATTCGTTGGCAAGCATCAGGGCGTCAAGACGACGCCCCAGCCGGCACACGCTACATTGATGGTTTCCCTGCTGCCGGCGCCAACGCCGGCAGTGGCGTTTGTTGAACCTGCCAGCGCCATGCAGCCTGACGAGCCGCTGGCCGAGGCGCCGTCTCCCGTTCCCGAGCAGCCAGTTGCGCCGGAACCGGTTCCCGAGCCTGTGCCCGAGCCCCCTCGATTCTTCCAACTGCCTGAACTGACAAGCCCGCCGTCCGTGGCACACGGACTGGTACGCGGCGATATGCTGGTGTTGCCGGGAGCGCGCGGCGGCTATCTCTCTGTGCGCTTCTGGATCAATGAACTGGGCGAAGTGGTGCGCGCTCAGCTGGACACGGTAGATGGCAAGCGCGACGATGAAGAGCAGCTGTTGGCGGCCCTGCGTCAGGTGCATTTCCTGCCGGCCCGCATCGGCCATCTGGCCGTAAGTAGTGAAATGGTGATAGAAGTTCAAGTGGCGCAGGACTCCGGGTTTTAAGGCCAGTGCGGCCTTACGCAAGCCGGCGTGCAATCCGGTTCAAGCCAACGGGCGTGACGCCGAGGTAAGCGGCTAGCTCTTTCTGGGGCACACGCTGTACCCACCCCGCGCGGCTGTCGAGCAATTGCTGGTACATCTGTTCCGGCGTGTACATCAGCAGGTCGCGCTCGCGCACCATTTTCAATTGGGTCAATGCCTGGAAGGCGAATCGGATTGCTTTTTGCCATGCCAGATGCCGTTCACCGAGGGCGTCGACCAGGCGCCAGTCAAGCGCCTCCAACGCGCTCGGTTCGAGCGCGGCGGCGCCAAAGCTGGTGCGGCCGCCCGGCTGGAAACCGATCGGGCAGGCAAACAATTCATCCTCCGCCGTGAAGCTCTTGATCCACTCCTTGCCGTCCGGCGTGGTGTAGAACTGTTTGAGTAAGCCAGAGCGCACGCCGAACAGCCGGGGGCAATTGTCGCCTTCATGGAAGGCAAATTCGCGCTCGCGCAATTGCACCAGCTGCACCGAGGCTGCCAGCTTTTCCACTTCCGGCAACTGAAGCCCTGCAGCCTGTTCCAGGCGGCGCAGCGCGCGCACCAGCGTCAAATGTTCCATGCAGGCGATTATAGGATGACGCCGAGCTGGCGCATCAGCTTCAAGTCTTCGGTAATGCGCCAGTGCTGGCAAATGCGGCCATCCCTGATCCATTCGATCTGCATCTGCCGCACGTCGATGGCTTTGCCGCTTGGCGCGATGCCGAAGAAGCGGCCGGTATGGGTGCCGGTCATGTGGACGAAAGCGGCCACGCGGTCTTCGGCAAGCACCAGGTCTTCGATGTTGTAGTGCAGGTCGGGAATCCCTTCGCGCATCATGAGCACAATGGGCTTGAGTCCTTCTGGGCCGGGCTGCGGATCGGGCAGGCCGGGGCTGTGGTTGAGATAATCGCTGGTCAGCAGCTCGTCGAGCGCATCGACTTTGCCCTGGTTCCAGACTTCCTCGAAATAGCGTTCGATCAGGCGTGCGTTGGCTTGCAATGTCATGTCTTTCTCCTTGAAAGAAGACAGCTTAGCGAGCCGAAGGAGCAGTGTAATTAACCCGGGTTAATGCCAGTTGACGACACGGCCGCGCTGCTCCGGCACCAGCAGGGTGACGTCGCCCGCTTCCACAGCGCTGGTCGGATCGGCCAGGAAGCGCGACAGGCCCGCCTCGCCGCTGCGCGTCTGCACGCCGACCCAGGCGTCACGCCAGGTGTGCTTGGCGGCGTACAGCGCGGCATCGGCCAGGCGCTGCAGCGATTCCGGCGTCAGGGCGCTGGGACGGCCGGGCATGCTGGGGAAGGTGGCAAAGCCGATCGATACCGTCTTGCGCAGCACCTGGCCGCCGGGGATCCGGAATTCATGGGCAGCGACGGCGAGGCGGATCTTCTCGGCCAGCGCCGGCGCATCGTTGCGGTCGATGAAGCGCGCCACCAGCAGGAATTCTTCGCCGCCCCAGCGCACGATATGGTCCGAGCTGCGCATGCAGTCGCGCAGCAGGCCGGCCGTCTGCTGCAGCACGGCGTCGCCGGCGGCATGGCCGTGCTGGTCGTTGACGCGCTTGAAGTGGTCGAGGTCGAGCATGAACAGCACCAGGTCGGAGTGCGGTTCCGGCGGCATCTTGCGGTGGCGGCGTGCGGCCAGGTCGAAGTCGGCCTGGATGGTCTGCTCCAGGTAGCGCCGGTTGTGCAGGCCGGTCAGCGGGTCGGTCAGGCTGGCTTGCTCCAGGCGGCGCGAGGCCGCTTCCAGTTCGGCCGTGCGTTCGGCCACCAGGCGCTCAAGGCGTTCGCCGCGGCGGCGCAAGGCGTGCAGGCGCAGGCGGAACAGGAAGGCCAGGCCCAGCGCGCCCAGCACCCACATGGCGGAGCGGAACCACCAGGTCTGGTAAAAGGCCGGCTGCACATGCAGCTTGAGCGCCCATTCCTGCGGGCTCCACTGGCCGGCGCGGTTGCTGGCCTGGACCCGCAGCTGGTACTCGCCCGGCGGCAGGTGCGAATAGGCTGCCACGCGCTGGCGCGCATCGACATTGACCCAGCCGGCGTCATAGCCATCGAGCCGGTAGCGGTATTGCTGTTGCTCGGGCGCGCTGAAGTCGGGCGCGGCGAATTCGAGGCGCAGGTCGCGCTGGCTGGGCGAGAGCGTGCGCTCGGTGACGATGCCGGCGCCGGGCTGCTCGATGCCATCGATGGTCAGCGCGGTCGCCGTAACGGCGGGTTTGTATTCCCAGCGCCGCAGCATGCCTGGCCGCACACGCAGCAAGCCTTCCGGCGAACCAAACAGCAGGTCGCCGTTGCGCATGCGTGCGCGGCTGGCGTAGTACAGGGTGCGGAACTCATTGCCGTCGGCGCGGTCGAAACTGCGCCAGCGCCAGGTCAGCGGGTCGATGCGCACGCGGCTGCCGAGCCACACCTGGCCCTGGGCATCCTGCAGCAGCGATTCGGGCGGGTGGGGCGGCAGTTTCAGGCGGGCCGACAGCACGTCAAAGCGTGCCAGCTTGCCGTCGAAGGAGCGCAGGATGGCGGCGCCGGACTGGGTGGCGAGCCAGAGCTGGCCATCCTTGTCGACCATCAGGTCCGGTACCCAGTTGTCGGGCAGGCTGTCATCGCGCGTTGGGTCGCGGTAAATTCGGCGCGCCTTGCCGGTGCTGGTGTCGAAGGCATTCAGGCCGTCATTGGTGCCAATCCACAGCGTGCCGTCCGGCGCGAAGGCCAGCGCTTCGACTTCGCGGCCGGACAGGCTGCCGGCGTCGTCGGGATCGTGGCGCCATGCGCTCACTGCACCATCCTTGCCGATGCGCGCCAGGCCTTGCTGGGCGCCGGCCCACAGCGCGCCGTCAGCGCCGAAAGCCATGGTGCGGATCGGGCCGCCGGGCAAGCCCTGTGCGCCGCCGAAGCGCTGGAAGCCTGGCTGGCCGGGGCGCTGGCGGTGCAGCGTACCGTCCAGCGTTGCTACCCACATGCTGCCATCCGGACCCTGGGCCAGGCAGGTGATGGCGCCGTCTGCCAGCGCATCGCTGCGGCCGGCGTCGGGGCGGAAGCCCGCCACCAGCTTGCCGCCGGCATCGAGCACGTCGACGCCATTGCCATTGGTGCCCAGCCACAGCTTGCCGTCGGCCGCTTCCAGCGCGCGCACGATGGCCGGGTGGCTCGGGCCCAGCGGGTTGGCGGGGCTGTGGCGCAGCTTGAGGAAAGCGCGGCTGGCCGGATCGTGATGCGCAATGCCGCCGCCCCAGGTGCCGGCCCAGGCCAGGCCGGAGCGGTCCACCAGCAGGGCGCCGATGCGGTCGTTGCCGATGCTGGCGCTGCTGGTGCTGTCGTACTGGAGGCGGTCGACCACGGCCAGGCTGGCGCCATCGACTACATCGATGCCTTTGCCGAAAGTGCCAAGCCAGATTTCTCCCGGCAGTGGTTCGGCGATGCTGTAGATCCAGAAGTGGCCCAGGCCAGTGAGCGTTTGCACTTTGCCGCTGGCCGGATCGTAAACGGCGGCGCCCTGGCGCGAACTGCCGATCCAGATGCGGCCCTGGCTGTCCTGGAACAGGCGGATGGCGTTGCCCGGGCCCACCGGCGCCGAAAAGCGGCCAGCGCCCAGCCAGCGCTGCAAGCCGGCATCGCTGGCCACCCACAGGCGGCCTTCGCGGTCCAGCAGGACAGCGCGCAGCTGGTTGTTGGCCAGGCTGCTGCTGTCGCCTTCCACATGGCGGTAGTTGCTGAACTGGCCGCTGGCCGGATCGAGGACCGACAAGCCGTTGTCGGTGGCCAGGTACAGCTCCCCGCCTGCCAGTTGCGCAATGCCTTCCACCCGATCGTTGGCCAGGCTGTTCTTGCGCAGCGGGTCGTGGCGGAATTGGGTGAAGCGTTCGGTGCGCGGATCAAATGCCGACAGGCCGCCGCTGATGGTGCCGACCCACAGCCGGCCATCGCGCGCGGCGTACAAGGTGCGGATATAGCTGCCACCCAGCGCCGCAGGATCGCCGGGATGCGGGCGAAACACCTTGTAGCCATAGCCGTCGTAGCGCACCAGGCCATCCTGGGTGCCGATCCACAGCAAGCCCTGGGCGTCCTGCGCCATTACCGTGCTCAGGTGGGCCGGCACCTGGTCCGGCATCGCAATGCGCTGGAATGACACGACGCCCGGCCGCTGCTGTGCCGATGCATGAGTGGCGGCAGCAAGAAGGCAGGCGGTCAGGCAGGACCGCAGCAGCGAACGACGGAAGGGCATTTCCGGAAGGGGAAAGGTTGTGTAACTATCATTATGCCATGCCGGACTTATTGATACTTGGAAGTCATGCGCAGCCACTGCGGATCTTCGCGCATGCGCTTGACGATGGGGGCGATCTTATCGAACAGGTCGTTGCGTTTCAGCGGCACCAGGAAGCGGCGTTCCGTCGCGCGGCCCGGCAAGTCGACGAAAGTGAGGCTGCCGTGCAGCCCGTGCCGGCGTACGAAATAACGCGCCGCCGACTCGGACACGGCCACGCAATCGATGCGGCCGCGGCGCAGCTTCTCCAGGTTGATCTCCTCGCTGATCGCATCCTGGCGCTGCAGGCCGTGGCGCTGGATCCATTCATTGATGCCGGGATAGACATAGCCCAGCGTGAGCCCTATCGATTTGCCAGCCAGCCCTTGCGGGGCGTCCATTTGCAGCGGATGGTCGGCGCGCGACACCAGCACGAAATGGTCAATCGCAAACGCCGTGGTCCACAGGTACTTCTTCTGTGCGACGTCATCAAACCATTGCGGCATCATGCCAATAACGATGCCATCCAGGCTGCCGTCTTCCAGTTGCATCTGCAACCGTTTGCGCGGCAGGTAAGCCAGCCGGAAACTGGTGCCATCGGGAGCTTGCTTGTTCAGGTAGTCGATTGCTTCGTAATAGATACCTCGCGTGCCGTCGATCACGAGGGGCGCGAAATTGGCGCTGGTGTACACCGTCACCGTTTCCGCCTTGGCGGCCGGCAATAGCAATGACACACATAGCGTCAGCAACGGCATTAAAAGTTTCATAGGTGCACTATAGCAAAGCGCCTTATACATGCATCATGAAAGTTAAATTCTCGATTGGCAATTGTTTCGCGCGGGCGCAACAGAAATGGTGATAGGGAAAGAGATTTACGTAGCAAATTCTCACGAATTGTAACTATTACCGATAAATCGGCATAAGATCAAAGCAAGAGGTATCGCGGTGCTGCAATGCACTTTTTGCCAATCCTTTCTTTGGGAACTGCCATGAATCCAACCTCCCTTCTCGGTCAGCTCAAGCTGGGTCATAAGTTCATGATTCTCGGCTTGATCGCAGCTTTGCTGGCGATTATCCCTGCCTTCCTTTACATGAGCGAAGCCGGCAAGGTGCTCGACGCTTATGAGGGCGAGCATGAAGGCTTGCCCATCCTGGTAGACGGCCTGAAGGCCGTGCAATACACGCAGCAGCATCGTGGCTTGTCGGCGCTGGTGCTGGGTGGTGTGAGCAATGTGGCGGAAAAGCGCCGCGCGAAACAGGCGGAAGCCGACGCGGCATACGGCAAGCTGGAGAAGGATGTCGCGAAGCTGGGCGACAAAGCCATCATCGACGCCTTCGCCGCTGCCAAGCAGGAATGGGAGACGCTGCGTACCAATGTGGCGGAAGGCAAGATCACCGTGCCGCAAAGCTATGCCGGACATACCGGCCTGATGCCCAAGCTGCTCAAGGTCAACGAGCTGATCGGCGATGCGTATGGCCTGAGCCTCGATCCCGACAAGGACACCTACCAGCTGATCCAGTCGATGTTCTACCAGTTGCCATGGCTGACCGAGGAGACCGGCAAGACGCGCGCCAAAGGCGCTGGCTTGCTGGCGAAAAAAGAAGCGAGCGCCGAAGACCGCTTGCAGCTGGCCGCCATCATGTCGCGCGTGACGGACCGCCTGGACCAGACCATAACCGCCTTCAACAAGGCCGCCGCCGCCAATCCCGCCATCGAGGCCAAGCTGGGCGCGCAATTGCGTGCAGCGGCTGATACGGCGCACAAGATCGTCGAACTGGGTACGGAGCAGATCGTCAAGGCCGACCCGCTGACCTATGCCGGCGAGGAGTGGGTGGCCAAGACCACGGCGGCAATCGACATGCAGTTCGCCGTCAACGAAGCCGCAGCCAAGGAAATCGATGCGATGCTGTCGCAAAAAATCACTGGCTTCACCGAGCAGCGCTGGATCATGGTGATTTCGATGGTGGTGCTGTTTTCACTGGCAGCCTGGATCTGCGTGCTGATTGCCCGTTCGGTGACGGTGCCGCTGAAGAATGCCATCGCCGTGGCGGACGAGGTGGCGCAGGGAAAACTCGATAACGACTTCGACGTCGGCCCGCCCAATGAAGTAGGGCAGCTGCTGCGTTCCCTGAAGTCCATGAGCGAGAGCTTGCGCGGCATCGTGTCCGATGTGCGCGCCAGCGTGGACCAGATCAATGCGGCCAGCCGCGACATTGCGACCGGCAATGCCGACGTGTCTTCGCGGCTGGAGTCCCAGGCTTCCAACCTGGAGGAAACTGCCTCCTCGATGGAGGAGCTGACTTCCACCGTCAAGCAGAATGCCGACAATGCGCGCCAGGCCAACCAGCTGGTGCATACCGCTTCCGACGTGGCCAGCAAGGGCGGCAATGTGGTGTCGCAAGTGGTGCAGACCATGGGCGAGATCAACGACAGCTCGCGCAAGATCGTGGACATCATCGGGGTGATCGATGGCATCGCCTTCCAGACCAATATCCTGGCGCTGAATGCGGCCGTGGAAGCAGCGCGCGCCGGCGAGCAGGGGCGCGGCTTTGCGGTGGTGGCATCGGAAGTGCGCAACCTGGCGCAGCGCTCGGCGTCCGCGGCCAAGGAGATCAAGGACTTGATCAACCACAGCGTGGACCGGGTCGAAACCGGCAACCGCCTGGTTGGCGAAGCCGGCCTCGCGATGCAGGAAGTGCTGAAGAGTGTGCAGAGCATCACGGCCATCATGCAGGAGATCGCGACCGCATCGGCCGAGCAGGGCAACGGGATCGAGCAAATCAATATGGCCGTGACCCAGATGGACGATACCACGCAGCAGAATGCAGCGCTGGTGGAGCAGACCGCGGCCGCTTCGGCGAGCCTGCAGGACCAGGCCCAGATGCTGGTGCAATCGATCAGCATCTTCACGCTGGGGAATGAGGGCGAGGCCGCACCGGTGGTACGCAAGGCGGCTGCTGCGCGGCGCTTGCCGGGCAATGTGCGCGCATTGCGCGCGGCCTCGGTATAATTTCTTGCATGGAAAAGCTCAGGGACTTAGCCACCATTATTTCGGAAGTGCAGCGTGGGGAATTGGTTTTCCCCACCAGCGTCAATGCCGCACTGGCATTGCAGCTTGCATTGGCGGACCCTGATTGCCACGACGATGAAGTAGCGCGCAAAGTGCTGGGCGAACCGGTGCTGGCGGCGCGCGCCGTTTCCCTGGCCAATGCGGCAGTATTCCGGCGCCATGGCGCGCCGGCCATCACCAGCGCGCGCGCTGCCGTGATGCGGCTTGGCTACCGCAACCTGTATTCGCTGGCCGCTGCCATGGTGGTGCGGCAGTTCGGCGCCCGCATCCGTGACCCGCAGCTGCGTGAACGCGCCGAGCAATTGTGGAAGTACTCTGCCCATGTGGCGGCCATCGCCTATCAGGTGGCGCGCCATATTACCCGCACCGATCCCGATACGGCGCTGTTTGCCGGCATCGTGCATGAAGCCGGCAATTTCTTCCTGTTGTCGCAAGCAGACCAGGTAACTGGCTTGCTCGATGAAATGGGTTCCCGGCTGGGACCGGTGCAAGAGATCGTGGCGCGTGAAGTGCTGCGCAAGCTGCAGGTGCCGGAGGCGGTCAGTGCTGCCATCATCAGCCTGCGCGATGGCGCCATCAGCCTGCCGCCCAGCGGCTTGCGCGATACGCTGCTGCTGGCGCGCCATTTGTGTCCCGTGCTGTCGCCGCTGCCTGCACCGCAGGACGATTACCTGGTGCGGCGTTCCGATATTGTGCAATGCCTGGAAGACTTCCCCGGCCTCGCTGACCTGCTGGATGTCGCTGCGGCTGAAGCGCGCTCGATGGGCGTGGCGCTACTGGCCTGAAGCGGCCGACGGCGCGTTCTCCAACAGTTGTTTCGCCAGCAGGCTGGCGTGCGGCGTGAGCGCGGCAAAGTCGCGTGCGCACAGATAGAGGCGGCGCGTAGCCCAGGCCTCCGCCAGCGGCACGATGGCCACGTCGCGGCGCAATTGCCGCGCCACCGCGCCCGACACGATCGCAATGCCGATGCCGGCTTCGACGTGCATTGCCACATGGTCGATGTTACGCAGCAGGATGCGGTAGTCGAGCTGGCGGCCCAGGCGCGAGGCGCGCTCCGCAAGGTGGGTTTCCAGTGCCGTATCGGCGATGCCGACAATCGGCTCGCCGAGGATATCGGCAAACGTCACGGCATTCTCGCTCGCCACGCGGTGCGCATGGCTGGCTACCACCACCAGCTGGTCGCTGGTGATCAGGTGCGTCTGCAGCGGGCCGAAGTCGGTGATGTCGGCCACGATGCCAAGGTCGGCGCGCCGGTCGACCATGGTCTGGACGATTTCCGCGCTGGGGCGCTCCAGCAAGTCAATCGACAGGTCGCGATAGGCGGCCAGGAAGCGGCACAGGTGGGGCGGCAGGAAAGCCGCCAGGGCGGCGGAATTGGACAGCAGGCGGATGCGGCCCTTCAGGCCCGTGGCGTAGGTGCGCAATTCGCCGCGCATCTGTTCAACCTGGCCAAGGATCGAGCGCGCATGCCGGACCAGGGCTTCGCCCGCGGCCGTGGTGCGCACGCCGCGCCGGTTGCGCTCCAGCAATGGCGCGCCAAGGGCCTCCTCCATGCCGGCGATGCGTTCGCTGACGGAGGCCAGCGCCAGGTGCATGTTGCGTGCGCCGTGGGTCAGGCTGCCGCATTCCACGACAGTCAGGAAGAGCCGCATATCGGTCAGGTCGAAGCGCATTTGGATCTCCAGCATTCGGAATTTCCGAAGTGTAGCACCGGAATTGCCAGATTGCGGGGCTGCCGCATGCCGTCTAACATCGCTTGCATGGACACGATGATTCTGACATTTTCCGCAGGGATGTTGGCTGGGGCGATGAATGCACTGGCGGGCGGCGGATCTTTCGTCAGCCTGCCGGCGCTGATCGCGGCTGGGGTGCCACCGGTTCAGGCGAATGCTTCCAGCACGGTTGCGCTGTTTCCGGGCGGCTTGGCCAGCGCCTGGACCTATCGCGATGGCTTGCAGCCGGTGGGCGGGGTGCCGCTGCGGGCGCTACTGGTGGCCACGCTGTGCGGCGGCCTGGCTGGGGCCTTGCTGTTGCTGCGGACTTCTTCGACTGCTTTCACCTTCGTGCTGCCATGGCTGCTGCTGTTGGCGTCGATCGCGCTGGCCTTTGGGCGGCGGCTTGGCGAGGCATTGAGGGCGCGCTGCGAGGTGCGGGCGCCTGCGGTGTTGCTGCTCCAGTTCGCGCTGGGCGTTTACGGCGGCTATTTTGGCGGCGCGGTGGGGATCATGATGATGGCGATGTGGGGCTTGATCGACAAGCGTGACCTGAAGGACCTGAATGCACCACGGACTTTACTTGTCAGCGCAGCCAACGCCGTGGCGGTGCTTGCCTTTGCCGCCGCCCATGCAGTGCACTGGCCGGCAACGCTTGCCATGCTGGCAGGGGCCACAGCCGGCGGCTACGGCGGCGCAAGGGTCGGCCGGCGCGCGCCGCCCGACGTGATCCGCGCCATTACCTTATTCGCGACATCCTGCATCACGCTGGCGTTTTTCTGGAAGACTTACTTGGGAGGGAATCATGCTTGACGCACTGCTCGAAACCATCGGGACGCTCGGAGTCCTTGCCAGTATCTGGCTCAAGGTCGGCGCAAGCTTGCCTAAGCCTCAAAGTCGAAATCAAGCAATTCATCAGCAGTGAAAGGCAGCGTTGTGGGCAGCACGGCCTGGGCCAATCCCGTTTCGCGCGCAGCTTTGCGAGCCGCCGTGAGGTGGACGCCAATTGCTTCGTCAAGCAGATCGTGCCGAAGGCTGGGGTAGCGCTTGAGTAGCAACTCGATTCGCGAGCGCTGCTCTAGAATGGTCCGGCGCCAGCTGCGCGATTTGCGCAGCGGCTGGTATCGGCATTTGAGCAAATGAACTTCCAGCACGCATAGGCGGCTGGCAAGCTGGTGCCTGATGTGGGATGCCATGCTGGTCAACTCCTCATAGAGGTTTGGAATGTCGAGCAAATCGAATTTGCGATCGCGCAGCAAGGCGGCCTGGGTTTCGACCCAGGGGATGAAGTCTTCTTCGTAAGCGGTGTGGTTCATGGCTAGCCCTCCCAAAGGACAGGCTAGGCGTTGCAACCCGCCCCAGTCAAGCGCGGCCGGGGCAGGATTTGAGGCGGATCAGAGGCGGGATTGTTCGAGGATGCGGACCAGCGATTCAATGCCTTCGGCATCGACGGCATCGAAGCGTCCCGGCAGCGGGCTGTCGAGGTCGAACACGCCGATCACCTCGCCATCCTTGCCGAAAATCGGCACCACCAGTTCCGAGCGCGAGGCAGCATCACAGGCGATATGGCCAGGGAAGGCATGCACGTCTTCCACCACGCTGGTAGCGCGTTTCTCAACGGTCGTGCCGCACACGCCGCGGCCTTTCTTGATGCGGATGCAGGCTGGCTTGCCCTGGAAAGGACCGAGCACCAGTTCGTCCGGACCTTGCATGAAATAGAAGCCGGCCCAGTTCAAGCCCGGCATGGTGTTGAACACCAGCGAGCTGGCATTGGCCGTATTGGCGATCCAGTCATGTTCGCCGTGCACCAGTCCACCCAGTTGCGAGCGCAGGTCTTCGTACATGGCGCGCTTGGCTTCGGGCGTGTCGGTGCTGTAGGTGGTGTCGCTGAGGGAGAAAGACATATTGCAGCTCGGTATGTTACATAGGTGGCCGACATCTTACCAGCAATCGCGCTAAGTTGCGGCTATGGCTACTCATCATCAAATCCATCGCCTGCTGCGCGACGTGTTCGGCGTCGAACACCTGCGCGCGGGCCAGCAGCAAGTGATCGACAGCGTGCTGGCCGGCCACGACACGCTTGCCATCATGCCAACCGGCAGCGGCAAGTCGCTGTGCTACCAGATTCCGGCCTCGATCCTGAAGGGCAGCACGGTGGTCGTGTCGCCGCTGATTTCGCTGATGAAGGACCAGGCGGAAAAGCTGGACGATATCGGCATCGAAGCAGCCCAGCTCAATAGCAAAGTGCCAGCCGAGGAGCAGCATGAAGCGCTGCAAGGTCTGAAAGACAATGAGGACCGCATTGTGTTCTGCACGCCGGAGCGGCTGGCGACGCCGGAGTTCATGTCTTTGCTGCACAAGGCCGACATCGGCCTGGTTGTTGTCGATGAAGCCCACTGCATTTCGCGCTGGGGCCACGATTTCCGTCCGGCGTACCTCGATATAGGCGCCGCGCTTGACGCGCTGGGCCGGCCGCCGGTGCTGGCGCTGACAGCCACCGCCACCGACGAAGTGGTTGACGACATCCGCCGCCAGCTAGGGGCGCCAAAGATGCGCGTGGTGAATACTGGC
Source organism: Pseudoduganella sp. (assembly GCA_039593775.1). Lineage (GTDB taxonomy): Bacteria > Pseudomonadota > Gammaproteobacteria > Burkholderiales > Burkholderiaceae_D > Rugamonas. The sequence goes on from JBCNOP010000001.1 coordinate 74,856, forward strand.
ATCTACCGGCCCAACCTGCACCTGGCCGTGCGCCAGGTGACGAACGCCGACGAGCGCACAGCTGAAGCGCTGCGCATGGTGCGCGAGACGCCGGGCAGCGGCATCGTCTACGCGGCCACAATCAAGGCGGCACAGGAAATGCTGGCGGTGCTCGAGGAAGCCGGGGAAAGCGTGGCGCTCTACCACGGCAAGCTGCACGCCGGTGAACGCCACCAGAACCAGGAAATGTTCATGTCCGGCGCACGCCGCGTGATGGTGGCCACCAATGCTTTCGGCATGGGCATCGACAAGCCCGACATCCGCTTCGTGATCCACCTGCAGGTGCCGGCCAGCCTGGAAGCCTACTACCAGGAGGCGGGGCGGGCAGGGCGTGACAGCGAGGCGGCCGATTGCACGCTGCTGTATTTCCACGAAGACAAGCGCGTGCAGCAATTCTTCCTGGCTCGCAGCTATCCCGATGCGGCCTTGCTGCGTGCAGCCTATGGAGTCGTGGCCAGTGGGGAGCGGCCGCGCGACAAGCGCAGCCAGGTGGCGCTCAAATTGCTGAAGGAGGGCGGCTGGCTGAAACAGGACCGCAAGCTGCAATACCGCGTGGCCGGCGAAGCGCCGCGCCCGATCGACCTTGAGCGCCTGGCAGAACGCTATCGCGAAAAGCAGGAGCACGACCGCGAAGCCCTGGCGCAAATGGTGTCGTATGCCCAAAGCGGGTATTGCCGATGGAAACTCCTGCTTGACTACTTCGGCGACGAATCGGCCAATATTGAGCGCTGCGGCACTTGCGACAATTGCAGGTATCCTCCAACAATTGACGCAGGAGGGTGACGATGGCGGATATGGTTGTCGTGCGCAAAGAGGGGCTGTACTGCGCGCCAGGCGGTTTCTACATCGACCCGTGGCGGCCGGTCGAACGTGCCGTGATCACGCACGGCCACGGCGACCACGCACGTCCCGGCCACGCGCACTACCTGTGCGCCACGCCTGGCATGGGCATATTGCGCGCCCGCCTTGGCGACATCAATCTCCAGGGCCTGGCGTATGGCGAATCGCTGGAGCACAACGGCGTGCGCATTTCGCTTCACCCGGCGGGCCACGTGCTCGGCTCTGCGCAGGTGCGCATGGAATACCGGGGCGAGGTGTGGGTGGCTTCCGGCGACTACAAGGTGGAGCCAGATGCTACCTGCACGCCATTCGAGCCAGTGCGCTGCCACTGCTTCATCACCGAATCCACCTTCGGCCTGCCGATCTACCGCTGGCAGCCGCAGCAGGCAATCTTTGACGACATGAATGCCTGGTGGCGGCGCAACACGCAGGAGGGGCGCTGCAGCGTCATGCTGTGCTACGCCTTCGGCAAGGCGCAGCGCATCCTCAGCGGGCTGGATCCGGCGATCGGTCCGATCGTCTGCCATGGTGCGGTGGAACCGCTGAACCGGATTTATCGCGAGGGCGGCGTTGCGCTGCCGCCGACCGTGATGGTGAGCGATGTGGACAAAGCCGCACTGCGCCAGTCGCTGGTACTGGCGCCGCCATCGGCTGCGGGATCGCCATGGATACGCCGCTTTGGCGATTTTAGCGATGCCTTTGCCAGCGGCTGGATGCAGTTGCGCGGTGCGCGGCGACGGCGCGCGGTGGACCGTGGCTTTGTCCTGTCCGACCATGCCGACTGGCCTGGCCTGATGCAAGCGATCCACGCAACTGGTGCGCAGCGCGTCATCGTGACGCATGGCTCAATTCCCGTCATGGTGCGCTGGCTGTGCCAGAACGGCTACGACGCCAAGGCCTTCGATACCGAATACGGCGACGAGGAGGCTGGGGAGGCAAGCGATGCGTGAGTTTGCCCGCCTGTATGCGGAACTGGACGAAACCACGTCCACCAGGCGCAAGCTGGACGCGCTGCAAGCCTATTTCAGCAAGGCCGCACCGGAAAATGCTGCATGGGCCGTCTATTTCCTGGCCGGTGGCAAGCCACGGCAGGCGGTCCCGGTCAAGCTGCTGCGCCAGTATGCGACGGAATACGCTGGATTGGACGAGTGGCTGTTCGACGAATGCTACAACGCGGTAGGCGACCTGGCCGAGACGATCGCCCACATCCTGCCTGCGCCGCGGCAGGAGAGCGACATTGGGCTGGCGGAGTGGATCGAGCAGCGGATAGCACCCTTGCGTGGCGCAGCGCCGGACGAGGTGCGGTCGGCCCTGTTCCGTTATTGGGATGAACTGGAGACGCGCGAACGCTTCCTGCTGGTGAAGCTGATTGGCGGCGGCTTCCGCGTTGGCGTATCGCGCCTGCTGGTCACGCGCGCGCTCAGCGCCATCGCAGCGGTGGACAGCAAGCTGGTCGCGCAAAGGCTGATGGGCTGGACCGACGGCAGGGTGCAGCCGACCGCGCAAGGCTTCCTGCAACTGATCGCGGCGCCTTCAGCAAGCGAGCATGCGGAGCGGGGCGGGCAACCGTATCCTTTCTTCCTGGCGCATGCCTTGCAGGCCGATCCCGCTACGCTGGGCGAGCTGGCGGACTGGCAGGTCGAGTGGAAGTACGATGGCATGCGTGCCCAGCTCGTGTCGCGCGGCGGATTGAACTTCCTGTGGTCGCGCGGGGAGGAGCTGATCACCGAGCGCTTCCCGGAACTGGTATCCATCCGCCTGCCGCAGGGAACGGTGATCGACGGCGAAATCCTGGTCTGGCCGCAGGGCGATGCGCCGGCTCCTTTCGCAGCGCTGCAAAAACGCATTGGCCGCAAGCTGCTTAGCGCAAAATTGCTGGCGGAACTGCCGGCGGTGCTGGTGGCGTATGACCTGCTCGAGCTGGACGGCGTCGATGTGCGCCAGTTGCCGCAGCACGAACGGCGTGCCTTGCTGGAACAGCTGGTGCGGCAGGCAGGACAACCGCAACTGCGCCTGTCGCCGCTGGTGCTGGCGGAAGACTGGCGGCAGCTTGCCCAGATCCGCGGCGAGTCGCGCGCGCGAGGTGTCGAGGGCATGATGCTCAAGGCGCGCGGCGCACAGTATGGTGTCGGGCGGACCAAAGACGTGGGCACGTGGTGGAAGTGGAAGATCGATCCCTTCAGCGTTGACGCGGTGCTGGTGTATGCGCAAGCGGGGCATGGGCGGCGTGCTTCGCTGTACACCGACTATACGTTCGCGGTGTGGGATAGCGACGCCGCGGGCGAACGCAAGCTGGTGCCGTTTGCCAAGGCCTACTCCGGCTTGACCGATGCGGAGATCGCGCAGGTGGACAATGCGGTGCGCCGTACCACCATCGAGCGTTTCGGGCCGGTCCGAAGCGTGAAGCCAACCATGGTGTTCGAGATCGGCTTCGAAGGCATCGCGCTGTCGCCGCGGCACAAGTCGGGCATCGCAGTGCGTTTTCCGCGCATCCTGCGGCGGCGCGACGACAAGGCGGTGGAAGATGCCGACACGCTCGATACCTTGCGCGGCTTGCTGGCGCAGGCGCCGCCATGAGCCCAGCCTTTCCACGCCCGCGCCCATTGCCGCCCCGCCGCGCGCCGACAACGCCAGCCGAGGCAAGCCTGGCAGAGAACGCGGAGCAAGAATCTGCGCCAGCCCCAGCCCCAGCGCCAGAGCGGCGCCCCGCCGCCGGCTCGACCGCCGGCCCAACGCGGGCGGCCGTGCAAGCCTGGTTCGCCGCGCGCGGCTGGAAGATATTTCCCTTCCAGCGCGAGGTCTGGGATGCCGCCCGGCGCGGCGAATCCGGCCTGCTGCACGCTACGACCGGCTCCGGCAAGACACTTGCCGTCTGGCTGGCAGCATTACAGCGCGCGAAGGCCAGCCGAAAGCCAGGCTTGCGCGTCCTCTGGATCACCCCCATGCGTGCACTGGCCGCCGACACCCTGCGCGCCTTGCAGTCCTCCGCCGCAGACCTGCTGCCCGGCTGGCAGATCGAATCGCGCACCGGCGATACCGACAGCGCTACGCGGGCCCGGCAAACCCGCATCCTGCCGCATGCGCTGGTGACCACGCCGGAAAGCCTCACCGTCCTGCTGAGCCGCCCTGAGGCGAGGGAGCTGTTTGCACAACTCGATATGCTGGTGGTCGACGAATGGCACGAGCTGATGGGCAACAAGCGCGGCGTGCAAACCCAGCTTGCGTTGGCGCGGCTGCGCAACTGGCAGCCAGGCCTGGTGGTATGGGGCTTGTCGGCCACCCTCGGCAACCTGCAGCAGGCGGCCGGGGTGCTGGCGCCGCAGGGAACCATCGTCGAAGGCCACCTGCGCAAGGAGTTGCGCATTGATACGCTGATCCCGGACCACCCGTCGCGCTTCCCCTGGGCCGGCCACCTCGGCATCCAGATGCTTGAGCCGGTAGCGGACGAGATTGCACAACATGCCAGCACCCTGGTGTTCTGCAATACGCGTTCGCAGGCCGAGCTGTGGTACCAGAACTTGCTCAAAGCGCGGCCCGAGTGGGCGGGACTGATCGCCCTGCATCATGGCTCGCTCGACAAGGATGTGCGCGAGTGGGTCGAGCAAGGCCTCAAGCAAGGCAAGCTGAAAGCGGTGGTGTGCACATCGAGCCTTGACCTGGGCGTGGACTTCCTGCCGGTCGAAAGGGTGCTGCAGGTTGGCAGCGCGAAGGGCATCGCGCGCCTGCTGCAGCGCGCCGGCCGTTCGGGGCACGCACCGGGCCGCGTTTCGCGCATCACGCTGGTGCCAACCCATAGCCTGGAGTTGCTGGAAGCCGCCGGCGCCATCGAAGGCGTGCGCGAACGCCATATCGAACCAAGGCTGCCGCCGGAAAAGCCGCTTGACGTGCTGGTGCAGCACCTGGTCACGGTGGCGCTGGGCGGCGGCTTTCGCAGCGAAGAGCTGCTGGCCGAAGTGCGCACGGCGTGGTCGTACCGGGCACTGAGCGACGGGGAATGGCAGTGGGCGCTGGATTTCGTGGCGCGCGGCGGGCAGAGCCTGTCCGCCTATCCCGAGTACCGCCGCGTGCTGCCGGACGAGGAAGGCATTTATCGCGTTCCCGATGCCGCCGTCGCGCGCCGCCACCGCATGGGCATCGGCACCATTGTTTCGGAAGCGACGGTGCAGGTGAAATATATGAACGGCTCCTCGCTTGGCAGCGTGGAAGAGGGCTTCATCGCGCGCCTGGCCAAGGGCGACCACTTCCTGTTCGGCGGCCGCATCCTCGAATTCGTGCGCATGCATGAAATGACCGCCTTCGTGCGCCGTGCCACTGGCGCCAAAGGCGCAGTGCCACGCTGGCAAGGCGGCAAGATGCCGCTGTCGTCCGAACTGGCGCAGGCCGTGCTGGAGCAATTGCAGCGTGCCACGGAAGGGCGCTACGATGGCCCGGAAATGCAGGCCATCCGGCCGCTGCTGGAAATCCAGCAACGCTGGTCGGCGCTGCCTACGCCGGACACCACCGTGATCGAGGCCATGGAAAGCAGGGAAGGGCATCACCTGTTCGTTTATCCTTTTGCCGGAAGGTCGGTGCACACAGGGCTGGCCTCCCTGCTGGCCTACCGCATCGCGCGCGCACGGCCGGCCACGTTCTCGATTGCCGTCAACGATTACGGCTTTGAGCTGCTGGCGCCGGAAGCGTTGCCCTGGCGCGAGGCCTTAGGCGATGGCGGGGCATTCACCACCGACCATTTGCTGGAGGATGTGCTGGCGAGCCTGAATGCGAGCGAACTGTCGCAGCGCCGCTTTCGCGAAATTGCGCGCATCGCCGGCCTGATCTTCCAGGGCTACCCGGGACAGCCGAAGAGCAATCGCCAGTTGCAGGCTTCGTCCTCGTTGTTCTTCGAGGTATTCCGCAAGCACGATGCCGGCAACCTGCTGCTGACGCAAGCCCAGCGCGAAGTGCTGGAGCAGGAACTCGAACTGCGGCGTTTGCGCAGCACGCTGGACGAGTTGCAGAAGCGGCAAACCAGCTTCCATGAAGTGCGCCGTGCTACGCCGTTCGGGTTTGCACTGATGGTTGAACGCTTCCGCGAAAAGTTGACGACAGAGCGGCTATCGGATCGCGTGGCGCGCATGCTGCGCGAGCTTGAACAGGCAGCCGGGCCATGAATGCCATTGCCACCGAGCTCGCCGGGGAGCGCGTGCTGCTTTTGCCGCAAAAGGCCTTGTACTGGCCCGCAGCGAAAACCTTGATGGTGGCCGATATCCACTTCGGCAAAGCTGCCAGCTTCCGCGCGCTGGGCGTACCGGTCCCGCGCGGCACCACGAGCGAAAACCTTGCTGCGCTCGAAACGTTGTTAACGACGCATGACACGCAGCGCATCATTTTCCTTGGCGACTTCCTGCATGCAAAGGCAGCGCAGGCGCCGGCAACCTTGCAGGCAATGCTGGATTGGCGCGCCCGGCATCGCGAACTCGAACTCTTGCTGGTGCGCGGCAACCACGACTGGCACGCAGGCGACCCGTCTGAACTGCTGCGGGTGACGATGGCCGACGAGCCTTTGTCCTGCGGTCCTTTCGCCTTGTGCCACCATCCCGATCTCGCTTGCGAAGGCTATGTGATCGCCGGACACGTGCATCCCGTGTTTCACCTACGCACTCAACGCGAGTCGCTGCGCCTGCCTTGCTTTCTGCTCGGCACTACTCGCACCATCCTGCCGGCCTTCGGCGCCTTTACTGGCGGGCACTCTTTAATTCCGCAAGCCAGTGACAAGGTCTATGTGGTTGCCGATGATATGATTTTCCTTGTTGAAAAAAGGTAGGCGATATCCTACATTTGTCGCGCTGAACGTCCTATATTACCTGTACAGTGCTTGCACTAACATGAGTTCTCCCGCGCCTACGGTAAGGGGCGGGGGTCTTTTCCACCGAACCAAGCAGGGGGACGAATCATGGCTTCGAATAATCCAGGCGACAAACGCGGCAACCGGCAGGATAGTCCGTCCGGCAGCAAGCAAAGTGCACGTGGCTTTGCCTCCATGGACCCACAGCGCCAGCGGGAAATCGCTTCCGAAGGCGGCCGGGCCGCCCACCAGAAAGGCACGGCGCACGAGTTCACTTCCGAAGAAGCACGCCGCGCAGGCAGCATGAGCCACAAGAACGATGGCAACCGCCAGAGTGGTTCGCGTGGCAATGCCAGCCGCAGCGAGCAACAGCCCAGCCAGGGCCAGCAGGAAGTCGGCAAGGACTTCCAGCAGGACTACCAGGGCAACAAGCAAGGTGGCGATAAGTACTAAGTTTCTATAGATGCAAGGAGGCCAGCATGGGACGGCCTGACAAACCCAGTAAGGATACGGAGAACCAGCAAAACTTTGTGCTGGTCGATACTGAGCATCCGGAGATCGCGAATACCGATATCCCGGAAGGCCAGGTCCGCCGCGCCGACCGACCTTTGCCGGGCAACCGGCAAAGCGCTACGGAAAGTGGTTCGCGGCAGGGCGGCAGTGGATTGGGCACCGAAGGCGGTGCACCGGGGCCGGATGCAAGTTCCGGCGTTTGAATAGACAAGGCGGGCCAGTTTCACACTGGCCCGCCTTCTTTTTGCGTCTTATTCCCTTAGAACATGAAATTCGCGGTCAGCTGCGCATAGCGCGGGGCGCCGAGGGTAGCGCGTGCGCCGCTGTTGTTCAGCGTGTTGACGTAGAACTTGTCGAACACGTTGTACAGGTTCAGTTGCAGGGCGATATTCTTGTTCAGCCTGTAGGACGCCATGGCATCAACTACTGTGTAGCTTGGAATGGCCGGCATATTGGTGGTAGCAGCAGACAGTGATGGGTCAACCAGGCGCTTCTGCTCGCCCATAAAGCGCGCCCCGCCGCCAAGCGTCAGCTTGTCGTTGAACTTGTACGTGGTCCACAGGGTGGCGGACACTTTCGGCGACCATCGCGATGGCGCGCCGAGGGCGTTGTTACCGCTGGTGGCGCTGGTGCCTTCCTTGATCTCGGTATCCATGGTGGCGATGCCGGCGGTCACAGCCCAGGCCTTGGTGATCTGGCCGACTGCGCCCAGTTCCACACCCTGCACGCGGCGTTCACCCAGTTGCGCCCAGGTGTTGGTGACAGGATCCACCAGCTGCGGGAATTCGTCCTTGTTGCTGGTGCGATAAAGCGCAGCGGTCAGCGCCAACTGTTTCTGGATCACGTCCCATTTGGTGCCCAGTTCAATATTGCTGGTCTTTTGCGGCTTCAGCGCCGGGTTGTTGGAATTGGCGGAAGTCTGCGCGACCAGCGAGAGGTTGGCGCTGCCTGGAGGCGTCTTGGAATTGGCGTAAGCCAGGTAGATGCTGCCATCCTGGCTTGGCTTGTACAGCAGGCCGGCCTTGACACTGGCCAGGTTGCCTGACTTCTCTACGTGGGCGCCGGTCAGCACATTGGTGGTGGTGTTCAGCGTGGCGCTGTCGGTGCTGGTGTTGTAGCGCTCGAAGCGCAGGCCGCCATTGACCTGCCATTGTTCGTTCAGCTTGACGGTGTCGAAAGCGTAAGCACCGACTGTTTCGGTCTTGCCGTTGGTGAAGGCGCCGCTCAGTACTGGCTTGAAGCCGGCCAGGGCATCGTTCGGGTTCGGGTGGTACAGGTTGGCGGCGGGCGCTGTGCCCAGGCTGGATTGCAGGCGGGCTGGTGCGAACTGTTCTTCGCTCAGGAGTTCAAGGCCGGTCGACAGCGTGTGCTGCAGGCCACCCAGCGTGAATTCGCTGACGATATTGGTGGTGTTGGCCAGGATCTTGTTTTCCTGCAGGACGCTCTGGCGCGTGCGGCTGATGGTCCAGGTTGCTGGGTCGGACGTTGGCGCGGTCAGGAGGTTGATGCCGGTCAGGATGCGGTCCATCTTGGACTTGCCCCAACGGGTGGTATTGGTCAGGGTCGTCTTTGGCGCCAGTTCGTGCTCGATCTTGGCGGTCAGCATGTCGGCGTCGACTTTCTCGATATCGCCATTGATGCCATACCAGTTGTTGCGGTCCACGCGCGGCGCGGTGCGCAGGGCGGAGCCGGCATTGTAGAAGCCTTCCACGCCCACGCTTGGGATGCCGCCGTCAGGCACCTTGTCCTGGCGGATATGCTGCGAGTACAGGTAGAGGCGGGTCGGCGTGCCCAGGCCCCAGGCGATCGACGGCGCGATGCCCTTGCTTTCACGATCCAGCGCTCTGCTGCCTTTCATGCTGCCATCCTGCGCCATGGCATTCAGGCGGAAGGCGCCGCTGCTGCCGAAGGTGCGGGTCACATCGGCGGTGCCGCGCTTGACGCCGCCCTGGGTGAAGGCGAGCGATGCGGTGCTGGATTCTTCGCGGGCCGGCAGCTTGGAGACCAGGTTGATGTAGCCGGCGGCTGCGCCGCGGCCGATGTCGGCGCCGGCCGGGCCCTTGGCCACTTCGACCTGCTCGATATTGAAGGCTTCGCGGGTCACTGCGCCGAGGTCGCGGATGCCGTCGACGAAGATCGAGGATTGGGCGGCGAAGCCGCGCATCTGGAAAGTATCGCCAGCGCTGGTATTGCCGTTCTCGCCCAGTTGCAGGGTGATGCCCGGCGTATTGCGCAGGGCCTCTACGATGGAGGAGGCGCCTTGTTCCTGGATCAGTTCTTTCCTGATCACGGAAATGGTTTGCGGGGTATCGACCAGCGGTGCGGTCAGTTTTGGCGAAGACGCGCGGTCGGTCTTGTAGGCGGTTTCGGCGGCAGCTTCGACCTTGACTTCGGCCATGGTCTTTTCTTGCGCCTGGGCCTGGACCGACAAAGGCAGGCCGATGGCGGCCATGGCGAGCAGGGATTGGTTCAGCAGCGGCTGGGTGGCCAGCGTGTGCTTGCGGCTACGGATGGTCAAAATTCTCTCCAGATTTGATGCAGTTGGTGTTTTACGGCTGGCTGCATCCGTCAAACTGGGAGATGGCTGGCTGTTGCGGGTATGTAAAGCAATGTAAATGATAACGATTCTCAATTGCATTAGCAAGTCTGGTGCATTATCATCCGGTATTCACTTATGGAAAGTAACAACTTGGGCAGTCCAGAAATACAGGCCAAACGCGCTGTTTGGCTCAAGCTCCTGCACGAATGGCATTGGGTCAGCTCGGCCATGTGCCTGCTCGGCATGTTCCTGTTCGCGATTACCGGCATCACGCTGAACCACGCCAGCCAGATCGAGGCCAAGCCATCGATCGTGCGCAAACAGGCCACGGCGCCAGCGGCCCTGGTCAGCGAGCTGCAAGCCTTCGCCGGGAAGCATGACGGTGAGAAGGCACCATTGCCGGAAGCGGGCGAACGCTGGCTGCGCGAAACCTGGTCGCTCAAGGCCGGCGGACGCGAAGCCGAATGGTCGGCCGACGAGGTGTACCTGCCGATGCCGAAGGCAGGCGGCGATGCCTGGGTGCGCATCGGCCTGGAAGATGGCGCGGCGGAATTCGAGAATACCGACCGTGGCTGGATTTCCTGGCTCAATGACGTGCACAAGGGCCGCAATACCGGCGTGGCCTGGAACTGGTTCATCGATATCTTTGCGGCGGCCTGCCTGGTGTTCTGCATTACCGGTTTGCTGATCCTGAAATTCCATGCGGCCAAGCGGCCGTTTACCTGGCCGATGGTGGGCCTGGGTGTTGTCATTCCATGTGTAATCGCTTTGTTCTACATTCATTAAGGACTTCTGTATGAAACTTCGTTATTCCATCGCCGTCGGCTTGCCGCTGGTGAGCGCGTCCGCGATGGCGGCCGACCTGACGCTGAAATTCGAACTGCCGCAGCTGAACGTGGCCGAATACCACCGCCCATACGTGGCAGCCTGGCTGGAGAATGCGGACCAGAAGGTGGTCGCCAACCTGGCGGTGCTGTATGACGTGAAGAAGAAGGACAACGCCGGCACCAAGTGGCTGAAGGACATGCGCCAGTGGTGGCGCAAGGCCGGCCGCGACGTGGAAATGCCGATGGATGGCGTGAGCGGCGCAACCCGCGCCCCGGGCGAAGTTTCCCTCAGCTTCCCGGTGGCGAAAGACGCCCTGAACAAGCTCCCGGCCGGCAATTACCAGCTGGTGCTGGAAGCGGCGCGCGAGGCGGGCGGCCGTGAGCTGGTGAAGGTGCCGGTGGCGTGGCCGCCGAAGTCGGCGCAGTCCTTCTCCGCCAAGGGCAAGGAAGAACTGGGCGAAGTCACCGTGCAAGTCAAACCATAAGGATCCGCCATGAAGCTGAGCAAAACCCTGATCGCGCTGGCACTGGCCGGCGCCGCCTTCAGCGCCCAGGCGCACAAGCCATGGCTGCTGCCTTCGTCCTCGCTGGTGGATGCCAAGGAGCCTTGGGTGACCGTGGATGCGGCCATTTCGGAAGGCTTGTTCGATATCGACCACCAGCCGCTGAAGCTGGATGGTATCTCCATTACCGGCCCGGACGGCGCCAAGGTCGACATGCAGAACGCGCTGACCGGCCGCCTGCGTTCCACCTTCGATGTGAAGATGGCCAAGCCGGGCACCTACAAGATTGCCCTGGTGAGCCAGTCGGTGATGGCAAGCTGGAAGGTCAATGGCGAAATGAAGCGCTGGCGCGGTCCAGAGGCGGAGATGGCGGCCAACGTGCCCGCCAACGCCGAAGAACTGAATGTGTCGCGTACCAGCAGCCGCCTGGAGACCTTCGTCAGTGCCAACAAGACCGATGAAGCGGTGTTCAAGCCAACCGGCGTCGGCCTGGAGCTGGTGCCGGTCACGCACCCGAACGATATGCGCGCGGGCGAGGAAGCGAAATGGAAGTTCCTGCTCGATGGCAAACCGGCTGCCAACCAGGCTTTCAGCCTGATCCCGGGCGGCGTGCGCTATCGCGGCACGCTGGGCGAGATCCGCCTGTCGACCGATGCCAAGGGCGAAATCAGCTTCAAGATTCCGGAAGCTGGCATGTACCTGGTGTCCAGCAGCTGGCCTGCAGCCGCTGCGCCGCAAGCAGGCCAGCAAGCAGGCCCGCGCCAGATGCCGCCACGCCGCGTGACTTACGCAGCGACGGTGGAAGTACTGCCGCAGTAAGCAGGTGCGCCGCGTTCTGCTGCCGCCCGCCATCTCCGCCGAGCCTGCGCCGGCGGGGGCAGGCATCGTCGATTTCGGCGGCGCCAGCATGGGCACCACGTGGTCGGCGCGGGTAGCACTGGCGCCAGGCGCGATGGCTGCCGGCGCGCCGCTGCGCGCAGCGAGCCTGCAGGCCGGCTTGCAGGAGCAGCTGGACCAGGTGGTGGCCGAGATGAGCCACTGGGAACCGGCTTCGGACCTGGGCCGTTTCAATCGCGCGGGCGCCTGCACCTGGCATGCGCTGCCAGCCGATTTTTTTGAAGTCCTGAAGTACGCGCTCGACGTAGCGCACGAGACCGGCGGCGCCTGCGATCCCAGTGCCGGCGTGCTGGTCAACCTGTGGGGTTTCGGCCCGACCGGCCGGCATGACGAAGCCGGCTTCGTGCCGCCTTGCGCGCGCGACGTGGCGGCCGTGCGCGCCGGCATGGCAGGGCGCCTGGTGGAACTGGATATCCCGCGCCAGCGCGCCTTCCAGCCCGGCGGCGTACAGCTCGACTTGTCGGCTGTGGCCAAAGGCTTTGCCGTCGACAAGCTGGCGCGCTACCTGGAAGGGCAGGGGTGCCGCCACTACCTCGTTGAAGCCGGCGGCGAACTGCGCGGCGCCGGTTTCAAGCCGGATGGCCAGCCGTGGTGGGTGGCGCTGGAGGAACCGCAGACGCCAGGCGCCGGCAGCGCAGGTGAAGTCGCCATCGCCTTGCACGGCCTGGCCGTCGCCACCTCGGGCGACTACCGCAAATATTTCATGCAGGACGCCACGCGGCGCCCGCATACGATCGATCCCCGCACCGGCCTGCCGGTTACCAACGCGCTGGCATCAGTCACGGTGGTGCACGAAAGCGCCATGGCGGCCGATGCCTGGTCGACGGCGCTGACAGTGCTCGGCCCTGAGCAAGGCCTGGCGCTGGCCGAACGCAAAGGCCTTGCGGCACGCTTCCTGTTGCGCGAAGGGACGAGGCTGCGCGAAATCCTCAGCAGCCGCTTCCAGAAGATGCTTGAAGAAGAATGATCCTCACGAACGACCCATCCCGCCTCGGCCTGGCGGCCGCCATGATCGCCGCCTATGGCGTAGTTTGCCTGCTGCCCTGGCTGCGCGCGCGCCGCGCCCGTACTGCAGCGCAGGCCGCGCGTGCCGCGGCAGGGGATTCTCCATGGCTGGTGGCTTACGCCAGCCAGACCGGCAATGCCGAACTGCTGGCGCGCCAGACCAGCGAAACCCTGCGCGTGGCCGGCATTGCGAACCATCTGTGCGATTTCGACGAACTCGATGCAGCCACGCTGCAAGCGGCAGAACGCGTCCTGTTCCTGGCCTCGACGTACGGCGAAGGCGATCCGCCCGATGCCGCCGCGCGCTTTGCGCAGCGCCTGATGGCACGCAGCGACCTCGCACTGGGCCAGCTGCACTACGCCGTGCTGGCGCTGGGCGACAGCGCCTACAGCAGTTTCTGCGGCTTTGGCCGTGCACTCGATGCCTGGCTGGCAGCACGTGGCGCACAAGCGCTGTTCCCGCGGGTTGAAGTCGACCGCAGCGCGCCGCCCGCCATCGCTGCCTGGCGCCAGCAACTGAGCCACCTGGCCGGCACCAGCGACGCGCCGGACTGGGACGCACCGGAATTTGGCGAATGGCGCCTGGCAGAACGGCGCAAGCTCAATCCCGGCAGCGCGGGTGCGCCGATCTACCACCTCGAGTTCGAGCCGATGGATGGCGCGCCGCTGCCCGCATGGCAATCGGGCGACCTGGTACAGGTCGCGGCGCCGGCCGACCCGGAGCGTCCGCGCGAATATTCGATCGCCTCCATTCCTTCCGATGGCCGCGTGCACTTGCTGGTGCGCCTGCATCGCCATGGCGACGGCAGCCATGGCCTGGCCTCAGGCTGGCTCACGCAGCAAGCCGAAGAGGGTGCCATGGTGCGCCTGCGCCTGCGCGAGCACCGCCGCTTCAGGCTTGAGGAAAACGCCGGGCGCCCGCTGATCCTGATCGGCAACGGCAGCGGCATTGCCGGACTGCGCGGGCACCTGAAGGCGCGCGCTGCCGCCGGCCAGGCGCGCAACTGGCTGTTGTTCGGCGAACGCGATCCGCAGCACGACGGGTTCTACCGCGATGAACTGGAAGCCTGGCAGCGTGCGGGCATGCTGCCGCGCCTGGACCTGGCCTGGTCGCGCGGACCGGATGGCCGGGAATATGTGCAAGACCTGCTGCTGCGCCACGCCGGCACAGTGCGCGCCTGGGTGGCAGACGGCGCCGCCATCTACGTCTGCGGCAGCCTGGAAGGCATGGCCGCTGGCGTCGATCATGCCTTGCGAGAAATACTTACTGGCGAGGAAATGGGCGAAATGTCCAGTTCAGGCCGCTACCGGCGTGATGTCTATTAAGCACGCATTCGGCTGCTGTCGCGCTTAGACAACGTTTGTGCCGGGTTTTTCTCGAACTAAATTTGGATTAGACCGCCTCTTGACAAATATTCTAAGAATATTTCGGATATGTAACAAGTTTGACATCAAATCAACGGATTTTCCGCGCACTGGCAATCACGGAACTTGCATAATCCCCAACTGACTAGCGTAAGTGAAGTCGCCTTATTTATAAATAAAAGGGGAGTAGGGATGTTTTTCCAAGAGAAAGTTGGCGTGCGCTCGGTACGCCTGGCCGTGTCGGTGTTGACCATGATTGCCGCCAGCGCTGCCTTGGCGCAGGAAGCGCCGATCCAGCGTGTTGAGATCACCGGTTCCGCTATCAAGCGTATCAATGCCGAAGGCGCGCTGCCAGTGCAACGCCTGACCGCCGAACAAATTGCCAAGTCGGGCGCAAGCAACGTTGCCGACCTGATCCAGGCGCTGCCGGCAATGCAGGGCTTCCAGGTTGCCGCCATTGCCGCCGGCACCAACTCGGGCGGCAACGTGACCGCTTCCATCCACGATATCGGCGCCAGCTACACCCTGGTGCTGCTGAACGGCCGCCGCATTGCCCCGCAAGGCTCGGGCTCCACCATCAACCTGAACGCCATCCCGATGAGCGCGGTTGAGAACGTCGAGATCCTGACCGACGGCGCGTCCGCCCTGTACGGCTCCGATGCAATTGCCGGCGTCATCAACTTCATCCTGAAGAAAAATTACCAGGGCTTCAATATTGAAGCCAGCCACAGCCAGCCAACCCAGTCCAGCGCAGGCCGCACCAGCAACTTTAACCTGACCTACGGCATGGGCGACCTGGATGCCGACCGCTACAACGTGCTGCTGACCTACCGCAAGGATGAGACCAAGCAAGTGCGCGCGCTGGACCGCGACTTCGCCGACACTGCCTACGTCCCGTTCAACTGGAATGGCAACAGCTACATTTACGACCGCACCAGCCCGGCAGCCATTCCGGCCAACGTGTCGGCCACCTTCAAATCCGGTGCTGCGCCAATCGGCTTCAACCCGTACCAGAAGAAGAATGGCCAGTGCGCACCGATGAACCAGCTGGCGCTGAGCAACACCGCCCTGGTGCAGAACTGCGGCTTCGACTTCGTGCAAACCATCGAAATCGTGCCGCAAAACAGCCGCGACAGCTTCTTTGGCAAAGCAACCGTGAAAGCCACCGACAAGATCAATGTGTTCGTGGAAGCAGCGTACTCGCGCCTGGACCTGACCGCGCGTATCGCGCCGAACACCGCTTCGGTCGCGATTGCCAAGGGCTCGCCGCTGTACAACACCTATGTGCGTCCATACCTGACCGCTGCGCAAGACACCGATATCAAGAGCGTGACTGCCAGCTACCGTACCTATGACTGGGGCACCCGCGACAGCGAAACCCTCACCACGTCCAAGAACCTGGTGCTGGGCGCTGAAGGCGATATCGGGACCTGGAGCTTCGGCACCGGCCTGACCTGGTCCAAGAACGCCATCGACGAGCGCTATGTGGGCGGCTACGTCAAGAACACCGAATTCCGCGACATGCTGGCCAAGAACCAGTTCGACCCATTCCTGGGCATTGGCGGCCAGTCGGATGCGACCAAGCAGCTGATCGCCAACTCGGTGTTCAACGGCTCGATCCGCGATGCCTCGACCACCCTGAAGGGCATCGACGCGCGCGCTTCCCATGAACTGTTCCAGCTGCCTGCCGGCACCGCGCAGATCGCACTGGGCGGCGACTACCGCAACTACCATTACCAGCAATCGCCGCACGCCACCAGCTCGGACATCTTCGGCTTCAGCGCATCGCCAGCCTATGACATGGAGCGCAGCAACTACGGCGTGTTCAGCGAAGTGAACATGCCTGTGCTGAAGGGCCTGGAGCTGACTGGTGCTGCTCGCTATGACACTTTCGAAGCAGTCAAGAACAAACTGGCCAACCGCGACATGGGCAGCAAGGAATCGTCCAGCACCTACAAGGTGTCGGCACGCTGGCAGCCTACCCCGTCGTTCCTGATGCGCGGTTCCTACGGCACCGGCTTCAAGGCGCCTTCCATGCTGGACATCGGCCAGCCGCTGGTCGCGGCGGGCTTCACCTCCAACTCCTGGGATTGCCCTGCCAACCTGAAGGCTGAGAATGCGGACTACTGCCAGGTAGGCAAGCGCCAGTACAACGTGCTGTCCGGCGGTAACGAAAACCTGAAGCCGGAGAAGTCCAAGCAATTCACCGTCGGCTTCCGCTTCGAGCCAACCAGCAGCTTCTCGGTGCAGGCCGACCTGTGGGACGTGAAGATTCGTGACGCCGTGTCGAGCGTGTCGGAAGCACTGATCTTCGGCGATCCGGTCAAGTACCGCGAGCTGTTCACCACCTTCGTCGACCCAGGCAATGGCCAGACCTACTGGGCGAAGAAGACCCTGTCGATCAACATCGGCAAGACCCACAACCAGGGCATCGACTGGGAAACCACTTACCGCCACAACTTCTCGTTCGGTAAGCTGACCACCATCCTGAACGGCACCTACCTGATCAAGTCGGACTACACCAAGCCGGGCACGGACAACGACTGGGTCAACAGCATGAACTACTTTGGCGTCAACGACGCCGTATCGTTCCGCCACATCGTGCGCCTGTCGACCACCCTGGATACCGGTGCCTTCTCCAACTCGCTGGTGGCCAACTACCGCAACGGCTACACCGATGCTGAAGCGCAGAGCCGCAACGTCGCCACCAACAAGCTGGAAACCTTCCGCGTGCACGTTCCTTCCCACCTGACCTTCGACTGGCAGGGCAAGTGGAAGGCAACCAGCAACCTCCTGCTGCGCGCCGGCATCAAGAACATTGCCGACCGCAACCCGCCGTTCTCGCTGCGCGCCTCGTCGGGCCACCAGGTTGGTTTCGACCCACGCTACGCGGACCCGCTGGGCCGCACCTTCTACCTGACTGGCAGCTACACTTTCTAAGCTAGTCAGATAGCAAGAGAAACGCCCCGCGCGCGAGCCGGGGCGTTTTTCTTTGCGTCAAGTATCGATACAATTCAATCAAGTCTGGATACATTTTATTACAAGCATATCTGCGAGTTACTTTGCAAGTTTTGGTTGCTGCAAACAGATATACATTGAATAAGTTTGTTGTATTGTTGCTCAAAAACGACAAATGCTCAGTTTTTTGGCAAATTTAATTCCGGTTCTTTCACTATCTTGCGAATTTTCCCTGTAACTTTCAGAAATGTAATAGCAGGGCATTAAATTGCGCGTTTGCTCCCCCCATAATCCGCGGTCGGTGAGCAAAATGCAAAAAAGAAACTTTGCTCATTCGAACGTTTTCAGTAACCCGAAGGAGTAAAGAAATGGCATTCCAAGAAAAGATCGGTGCGCGTTCCGTGCGCCTGGCGATGTCCGCCCTGGCCCTGGTCGCAGCCGGCCAAGCCGCCGCGCAAGAAGCCCCAATGCAGCGCGTTGAAATTACCGGTTCCGCGATCAAGCGTATCGCCGTCGAAGGCGCACTGCCAGTGCAGCGCCTGTCCGCCGAAACCATCGCCAAGACCGGCGCCGGCACCGTCGCCGACCTGATCCAGGCCCTGCCAGCAATGCAAGGCTTCACCGTTGATGCAGTCGCTGCCGGCTCCAATTCGGGCGGCAACGTTTCCGCTTCCATCCATAACATCGGCGAAGAGTACACCCTGGTGCTGCTGAACGGCCGCCGCGTGGCCCCGCAAGGTTCGGGCTCCGCCGTCAACCTGAATGCCATTCCGATGAGCGCGGTTGAGCGCGTTGAAATCCTGACCGACGGCGCTTCCGCACTGTACGGTTCCGACGCGATCGCCGGCGTGATCAACTTCATCCTGAAGGACAGCGTCAAAGCCACCTCGATCGAAGCGAACATCACCCAGCCGTTCGACAGCAGCTCCGGCCGCCAGACCTACTTCAACCTGACTTCCGGCTGGACCGATGAAGCAGGCCGCATCAAGCTGGTCGGCTCCTACCGCCACGACGAGCGCAAGGCAGTCAAGGCCACCGAGCGCGACTTCGCCAAGACCTCCTACCTGCCATTCAGCCACAACGGCACCGACTACGTGATGGACCGCACCAGCTCGTCGGCAATCCCTGCCAACGTTCAGGTCAAGATGAACAAAGCCAGCGGCACTGGCACCGAAGCGATCGGTTTCAACCCGTACTACAAGGCCAACGGCAAGTGCGCACCGGTGAACTTCTACCAGGCAACCAACGATGCCACCACCCAGAACTGCGGTTTCGACTCCAGCTCGATGGTTGAAATCGTTCCTGAAAACAAGCGTGACAGCTTCTTCGGCAAAGCCACCTTCAAGCTGAACGACAACATCAACCTGTTCGCTGAAACCGCGCTGTCGCGCCTGGACCTGACCGCACGTATCGCCGCCAACACCGCGCCGATCAGCATCGCCAAAGGTTCGGCTTACTACAACGACTACGTCAAGCCATACCTGACCGCCGACCAGGATTCGCGCGTGACTTCGGTCAACGGCCTGTTCCGCACCTATGACTTCGGCAGCCGCGCCAGCAACACCATCACCGATTCGACCCACTTCGTTACCGGCCTGGAAGGCGACCTGGGCGCATGGGCGTTCAACACCGGCCTGACCTGGTCCCGCAACAAGATCGACGAGCGTTACGTTGGCGGCTACGCGCTGAACCAGCCGTTCCGCGACATGGTTGCCAACCGCACCATCAACCCGTTCGAACCGATCGGCAGCACCAAGGCGACCGCACAGCAGCTGTCCGATGCAACCTTCATCGGCTCGATCCGCGAGGCATCGACCACCCTGAAGGGCATCGACGCACACGGCTCGCGTGAACTGTTCTCCCTGCCAGGCGGCGCAGCACAGATCGCAGTGGGCGGCGACTTCCGCAATTACCACTACGAGCAGACTCCTTCCGAAGCAGCAAGCAACGGTTCGATCTACAACTTCAGCACTCCTGCACGCTACGACATGGAGCGCGACACCTACGGCGTGTTCACCGAACTGGCTGCACCAGTGTCGAAGAGCGTTGAACTGACCGGCGCGGTACGTTACGACGGCTACTCCGCCATCGACAACGGCCTGACCAACACCAAGATGGGCAAGCGTGAACACGCAACCACCTACAAGGTATCGGCACGCTGGCAGCCAACCCAGGGCTTCCTGGTGCGCGGCTCCTACGGCACCGGCTTCAAGGCGCCTTCCATGCTGAACATCGGCCAGCCACTGGTCACCGCCGGCTTCACCGCCAGCTCCTACGCTTGCCCGACCGCGCTGGGTAACGATTCGCTGTGCCAGCCAGGCAAGACCCAGTACAACGTGTACTCCGGTGGCAACCCGGACCTGAAGCCAGAGAAGTCGAAGCAGTTCACCATCGGCTTCCGTGCTGAACCGACCAATGCCTTCTCCTTCGGTGCCGACCTGTGGGACGTGAAGATGACCGACGCGGTTTCGGAAGTATCCGAGCAGCTGGCGTTCTCTGACCCAGTCAAGTTCCGCGACCTGTTCACCACCTTCACCCAGCCTGCAACCGGCGCTACCTACTGGGCCTTCAAGTCGCTGTCGATCAACATCGGCAAGACCCACAGCCAGGGCCTGGACTGGGACTTCACCGCTCGCCACAAGTTCGGCTTCGGCAACCTGACCTCGAACCTGGCAGGTACTTACCTGATCAAGTCCGACTACACCGAGCCAGGCACTTCGGACAAGTGGACCAACGACATGAACTTCTTCGGCACCGACAACAAAGTCGCGTTCCGTCACGTTGTTCGCTGGACCACCACTCTGGACACCGGCGCATTCAGCAACACCCTGATCGCCAACTACCGCAACGGCTACACCGATGCGTCCGCGACCGTGCTGAACCTGAGCACCAATGCGACCGAGAAGATCCGCCTGCACGTGCCTTCGCACCTGACCTGGGACTGGCAAGGCAAGTGGACTGTCAACAAGCAGTTGGCACTGCGCGCTGGCATCAAGAACCTGCTGGACCGCGATCCACCACTGTCGCTGCGTAACTCCTCGGGCCACCAGGTTGGCTTCGACCCACGCTACGCCGACCCAATGGGCCGCACCTTCTACCTGACCGGCAATTACAGCTTCTAATCGCCGAGCTCAGTACCAAAACGCCCCGTGCGCGCAAGCGCCGGGGCGTTTTTTATTCGGGGTCAGGTCTGTCATTTGGACAGTTAGCGCGAACATTTGATCTAGCTCAATACGCAAAAAACCTTTGTTTTGCGTATTGAGCTAGATCAAACAACGTGTGTCGGTGTCCAAATGACAGACCTGACCCCGACTTTTATTGGGGTTCGAGGGCGCGCTGGAGGGTGGTGACGCTGGGGTTGTCGACGAAGATGCAGCGTTTCTGGTGGCGCTTGCAGAAGTCCTTCACGCGCCAGTAGGCGCTGTGGCTGATGCAGGCGGTCTGGCAGATCACCAGGTCGGCGGCGGCCATGCTGCTTTCGAGGCGGGCGACGTTGTCTTCGAGGCCGCCGTCGTGGTGCAGGAATTCGGCGCCGGCGTCTTCAATCACACTGCGGTAGCCGGCGACGTTGCCGGCGCGGCCGCCTACGCACAGCACGCGTTCGGCCAGCAGGCCGTGCAGCGTGACGCGTTGTGCGATGGTGCCCGCCCGGGCAGCCGGCCCGCCCGTTGCGGCGGTGACGGCCGCCGGAGTGGCGGGCGATGGTTGCGTGGTGACTGCTGCCAGCGCGGCGCGGGCTTCGGCGAGCTGGCGTTCCAGCGCGCTTGCTTCAGCGCGGGCGGCGGCGGCTTCGGCGCGCAAGTCGTGCACGCGCTGTTCGGTGTCGGCCAGCTGGCGCGCCAGGCGTTCGCGTGAGGCGAGGCCGGGAATGGTGGCGTGCAGCTCTTCCAGTTGCTGGCGCAGCGAGGCGAGTACGCTATCGCGCCCGACCAGTTGCGCGCGCAGCTGCATCAGGGCGGCGCCGTGGGCTTCCTGTTCGGCGTGGCGTTCGGCTTGCCAGGCGGCGCTGCGCTGCTGCTGGCGCGCCAGTTCACGCTCCAGTGCTGCGTTGGATTGTTCAAGCGCCTGCAGGCGGCTGATGTCGGCGCGCGTGGCGGCGCCGGCCTGGTGCTGGATCATGTGCAGGTCGCGGCACATGCGTTCCTGCAGTTCGAGCGTGCAGTGCTGGTGGCTCAGGCCGGCCCAGAACGGGCCGGGCACATCGCCGCTGGCAACGGCGGCTTCCCACAAGGCTTCCAATGCGGCGCTGTCGCGTGCGGGGCGGAAGCGCTGGATCACCACTGCGTAGCGGCGTTCCAGTTCCTTCTGCACGGCTTCCGACAGGCGGTTGCGCGTGCCGCATTCGCTGACGGCGCCGACGTGCACTTCATAGTCGTCGGCCAGCACCTTGCCACCGACGGCCTTGGTGACG
Organism: Pseudoduganella sp.; assembly: GCA_039593775.1. Lineage (GTDB taxonomy): Bacteria > Pseudomonadota > Gammaproteobacteria > Burkholderiales > Burkholderiaceae_D > Rugamonas. The sequence goes on from JBCNOP010000001.1 coordinate 96,577, forward strand.
ATCTTGCGCAGCACGCCGAGCGGCAGGCCGACGCCGACCAGTGGGCAGTGGCAGGTGTGCGGGAGGTCCCAGATGCGGCGGCGGCGTGCCGGTTCTGCGGCCGCTGGCTTGGCGGCCGGGGTGTCATGCTTGTCGCACATGGCGGACCTCAGGCGGGCAGCGGGGCAGGGCGGGGGCGGCCGATCAGGCGCGCCAGGAAACTGGCGCGTTCCTGCTGAGGACGGGCTTGTTCGACCACGGCGCCCCACTGTTCGCATAGCTGCTGGCAGGTGGCGCGCAGCACGGGCGACAGGTCCGGCAGCGCCGACAGCGCTTTCAGGTGGCGTTCGATCACGGATGCCAGCTTGACGCAGCCGCCGTTGTCGGCGGCATTGGCGGTGTAGTGCGACATCAGGTGCAGCACGGCGGACAGCATCAGTTCCGGCTGCCGGGCAGCGGCGCTGTGCGTGAAGATCGGGTCGTTGCGGTCGATAGCCATGATCACTCCAAGAGTTCAGGGGTGGCTGGCTGCCGCGTGTGACGGCTGGCTGGCGATTGGGGAGGGTATGCCTCAGGCAGTCAGGATCAGCTTGTTCAACTGCGTGATGCGAAGACGGTAAATGCGGCCGGCGTGTTCAATTTCGATTTCGCGCTGGTCTTCCATCAGGCCGGCGGTGGTGTAGCGGCGCAGGGCTGGGGTCGGCTGCTGCGCGGCAGGGGCGGCAGCAGCCATGGGTTTGGGGGCGTCGATAGTGGCGGAGTTCTGCATTGTTGTTTTTCCTCAGATAAGAATGATTCGCATTTGCATTATGCGCAGGTCGGCAATGCTTGTCAAATAAATTATTGAAGAAAAAAAGAGGCCCGCCGAAGCGGGCCAAAGCTGGGTGAGTAGTACTCTTTACAAAGTCGCCAGCAGCGGCACGGCAGCTTCGCTGGCGGCGGCTTTGGCGCGCGACGGCAGCTTGCTGCGCGTGCGCGATGGCGGCAGGCGACGCAGGGATTTCAGGGCGTCGACGTCCTTGATGCCGATGGTGCGCTGGTCCACGCTGATCAGCCCGATCTCGTTGAAGGCTGACAAGGTGCGGCTGACCGTTTCCAGCGTCAATCCGAGGTAGCTGCCGATTTCATGGCGCGTCATGCGCAGGTTGAACAGCTTGCTCGAATAGCCCATCTGCGAAAACTTTTCCGATAGCGTGACAAGGAAGCGCGCCACCCGCGCTTCCGCGCTCAGCGCGCCGAGCATGCCGATCATGGCTTGCTCACGCACCAGTTCGCGGCTCATCACGCCGTACATCATGTTCTCCAGCTCCACGTGGGTACGGCCCAGCGTGGTCAGCTTCTTGAACGGCAGCAGGATCAGGTCGCAGTCCGACAGCGCCACCGCCTCCGAGGCGTAAGTCTTGCTGTGGATGCCGTCCACGCCCATCAGGTCGCCCTTCATCGGGAAGGCCAGCACCTGCTCGTTGCCGAATTCGTCAATCAGCACCGTTTTCATGAAGCCGGAGTTCACCACGTACAGCATGTCGAACGGCTGGCCGATGGTATGCACGCGCTGGCCGGTCTTGAACTGCACATGCTGGAACAGCAGCTCTTCGGAATTGAGCGATACCGGCGGCAAGTGCAGCAGTTCGCACACTTCTTTCAGGTTGGACCACAAACGGCCTTGCCGCTGTCGGCCGGCCTCATGGGACACGGGTTGCGTTGAGAGCATGCTGATCTCCTGGTTCCCAAACGGAATGGTTTCAGTATGCCAACGTGAATGTGGGAAAAATATCAGTCGTTGCTGAATATGCCCGTAGGAGGGTAGTGGGGCAGTGTAGGAATTATCCTAAAGTCAACCTTGTCAATCATGCTTTGAACGGGGTCAGGAGCTTGTGCGCCACTGCGTACTGGACCATTTCGGACAGCGAAGCCATGCCCATCTTCTGCATGATGCGGGTCTTGTGGGTGCTGACCGTTTTCACGCTCAAATGCAGGCCGTTGGCGATCTCGGTGATGGATTTTCCCGACACCAGCAGCGAAAACACTTCGAATTCGCGGTCGGAAAGCTGCTTGTGCAGCAGGGTTTCGGCCGGCTGCATGATGTTCAGCGCCAGTTGCTCGGCCACTTCGGTGGAGATATAGGGGCGGCCGGAGGCGACCTTGCGGATCGCGCCCACCAGCTGGGTGCCGGCGCTTTCCTTGGTCAGGTAGCCCTGGGCGCCGGCGCGGATGGCGCGCACCGCGTACTGTTCTTCCTCGTGCATGGTGAGGATCAGGATGGCAAGCTTGGGCGATTCGCTGCGGATCTGGCGGATCAGGTCGACGCCGCTGCGTCCTGGCATGGACAGGTCGAGCAGCAGCAGGTCGAAGCCGCCCTGGCGGATATGGGTGAGAACCTCGAAGCCGTCGATGGCTTCGCCTACGATGTCGATGTCGGGAGCCCCGTCAAGAATGCGCTTGAGCCCTTCGCGCATGATGGTGTGGTCGTCGGCAATGACAATGCGAATCATAGTTCCTCAAAAAGTTAGCAATACTTGTCTTCACACTCCGGCCCGGCAGGCCGGAGCGCGTCGTAACGCCAGGCCGTTCAGGCCGGGCGCGGGTCTTTGATCAGCCGGTGCACCAGCACCGGGATCTTGGTATGCGACAGCACTTTATTGGTCACACTGCCCAGGAGCAGGTGGCCCCAGCCGCTGCGCCCGTGCGAACCGATGAAAATCAGGTCGCAGCCGCACTGGTTGGCGACTTCGACGATCTTCAGTGCTGCGCTTTCGGCAAAGGCTGTCATGCCTTCGGCCCGTACGCCTTTTTTCGCGCAGGACTCAAGGATAGACTGAACGTGCTCGTTGCCGGCGCGCTGCATTGCCGCCCGGTACTCTTCTTCGCTCGGGTAGCTGGGCGGGATGATTTCCACGTAAATCGGGTACTGGTATTCCGGCGCCACGAACAAGGCCAGCACTTCTGCCCCGAGCTGCTGGGCAAATTCGACCCCGGCACAGGCAGTCTTGCTGGAAACGGCCGAGCCGTCCGTCGTTATCAGGATTTTCCGGTACATATCTCAGCCTCCTTTAACTATTAAAAGAGCCAGTTCCTGCCTTCATTGTAGCCCCGTTTATCGGTATTGTTCTGCTGTAAAGAGTTGATAATTATCAAGAAACTGTCACGAGGACATCGCAGATGGCGCAAATTCCCGTTATTTCAGGGGCTTGCAGCGTGTATTTCACACCATCCGCAAATACAACAGTACACTTGGAGGGCGGTTTGGCTTCACCTAAGAGATTGAACTGAGTGGGGTGCCCCTGTTACACTCGCGTGAGTGCCTTATTTATTGCCGAGCGTCAAATTTGACAATTTTTTCCGGCAGCAGGAACTTTTGAAAATTATGGAGAAGCAGGAATTATGACCGACGCCGCTGATGATTTCGATGCATTATTTGAGGAAGTATCTGCGCAACGGGCGAATGCGCCTGCACCTGCTCCAGCGCCGGCTCCGGCCGCTGCGGCATCCGAGTCTGGCGATTCCGATGACCTGGAAAGCCTGTTTGATTCCGTAGCCGCTTCCAGCAAGGCGGCCGCCCCGGCACCAACGCCGGCCCCGGCACCTGCCCCGGCCCCTGCGGGCGAAGCGCCGGCCGAAGGCGGCGAACATGCGGACGGCATGTTCGAACGCCTGGGCGGCATCGTGCGCTTGCTGCACGACTCGCTGCGCGAACTGGGCTACGACAAGGCCTTGACCGAAGCGTCCACCCAGATCGTGGATGCGCAGGACCGCCTGGAATATGTGGCATCGCTGACCGAACAGGCAGCCAACAAGGTGCTGAATACCCTGGACGATGGCATGCCGGCGCAGGAAGTGCTGTCCAAGCAAGCCAAGGAAATGGAAGACCGCTGGGCCGACCTGTTTGCAGGCAAGCTGAGCATTGAAGAGTTCAAGGCCCTGGCGGGCGATTCGCGCACTTTCGCCACAAAGGTAGCGCAAGCAACCGAGGCGGAAAAAGCCCGCCTGCTGGAAATCATGATGGCCCAGGACTTCCAGGACATCACCGGCCAGTTGATCAAGAAGGTCGTGGCCATTACCAAGAAGGTCGAATCCGAGCTGGCGCAGCTGCTGAAAGACAATGCGCCGGCCGATGTGCGCGAGAAGATTGCGCAGAAAGAGGTGTCGCTGATGTCAGGTCCATCCGTCCCATCGGAAGCCCTGAATCAGGACAGCGTCGATGACCTGCTTGCCGACCTGGGGTTCTAATGGACGATATGCTCAAGGAGTTCGTTGTCGAGGCCATGGACCTGGCCGTCAACGTCGAAGAGCACTTGCTGCGCCTCGAACGTGACCCCGACAACAAGGAAACGCTGAACGCAGTTTTCCGCTCGTTCCACACCATCAAGGGTGGCGCGGGCTTCATGAACCTTGGCGCACTGGTTTCGGCCTGCCACCTGACCGAGAACCTGTTCGACGCGCTGCGCACCGGCGCCGCGCCGGTTACGCCGCTGTCGATCGAAGCGGCGCTGCAAGCGTCCGGCTTCGTGGCCGACCAGCTGACCGACCTGAATAACGGTACCGCGCCGGACGAGCTGGCGCCGATGCCGGCCGACCTGGAAGCGATCCTGAAGGATGCGATCGAAGGCAAGGCCAGTTCCGCTGCGGGCAAGGCCAAGCCAGCCGCCGCCCCTGCCGCTGCGGCGCCTGCCGCGGCTGCCCCTGCTGCCGCAGCGCCAAGTGCTGCGCCGGTCGCTGCGCCGTCGGCCGATGGCCTGGACTGGGAAGGCATGTATGAAGCCGTGGTGCCGCCTGGTACTTATGTGCGTCCGGCGGTTGATGTGCGTGCCGAAGGCGTCGCTGCGGCCCACGCCGCAGCTGCCGGCACTCCGCCCGCCGCGCCTGCAGCACCTGCCGCGGCACCGGAAGCACGCGAGCGCCCAGCTGGCGAAGCCAAGCCGACCTCCGCGCCGGCCAAGGAAGAATCGATCCGTATCGATGCCGTCAAACTCGATGCGCTGCTGGAAGTGGCCGGCGAGTCGGTGCAGGCCGCCAACCAGGCTGCCGTGCTGCTGGAACGCCTGCAGCAATTCAAGTTCGAAGGCCAGGCTGCGACGCTGATGTCGGCCCTGACCGAAACCCTGGAACGCGCTTCGCGCTATTCCACCGAGCTGCAGCGCGCCACGCTGGCGACCCGCATGCAGCCGGTCGGCCGCCTGTTCCAGAAGTTCCCGCGCCTGGTGCGCGAACTGGCAAAAGACCTGGGCAAGGAAGTCGAGCTGACCATCGAAGGCGCGGAAACCGAAGTTGACCGCGTGGTGGTGGACAGCCTGTACGACCCGCTGGTGCACATGCTGCGCAACGCGCTGGACCATGGCGTAGAAGCGCCGGACGAGCGCCTGGCCAAGGGCAAATCGCCGCGCGCCTACATCTCGCTGAAAGCATGGCAGGAGGCCAACTCCGTCATGATCGTGCTGCAGGACGACGGCAAGGGCATGGACCCGGTCGCGCTGCGCCGCAAGGCTGCGGAGAAGGGCCTGATCTCGCCGAGCGCCAACCTGTCGGACGACGAGTCCTACCAGCTGGTGTTCCTGCCTGGCTTCTCGACCAAGGAAGTGGCATCGTCCGTCTCCGGCCGCGGCGTCGGCATGGACGTGGTGAAGACCGCCGTGGAAAAGAACCGCGGTGCGATCCATATCGAATCGGCCCTGGGCAAAGGCACCAAGTTCGCCATCCGCCTGCCGATCGAACTGTCGATCGTGCCGACCATGCTGGTGTCCACCTCCGGCGCGCTGCTGGCGCTGCCGATGGCCGTGGTCGAGCGCGTGGTCGAATTGCCGGAAACCTTCATGGAAGTGGGCGGCGCCCCGGTCCTGAAAGACCAGGGCCGTCCGCTGCCGGTGCGTTCGCTGGCCGATGCACTGGGCTACGAGCCATGCTCGGAGCGCGTGGGCATCGTGGTGAACTCGCCGCAGCCTTACATCCTGGCCGTTTCGGCCGTGGATGGCACTGCCGACCTGGTCATCAAGCCGATGACCGCACTGTCGGTGGAAGGCATTACCGGCACCGCACGTTCCGCCGAGGGCGACCTGGTCCTAGTAGTTGGCCTATCGTTCCTGATGGACGGTTGCAGGGGAAGTGTAAGGATGGCGGCCTAAGGCCTCCTCCAAAAAATACAGAAAACACAAGCCTGCAGCCTCCCACAAAGGGGCTGCAGGCTTTTTTTATTTGGCGCCATCGCTCAAAAACTACGCGAAATTGCTCACGAGGCGGAAAACGGCTAGGTTTTGCATTGCACAAAATATGGCATAATCAAACGGATCACCTTATCAGGCAGCATCATGAAAACGCTTTACGACAAACTCTGGGAATCCCACGTAGTACGCACTGAGGAAGACGGCACCGCCCTCCTGTACATCGACCGCCACCTGGTTCACGAAGTGACCAGCCCGCAGGCATTCGACGGCCTGCGCAGCGCCGGCCGCCAGCCATGGCGCCTGTCGGCCAACCTGGCCGTGGCCGACCATAACGTTCCGACCACGGACCGTTCGCATGGCATCGAAGACCCGGTCTCGCGCCTGCAGGTGGAAACCCTGGACAAGAACACCAAGTCGGTCGGCATGACCTACTTCAACATGAACGACAAGCGCCAGGGCATCGTGCACGTGATCGGCCCGGAGCAGGGCGCGACCCTGCCAGGCATGACCGTGGTGTGCGGCGACTCGCATACGTCGACCCACGGCGCGTTCGGCGCGCTGGCGCACGGCATCGGCACCTCGGAAGTGGAGCACGTGCTGGCGACCCAGACCCTGCTGGCCAAGAAGTCCAAGTCCATGCTGGTGCAGGTGGACGGCGTGCTGCCGGCCGGCGTGACCGCCAAGGACATCGTGCTGGCCGTGATCGGCAAGATCGGCACCGCAGGCGGCACTGGCTACGCGATCGAATTCGCCGGTTCGGCAATCCGCTCGCTGTCGATGGAAGGCCGCATGACCGTTTGTAATATGGCGATCGAAGCGGGCGCCCGCGCCGGCATGATCGCGGTGGATGACACCACCATCAACTATGTCAAGGGCCGCCCTTATTCGCCGGTGGGCCCGCAGTGGGAGCAGGCCGTGTCCTACTGGCGCACCTTGCATTCCGACCCGGGCGCGAAATTCGACTTCGTGGTGACGCTGGACGCGGCGCAGATCCTGCCCCAAGTGACTTGGGGCACTTCGCCCGAGCAGGTGACTTCGATTGACGGCCGCGTGCCCGACCCGGACCAGGAAAAAGACCCGGTCAAGCGCGACGCCATGGAAAAGGCCCTGGTGTACATGAACCTGACGCCGAACACGCGCATCGAAGACATCCGCATCGACAAGGTCTTCATCGGCTCCTGCACCAACTCGCGCATCGAGGACTTGCGCGCCGCCGCTGCCGTTGTGCGCGGCAAGCAGCGTGCTTCGAACGTCAAGCTCGCCATGGTAGTGCCGGGCTCCGGCCTGGTGAAAGAGCAGGCCGAACGCGAAGGCCTGGATGCGATCTTCAAGGCAGCCGGCTTTGAGTGGCGCGAGCCGGGCTGCTCGATGTGCCTGGCCATGAACGCCGACCGCCTGGATCCGGGCGAGCGTTGCGCCTCGACTTCCAACCGTAATTTTGAAGGCCGTCAAGGCCAGGGCGGACGCACCCACCTGGTGTCTCCCGCCATGGCGGCGGCTGCCGGTATCGCCGGCCATTTTGTGGATGTTCGATCCATCCGCTAACCATAACCTGCCAGAGACAACATCATGAAAAAGCTATTTGCCATCGCCATCGCTATCGCCGCATTCTCCCTGACCGGTTGCAATACCGTCGCGGGCTTCGGCAAGGATGTCCAGAAAGTCGGCCAGAAAATGGAAGGCGCCGGCAGTAAATAACCGCTGATCGGCGGACCGCGACGGTCCGCCGTCGCCACCCGTTGAGAATCATGGAAAAATTTACAGTCTATGAAGGCTTAGTTGCACCGCTTGACCGCGCCAACGTCGATACCGACGCGATCATTCCGAAACAATTCCTGAAATCGATCCACCGTACCGGTTTCGGCCCCAACCTGTTTGACGAGTGGCGCTACCTGGACCACGGCGAGCCGGGCATGGATAACAGCAAGCGTCCGCTCAACCCGGACTTCGTGCTGAACCAGCCGCGCTACCAGGGCGCTTCGATTCTTTTGACCCGCAAGAACTTCGGCTGCGGCTCTTCGCGCGAACACGCGCCGTGGGCGCTCGACCAGTACGGTTTCCGCGCCATCCTCGCGCCAAGCTTTGCGGACATTTTCTTCAACAACTGCTTCAAGAACGGCCTGCTGCCGGTCGTTCTCACTGAAGCGCAGATCGATCATCTGTTCAACGAAGTCAAGGCCTTCCCGGGTTACCGCCTGGTAGTGGATCTTGAACAGCAGCGTGTAGGCACCAGCAATGGCTCCGTCTCCTATCCCTTCGAGATCGATGCCTTCCGCAAGTACTGCCTGATGAATGGCCTCGACGATATTGGCCTGACCCTGCGCCATGCCGACGAGATCAAAGCGTTCGAAGAGCGCCGTCTCGCAAGCCAGCCCTGGTTGGCCAACGTTATCTAACAGAAGATCGAATAATGAAAATTGCAATCCTGCCGGGCGATGGCATTGGCCCGGAAATCGTCAGCCAGGCCGTCAAGGTCCTGAACGCGCTCGACGAGAAATTTGAGATGGAAACCGCGCCGGTCGGTGGCGCGGGCTATGAGGCCAAGGGCCATCCGCTGCCGGAAGAAACCCTGTCGTTGGCCAAGGCGGCTGACGCTGTGCTGTTTGGCGCGGTAGGCGACTGGAAGTACGACACCCTGGACCGTCCGCTGCGGCCGGAGCAGGCCATCCTCGGCCTGCGCAAGAACCTGGGCCTGTTCGGCAACCTGCGTCCTGCCATCCTGTACCCTGAACTGGCCGGCGCTTCGACGCTGAAGCCTGAAGTGGTGTCGGGCCTGGACATCCTGATCGTGCGCGAACTGACCGGCGACATCTACTTCGGCCAGCCGCGCGGCGTGCGCGAATGTCCGGATGGCCCGTTCAAGGGCCAGCGCGAAGGCTTCGACACCATGCGCTATGCGGAAGGCGAAATCCGCCGCATCGCCCACGTGGCGTTCCAGGCGGCGCAAAAGCGCGGCAAGCGCCTGACTTCCGTCGACAAGGCCAATGTGCTGGAAACCTTCCAGTTCTGGAAAGACATCGTCACCGACGTGCACAAGGAATACCCGGACGTGGCGCTGGACCACATGTACGTCGACAACGCCGCCATGCAGCTGGTGCGCGCGCCGAAGAAGTTCGACGTGATCGTCACCGGCAATATGTTCGGCGACATCCTGTCCGACGCCGCGGCCATGCTGACCGGCTCGATCGGCATGCTGCCATCGGCTTCGCTGGATGCCAACAACAAGGGCCTGTACGAACCTTCGCACGGCTCGGCTCCCGACATCGCGGGCAAGGGTGTTGCCAACCCGCTGGCCACGATCTTGTCGGCCGCCATGATGCTGCGCTATTCGCTGAATCGCGCGGAGCAGGCCGACCGCATCGAAAACGCCGTCAAGAAGGTTCTGGCACAGGGCCTGCGCACGCCGGACATCTACGAAGAGGGCACCACCAAGGTGGGCACCGAGCAGATGGGCGATGCAGTGGTGGCGGCGCTCTGAAAACCGGTAACCCGGTGTCAGACCCACGGGGTCTGACACCCGGCACGCAGCGGTCGCGTATCAGTGTCTGACCCTGCGGGTCAGACACTGGTGTACCGGTTTAGAATTGAAAAGAATTTACTCCCAAAGGAAAGCAAAATGAAACTCGTAGGTCTGGTTGGTTGGCGCGGTATGGTCGGTTCGGTCCTGATGCAGCGCATGCAGGAAGAGGGCGACTTTGCCCATATCGAGCCGGTATTCTTCTCCACTTCGAACACCGGCGGCGCTGCGCCGAAGATGGCGAAGAACGAGACTACCCTGAAAGACGCCACCAACATCGACGAACTGAAACGCTGCGAGATCATCATCTCCTGCCAGGGCGGCGACTACACCACCGAGGTATTCCCCAAGCTGCGCGCGGCCGGCTGGAACGGCTACTGGATCGACGCCGCGTCGACCCTGCGCATGGACAAGGACGCCATAATCGTGCTCGATCCGGTCAACCTGAACGTGATCAAGGATGCCATGGCCAAGGGCGTGAAGAACTTCATCGGCGGCAATTGCACCGTGTCCTGCATGCTGATGGGCCTGGGCGGCCTGTTCAAGCAAGACCTGGTGGAGTGGATGACTTCCATGACCTACCAGGCGGCATCGGGCGGCGGCGCCCAGCACATGCGCGAGCTGCTGACCCAGTACGGCACCATCAACGCCTCCGTCAAGCACCTGCTGGACAACCCGGCTTCCGCCATCCTGGAAATCGACAAGCAAGTGCTGGCTACCCAGCACGGCCTGTCGCCGGAAGAAACCAAGCAGTTCGGCGTACCGCTGGGCGGCAACCTGATCCCGTGGATCGACAAGGACCTGGGCAACGGCCAGTCGAAGGAAGAGTGGAAGGGCGGCGCCGAGACCAACAAGATCCTGGGCCGCGGCGAAGGCTTCTCCGCGTCCGCGATCCCGGTCGATGGCCTGTGCGTGCGCATCGGCGCCATGCGCTGCCACAGCCAGGCGCTGACCATCAAGCTGCGCAAGGATGTGCCGCTGGACGAGATCAACGACATCATCGCCAGGGACAACCAGTGGGTGAAATTCGTGCCGAACACCCGCGAGGCATCGGTGAAGGAACTGACCCCGGCCGCCGTCACCGGCAGCCTGACCATCCCGGTCGGCCGCGTGCGCAAGATGTCGATGGGCGGCGACTACCTGTCGGCCTTCACCGTCGGCGACCAGCTGCTGTGGGGCGCGGCCGAGCCGCTGCGCCGCATGCTGCGCATCGTATTGGATAAATAAACTGTTATTAATCAGCTAATACCTACTGAATAATAAACAAGTTAAGAAGTATTTTCTAAAGGCCGGATTTCTAAGGAAATTCCGGCTTTTTTCTTTGGACAATGGAATATTTTCGGCATGAACGAAACAGAATAGTTCCTTAACAGGGAGAATAGTGGGAGAATGCTTGCATGCTTTAAAGCATGATGTTATGTTGAGACCTCTGGAAAAGTAACTTTGTTTCCACGTTAACCATTTTTCGTCGCTCACTATGCCTGTTCAAAAACCTTCCAAGGTCGCTTCGTTCGCGTTGAAAACACTGACCGCTGCTATGCTCAGCGGTGCAGTGCTCGCACCTATTTCCGTCAACGCAGCAGGCCTTGGCAAGCTCACTGTGCTCTCCTCGCTGGGGCAGCCGCTGCGCGCCGAAATCGAATTGACTGCCGTTACCCCTGAAGAAGCATCCGAACTGGTGGCCAAGCTGGCCTCGCCGGAAGCCTTCCGTGCCGCCAATATCGACTTCAATTCGGCATTGCTCAGCCTGCGCTTCGAGGTCGAAGCCCGTGGCTCGCGCCAATTTATCCGCATTACTTCGTCCCAGCCGATCAACGAGCCTTTCGTTGACATGCTGCTGGAATTGACCTGGACCAATGGACGCCTGGTACGCGAGTACACCTTCCTGCTGGATCCGGCCGACCTGCGCACCACCAATTCCGCGCAAGTAGCACCGTCGCGCAATACGCGTCCTGCTGCAACGTCGACCCCTGCAGCGGCGGCTCCTGCTGCTGCTCCGGCGGCCACGCCTAGCGCTGCCCCGGCTGCGGCTGCGCCGTCGCGCGCAGCCGCACCAGCTGCTGCACCAGCCGCACCGCGTGCTGCTGCTCCTGCACAGGAAGGCGCCGACAGCTACCAGGTCAAGAAGGGTGATACGCTTGGCAAGATTGCCGGCCGCCTGAAGCCAGCCGACGTGTCGCTGGACATGATGCTGGTGGCCCTGTACCGCGCCAACCCGGACGCATTCAACGGCTCCAATATGAACCGCCTGAAGTCCGGCACCATCCTGTCCGTGCCGGATGCCGGCACCGTGAAGGGCACCAGCCAGGGCGAAGCCCACGGCGTGGTGGTGGCACATGCTGCCGACTTCAATGCTTACCGCTCCAAGCTGGCCGGCCAGGTCGCTGCGGGTACCCCGTCCAAGGAAGCGGAATCCCAGCAAAGCCAGACCGGCAAGATCACCGCCCAGGTCAAGGAACGCCCAACCGCGGTCACCGAGTCGAAAGACCAGCTGAAACTGTCCAAGGCAGGCGAAGCTTCCAGCAAGCCAGGCAAGACTGGCGCGGTGGAAGACAAGATCGCCAAGGACCGCCAGATGGCTGACGCCAGCGCCCGCGTGAAGGAGCTGGAAAAGAACGTCAACAACCTCGAAAAGCTGATGGAGGTGAAGAGCAAGGCCGGCGCCAGCGCACAGGCGAAGGCCAGCGCACCTGCTCCGGCACCGGCACCGGCACCGGCTGCAGCCGCTCCGGCTGCCAGCCCGGCTGTCAAGCTGTCCGAGCCTACGCCGGCCCCGGCTGCAACTGCGCCTGCGGCACCTGCTGCTTCCGCACCGGCCGCTGCCGCGCCAGCTCCTGCGGCTCCGGACGCTGTGCCGGCGGAACCTGCACCGGAAAAGCCAGCCAAGCCAAAGCGCACCGTGGTGACGCCACCACCTGCACCAGTCGAGCCAGGCCTGGTCGACATGATCATGGAAAACATCAAGCTGATCGGCGCTGGCGTTGCTGCGCTGCTCGGTATCGCTGCACTGCTGGTGGTGCGCCGCCGCAAGGCCGCTGAAGAGTTGTCGCTGCCTAATACTGAAGCAGCGAGCGTCTTGGGCGACCCTGGCACGACGGCGCACTCCCTGTTCGCCGAGACCGGCGGCCAGAGCGTGGACACCAGCAACAGCGTGTTCAACTCCAACTTTGCCCCTTCGGCCAGCCAGCTGGACACCAATGAAGTCGATCCGGTAGCGGAAGCCGATGTGTACATCGCTTACGGCCGCGATGCCCAGGCAGAGGAAATCCTGAAGGAAGCGCTGCGCGTCCATCCGGAACGCCACCCAGTGCGCCTGAAGCTGCTGGAAATTTACGCTGGCCGCAAGGATGCACGTTCCTTCGAGACCCAGGCTACCGAGCTGTATTCGATGACCAAGGGCGTGGGCGATGAGTGGGCGCAAGCTGCAGCGCTGGGCGTCAGCATCGATCCAGACAATCCGCTGTATGTCAGTGCTGCACAAGCCAAGGCCGCTGCAGGCATGGGCGGTGCCGCCGCTGCCGCTGGTGCAGCCCCTTTCGTAGCCAGCGAGTCGAATGAGCTCAACGACTTCGCTGCGATGTTTGCTGAGCCCGCTGCGCCAGCCAAAGCTGCTGCCGATGGCCTGGACCTGGACCTGAGCCAGGACGCCGCGCCAGCTGCCGCTGCCAGCGTAATGGACTTTGACCTGGACCGCGACGCAGGCGCGCTGCCGTCCTTCGCTGAAGAATCCAAGCCTAGCCCGAAAGCTGCCGACAGCAACACCCTGGACTTCGACCTCGGTGGCCTGAGCTTCGACGAGCCTGCACCTGCTGCCCCTGTGGTTGCAGAAGCGGCGCCGGCGCCAGTTCCTGCTGCGGAAGAAGTGCAAGACCTGTCCTTCGACCTGGGCCTGGATGCGCCAGCAGCCAAGGTGGAAGCGGTGGAAGCGGCCCCAGTGCCTGACGCGATGGCCGATATCGGCATGGACTTCAACCTGGACCTGCCATCCGAGCCTAAGCCGGCAGCACCTGCGGCCGACCCGCTGGCAGACCTGAGCAGCATGGACTTCTCGCTGCCTGCAGCGAGCGCGCCAGCTGCTGTGCCAGTTGAAGAAGCACCGTTGTCGGCTGCCGACTTCGCGCTGGACCTGCCAGTTGAACCGGCTCCTGCGGCTGCTGCCGCACCGGCTGCCGATTTCGACCTGTCCGGTATCGACCTCGACCTCGGCGGCGCTGCCCAAGTGGCCGAAGCACCGAAGAATGAGGAAGAAATGTCCGCCCTCCACATGGAGATGGACACCAAGCTGGACCTGGCTGTGGCTTACCAGGAAATCGGCGACAAGGAAGGCGCCCGCGAGCTGCTGGATGAAGTGATCCGCGGCGGCAGCGACGACCAGGTTGCACGAGCCAGTGCCATGCGTGCGCAACTGGGTTAAACCTCAGCTCGGCTAAGGATTAGCCGTATAATGCCCGGTCACAGATCAATCTGACCGGGCATTTTTTATTTTGAAACGCATTGCATTAGGGGTTCAGTACAACGGCGCCGACTGGCTTGGCTACCAGATCCAGCCGCACGGCCAGACCGTGCAGAACAAGCTGGAGGAAGCCATCGAGCGCTTCGCCTGCGTCAAGCTGGGCACCACTTGCGCCGGCCGCACCGACGCCGGCGTGCATGCCCTGAACCAGGTGGTGCACTTCGACACCGACCTCGATCGCGCCGAACACGCCTGGGTGCGCGGCATCAATGCCTTCCTGCCCGAATCGATCGGCGTGCGCTGGGCGCGCTACCTGCCGGAGGCGCCAACGCCGGAGCAGGAATTCCACTCGCGTTTCAGCGCCCGTTCCCGCACTTACCATTACCTGCTGTACAACCACCAGGTGCGCTCGCCCTTGCTGGCTGGCCGCGCCGGCTTCACGCACTGGAAGCTGGACGTGGAGCGCATGCGCGAAGCCGTCAAGCCACTGATCGGCACCCATGACTTCACCGCCTTCCGCGCCTCCATGTGCCAGGCCAAGACGCCGGTCAAGGAAATGCAGATGATCGAGATCGAGCGCCACGGCGACATGATCCTGTTCACGCTGCGCGCCAACGCCTTCCTGCACCACATGGTGCGCAACCTGGTCGGCTCGCTGGTCTATGTTGGCCAGGGCCGTGAGAATACGGACTGGATGGGAGAGCTGCTGGCAGGGAAGGACCGCACCAAGGCGGCACCGACCTTCATGCCGGATGGCCTGTACCTGTCCAAAATCGAATACGACGCAAAATGGGGCTTGCCGCACGAGGAGCCCAGCATCCTGCCTGCTTTCTAAGGAAACCAACGCATGCCACGCACCCGCATCAAGATCTGCGGCCTGACCCGCGAAGAAGACGTCCAGGCCGCTGTGGCGGCAGGCGCCGATGCGGTAGGCTTTGTGTTTTACGAAAAGAGCCCGCGCTACGTGACGCCGGCGCGCGCCGCCGAACTGATCGCGCTGCTGCCGCCGTTCGTGACGCCGGTAGGGCTGTTCGTGAACCACACGGCGGAGCAGGTGGCCGCTACCGTGGCGGTAGCTCCGGTGTCACTTTTGCAATTCCATGGCGACGAAACGGCACAACAGTGCGCCGAGGCCGCGCGCGCTGCCGGCCGCGCCTTTGTCCGGGTATTCCGCGTCAAACCCGACACAAGCGGCGCTGAGCTGCTAGAATATGAGCGACTTTGCCGCGCATCCAGTAGCTTGTTCTCGGGCCTCCTGCTCGATACCTTCGTGGATGCATATGGCGGCGCAGGAAAGGTTTTCGATTGGTCTCTAATCCCAAAAGATCTCGCGCATCGGGCCGTTTTGAGTGGTGGCTTGAGCGTGCAAAATGTGACTGGCGCAGTGGCCAGCGTTCGCCCTTACGCGGTTGACGTCTCAAGTGGCGTCGAGCGCGCCAAGGGTATCAAAGATGCTCGCCTGATCGCGGAGTTCATTCGCGGCGTGCGGGCAGCAGATGCCACCATTGAGAAAGATCCGCACCATGAAAACCCCGGTTGATGCGCCTCCAGCGCACCTGTTCCACGCCTCGTCCTACCACCTGCCTGACGCCACCGGCCACTTCGGCCCTTATGGTGGCTCCTTTGTCGCCGAAACCCTGAGCTACGCGCTGGCCGAGCTGCGCGAAGCCTATGACCGCTACAGCAAGGATGAACTGTTCCTCGAAGAGTTCCGCTATGAGCTGAAGCACTTCGTCGGTCGTCCTTCGCCTGTTTATCACGCCAAGCGCTGGTCCGACCAGCTGGGCGGCGCCCAGATTTTCTTCAAGCGCGAAGACCTGAACCACACTGGCGCGCACAAGATCAATAACGTGATCGGCCAGGCTTTGCTGGCCAAACGCATGGGCAAGCCGCGCATCATCGCCGAAACCGGCGCCGGCCAGCACGGCGTTGCTACTGCCACCATCTGTGCGCGCTTCGGCCTGGAATGCGTGGTTTACATGGGCAGCGAGGACGTGAAGCGCCAGGCGCAGAATGTGTACCGCATGAAGCTTTTGGGCGCGACTGTGGTGCCGGTGGAATCCGGTTCCAAGACCCTGAAGGATGCGCTGAATGAGGCGATGCGCGACTGGGTGACCAATATTGAGAACACTTTCTACATTATTGGCACGGTGGCTGGTCCGCACCCGTATCCGATGATGGTGCGTGATTTCCAGTCTGTGATTGGCGAGGAATGCCTGCAGCAGATGCCGGAGATGACTGGGCGCCAGCCGGATTATGTGGTGGCCTGCATCGGCGGTGGTTCGAATGCGATGGGTATTTTCTATCCTTACATCGACCAGGCTGCAACGGCGCTGGTTGGCGTGGAGGCGGCGGGGGAGGGGCTCGATACCGGCAAGCATGCGGCGTCGCTGACGGCTGGCTACCCGGGCGTTTTGCATGGCAATCGTACCTACCTGCTGCAGGATGAGGGCGGGCAGATCATTGAGACGCATTCGGTGTCGGCGGGCCTGGATTATCCGGGCGTGGGGCCGGAGCACTCGTACCTGAAGGATTCGGGACGGGCACAGTATGTGTCGATTACCGATGATGAGGCGCTGCAGGCGTTCCACGATTGCTGCCATATTGAAGGGATTATTCCGGCGCTCGAGTCGTCGCATGCGCTGGCGTATGCGGCCAAGCTGGCGGCTACTTTGCCGAAGGATAAGATCATCCTGGCGAACCTGTCGGGGCGGGGCGACAAGGACATGCACACTGTCGCGCAGCGCGCGGGGTTGCAGTTCTAAACCGGTAAACCGGGGTCAGACCCGCAGGGTCAGACCCCTGTCTGATCATCTGCCGCCGGTTCGGGTTTGAGGGTTTTGACTTTCGTCGAAGATCAATATCGCACAACCCTGTCTGCGGCCGCCGTGTACCGGGGTCTGCCCCTGTGGGTCAGACCCCGCCTTACCGGTTTAAAAAGGAAAGCAAAATGACTCGTATCGCACAAACCTTCGCCGCCCTGAAAGCGCAAAACAAAAAAGCCCTGGTCACCTTCATCACTGCAGGCGACCCGCATCCCGGCAAAACCGTCGAACTGATGCACGCCCTGGTGGAAGGCGGCGCCGACATCCTCGAACTCGGCATCCCATTCTCCGACCCAATGGCCGAAGGCCCGGTGATCCAGCGCGCCTGCGAACGCGCGCTCGCCAACGGCGTCAGCATCCGCGACTGCTTCGACTTTGTGCGCGAATTCCGCAAGACGAACATCACCACCCCAGTCGTCCTGATGGGCTACGCCAACCCGATCGAACGCCTCGGCGCCGACGCCTACATCGACGCCAGCCGCTCGGCCGGTGCCGATGGCGCCATCGTGGTCGACTACCCGCCGGAGGAGTGCGAGGAATTCGCCACCAAGATGCGTGCGGCAGGGCAGGACCTGATTTTCCTGCTGGCCCCCACCTCGACCGAGCAGCGCGTGCAGCAAGTGGCGCGGGTCGGCAGCGGTTTCACGTACTATGTGTCGCTGAAAGGCGTCACCGGCGCCGGCCATATCGACACGGAAGACGTGGCACGCCGCCTGGACATGATCCGCAAGCACGTCCAGCTGCCGCTGGGCGTCGGTTTCGGCATCCGGGATGGCGCGACCGCCAAGGCCGTGGCTTCGGTGGCTGATGCCGTGGTGATCGGCAGCCGCATCATCCAGGAAATCGAGGCGGCAGGCCCAGAAAATGCTGCAAAATCAGTACGATCGTTCGTTTCCAGCGTTCGCCAGGCACTCGACGAAAAGCGTTGATTTGAAAGCAATAAACTGCCTGTTTTGTTCGACAGGACAGGCAGAACCGGCTACACTTCCGGCCTAAGTTAGTGCAAGAGGAGAAATTTATGAGCTGGTTGGAAAAATTGCTGCCCCCGCGCATCCAGCGCTCGGAAGCTGCCGCTCGCAAGACTATGCCCGAGGGCCTGTGGGTGAAATGCCCATCCTGCGAGGCAGTCCTGTACCGTACCGACCTCGAGTCGAACCTGCACGTCTGCCCCAAGTGCGACCACCACATGCGTATCCGCGCCCGCGAGCGCCTGGATGCACTGCTGGACGCCGGCGGCCGTTATGAAATCGGCCAGGAGACCCTGCCGGTCGACACGCTGAAGTTCAAAGACAGCAAGAAATACCCTGATCGCCTGAAACAGGCGATGGAAGCCACCGGTGAAACCGACGCCCTGATCGCGATGGGCGGCTCGATCATGAGCCTGCCGGTTGTCGTGGCTTGCTTCGAATTCGAATTCATGGGCGGCTCCATGGGTTCCGTGGTCGGCGAACGTTTCGCCCGCGCGGCCCAGGTGGCTCTGGAACAGAAGGTGCCGTTCATCTGCGTTACCGCCACCGGCGGTGCACGCATGCAGGAAGGCCTGCTGTCGCTGATGCAGATGGCGAAAACCACGGCCATGCTGACCAAGCTGTCCGAGAAGAAGCTGCCGTTCATCTCCGTGCTGACCGACCCGACCATGGGTGGCGTTTCCGCATCGTTCGCTTTCATGGGCGACGTGGTGATGGCCGAGCCGAAGGCACTGATCGGCTTTGCCGGTCCGCGCGTGATCGAAAACACCGTGCGTGAAAAGCTGCCGGAAGGCTTCCAGCGTTCCGAGTTCCTGTTGCAGAAGGGCGCGATCGACATGATCGTCGACCGCCGCCAGATGCGCGAAGAAATCGCACGCCTGCTGGCGCTGATGCAGAACCAGGCCGCGGAAGTACTGGCCTAAGTTTCAAGTTTTACCCGGCGCGCGCAGCCTCCTGCGCTGCGCGCCCAAAAATCCCTCCCTGGCGATAATGTCCAATCACCCGAATACCCTCCCCGAATGGCTTGCGCTGATCGAGTCGCGCCACGCCGAAACCGTTATCAACATGGGCCTGGACCGCGTGCGCGCGGTCAAGGAACGCATGGCGCTGGCGTTCAAGTGCCCGGTCATCATGGTGGCCGGCACCAATGGCAAGGGCTCGACCTGCGCCATGCTGGAATCAATCCTGCTGCAAGGCGGCTACCGCGTCGGCCTCTACATCAAGCCGCACTTCCTGCACTTCAATGAGCGGGCGCGCCTGAATGGCGACATGGCCAGCGACGAGCAGTTGGTGGAGAGCTTCAATTTCGTGGAACGGGCGCGCGGCGATATTTCGCTGACCTATTTCGAATTCACCACGCTGGCGATCATGCACCTGATGTCGCAAGCAACGCTGGATGTGGTCATTCTCGAAGTCGGCCTGGGCGGCCGCCTCGATGCGGTCAACGTGATCGACGCCGACGTGTCGATTGTGACCAGCGTCGATATAGACCACGTCGATTACCTGGGCGGCACGCGCGAGCAGATCGGCTTCGAGAAAGCCGGTATTTTCCGTACCGGCAAGGCAGCGATTTGCAGCGACCCGGTGCCGCCGCAGTCCCTGATCGACCATGCACGGGAAATCGGCGCCGACCTGTGGCTGATGGGCCGCGATTTCAACTATGCGGGCGACAAGCAGCAATGGAATTATGGCGGCCGTTCGCAGCGGCGCAATTCGCTGGCTTACCCCGGCCTGCGCGGCGCCAACCAGTTGCTGAACGCCTGCGCGGCGCTGGCGGCACTGGAAGCGCTGAAGATGGAACTGCCGGTCGGCGCGCAGGAAGTGCGTACCGGCCTGGTGATGGTGGAACTGCCGGGCCGCTTCCAGGTGCTGCCTGGCCGCCCGACCGTGATCTATGACGTGGCACACAACCCGCACGCAGCAGCGGCCTTGGCGCAGAACGTTGGCAATATGGGCTTCAGCCCTTACACCTTCGCAGTGTTCGGTTCCATGCACGACAAGGATATTGACGGCGTGATCAAGGCCATGGCGCCATGCGTCGACCACTGGTGCCTTACCAATTTGCCATCGCCGCGCGCGGCCACCGCCTCCGAGCTGGCTGCCAAAGTGCAGGTGACCGAAACAAACCTCGCGGAAAAAACCGTCAATATTTTCGATGACCCAGGCCAGGCATTCGCAAATGCGATGAGCAGGGCGGGCGAGAATGATAGAATTGTGGTCTTTGGATCATTCCTGACTGTCGCCGGCGTCATGGCGGCGAAAAAATCCTCACTCCACTGAGAAAATTCCGCATGGGCTTGTTATCGAAATTTGGCAAAAACAAGCAAGATGCCGCTGGTGAAGACAGCGGCTACTACCGCGCACAGGACGACAGGGCCCTGGACGACAAGGCCCGTTCCAAGCGCGCATCCAGCGCTGGCGCCGACGCGGCGCCGCGCCGCAACAGCAGCAAAAATACCCCAGATCCTGTACTGCCAGAGAAGAAGCGCGCGCGCCGCCGCCTGGTCGGCGCGATTGCGCTGGCGCTGGCTGTCGCCATCGGCCTGCCGATGCTGCTCGATTCGGAGCCGAAATCGTCGGTCTCCGATATCGCCATCAATATGCCGTCCAAAGACAAGCCGGGCGAGCCGCTGAATGGCGGTCCTTCCGTGGCGCCGGCACCTGCGCTGGAACAGCCGGCTGCCCCGGCACAGGTACCAGCCGCCAACAAGCCGTCTGCCGCTGCGCCAGGCTCGCGCACCGTGGCGCCTGTCGCTGCGGCAGGCGCATCGCTGGATAAAGGCGAAGAAATTGTCCACGTGCCGACCAAGCCGGCCGTGACCGAAGCTGCGAAGCCGCCAAAAGTGGCCGAACCGAAAGCGACCGAGCCGAAAGTCGCCAAGGCCGAGGTAAAGCATCCCGAACCGAAGCCTGAACCAAAGAAACCGGAGCCCAAGCCGGAAGCCAAGCCTGCCCATACTGACGATGCGCGCGCGATGGCTATCCTGGAGGGCAAGCCAGCCGAGGCAGCACCTTCGACCAAGTACGTGATCAAGGTCGGCGCCTTCGCCGCTAAGGAAAAAGTGGACGAGCTGCAGCGCAAGCTGGGCGAAGCCGGCATCAAGTCTTATGCGCAGAAAGTCAACACCGCCAATGGCGAATTGACCAGCGTGCGAGTCGGTCCATTCCCGAACAAGGAAGAAGCCGAAAAGGTCAAAGCCAAGCTGGGCAAACTGGGCCTGAGCGGCAGCCTGACACCGGCCTGATTGACGATTTGAGGCTGCGCTGACGTGACGATTTTCGATTACCTGGTTATTTTCGTGCTGATCGCATCCATCGTCATAAGTACCATGCGCGGCCTGGTCAAAGAGGTATTGTCCCTGGCCGGCTGGATCATCGCCTTCGTGGTCGCCAACGCTTACGGCCCCTGGCTGGCTGCGATGCTGCCGGAAGCCATTCCGGGCGAGGTGGTGCGGCTGATCGTTGCCTTCATTGCACTGTTTATCGGAGTGCTCATCCTCATGGCCTTGTTGACCATGTCAATCAATGCACTGATCGAGGCGGGCGGCCTGACCTTCGCCGATCGCGGCCTGGGAGCCCTGTTCGGGTTCGGCCGGGGCATTGTGATTGTGCTGGTTGGCGTCATATTGTGTGGGATGACCTCAATGCCCAAGCAGGAATTCTGGAAGAACGCGCTGTTGAGTCCCATGGCGGAATCCGGCGTGCGTACCGTGAAACCATTCCTGCCCGCTGCGATGGCGGAGCATGTCCATTTTTAGAATTCTTTAAATCCGCAGTACCAAGTTTAGGAGCACACCATGTGTGGCATCGTCGGCGTCGTATCCCACCAACCAGTCAACCAGATGCTGTATGACGCGCTGCTGCTGTTGCAGCACCGCGGCCAGGATGCGGCAGGCATCGCAACCAACCAAAGCAACACGTTCTCCATGCACAAGGCCAACGGCTTGGTGCGCGACGTGTTCCGCACCCGGAACATGCGTTCGCTGAACGGCAATTCCGGTATCGGCCACTGCCGCTACCCGACCGCCGGTTCTTCCAGCGAAGAAGAAGCGCAGCCGTTCTACGTCAACGCGCCGTTCGGCATCACCCTGGCGCACAACGGCAACCTGACCAACTGGGAACAGCTCAAGGACGAGATGTTCAAGATCGACCGCCGCCATATCAACACCGACTCCGACTCGGAAGTGTTGCTGAACGTGCTGGCGCATGAAATCCAGAAGGCATCCACCGGCGTCACCCTGACTCCTGCGAATATCTTCCAGGCGGTGACTGTGCTGATCAAGCGCGTGCGTGGCGGCTATGCGGCAGTGGCGCAGATCGCAGGCAGCGGCATGCTGGCGTTCCGCGACCCGAACGGCATCCGCCCACTGTGCCTGGGTGAGAACGAGACCGCCGACGGCAAGGAATACATGATCGCTTCCGAATCCGTGGCACTGGAAGGCATGGGCTTCCGCTTCGTGCGCGACGTGCTGCCGGGTGAAGCGATCTTCATCGACAACGACAACAACCTGCACGCGCAGATCTGCGCAGCTGCGCCGAAGCTCAATCCATGCGTGTTCGAATACGTCTACCTGGCGCGTCCTGATTCGGTGATCGATGGCGCCTCCGTGTACAACACGCGCCTGAAAATGGGCGAGTACCTGGCCGACAAGATCAAACGCGAAGGCCTGGCCGAAGGCGTGGACGTCGTAATGCCTATCCCTGACTCCTCGCGTCCTGCCGCGATCCAGCTGGCGATGCGCCTGGGCGTCGACTACCGCGAAGGCTTCATCAAGAATCGCTACATCGGCCGCACCTTCATCATGCCTGGCCAGGCGATGCGCAAGAAGTCCGTGCGCCAGAAGCTGAATGCCATCGGCGACGAATTCAAGGACAAGGTCGTGCTGCTGGTGGATGACTCCATCGTGCGCGGCACCACCTCGCGCGAGATCGTGCAGATGGCACGCGAAGCTGGCGCCAAGAAAGTGATCTTCGCCTCCGCAGCGCCACCAGTGCTGTACCCGAACGTGTATGGCATCGACATGCCGACCCGCGACGAACTGATCGCCCACGGCCGCACGCTGGACGAAATCTGCAAAGAGATCACCGCCGACGCGCTGGTCTACCAGGACCTGGAAGACCTGAAGAAATCGATCGCCGACGTGAACCCTGCGCTGACCGAATTCGAGGCTTCCTGCTTCGACGGCAAGTACATCACCGGCGACGTGTCGGCCGAGTACCTGGACCGCATCGAACAGTCGCGCCACAACCCGAAGAAGGCCAAGGTTGCTGAAGACGCAGCGCGCACGCAACTGAACCTGAACACTGCTACGACGGAATCCTGATGAAGAACTACGGCTTCACGACCACCATCCTGCACAACGACCGCCAGAAAGGCATCGAACACGGCTCGCTGCACAAGCCGATCCACACTTCGGTGACTTTCGGCTACGCCGACGCGCGCCAGCTGGCGTCGGTCTTCCAGGGCAAAGAGCCGGGCTTCCGCTACGGCCGCCAGGGCAACCCGACCGTTGCCGCGCTGGAGGACAAGGTCAGCAAGATGGAGCAGGGCGTGGGCACGATCTGCTTCGCCACGGGCATGGGCGCCATTGGCGCCGTGTTCCAGGCGCTGCTGCGTGCCGGCGACCATGTCGTGTCGTCGTCGTTCCTGTTCGGGAATACGAACTCGCTGTGGCAGACCGTGGCGGGGCAGGGCGTCGGCGTGGACTTCGTCGACGCCACCGACGTGGTCAATGTGGCCGCAGCGTTGAAGCCAGAAACGCGCATGGTGTTCGTGGAGACGATTGCCAACCCGCGTACCCAGATCGCCGATCTGAAACGTATCGGCCAGCTGTGCGCCGAGCGCGGCATCCTGTACATCGTGGACAACACGATGACGTCGCCATACCTGTTCCGCCCCAAGGATGTGGGCGCAGGCCTGGTGGTGAATGCGCTGACCAAATCGATTGGCGGCCATGGCAATGCGCTGGGCGGTGCGCTGACCGATACCGGCGCGTACGACTGGACCCGGTTCCCGAATATATTCGACAACTACAAGAAGAATCCTGCAGTGCAGTGGGGCCTGGTGCAGATTCGCGCCAAGGCGCTGCGCGATTTCGGCGCATCGCTCGCGCCGGAGGCTGCGCACCACATCGCCGTCGGCGCGGAAACGCTGGCGCTGCGCATGGACCGTACATCGGCCAACGCCCGCGCACTGGCCGAGATGCTGGAAGCCGATGAGCGGGTGGCAGCCGTGTACTATCCGGGGCTGAAATCGCACCCGCAGCATGGCATTGCGAGCGAACTGTTCAAAGACTACGGCTCGCTGCTGAGCTTTGAGCTGAAGGATGGCATCGATTGCTTCGACTACCTGAACAAGTTGAAGCTGGCGATCCCGACATCCAACCTGGGCGACACGCGCACTTTGGTGATCCCGGTCTCGCACACCATCTTCTACGAAATGGGCCCAGAGCGCCGAGCCTCGATGGGCATCGCAGATAGCCTGATTCGCGTCTCCGTCGGCATCGAAGACACCGCCGACCTGATCGCCGACTTCAAGAACGCGCTCGACTGATACGCTTCAGCCCGTGTCCCACCATGGGGTCACACCCCAAGTGTGACACGGACTCAACTGCTTCACGGCTGAGCCCGTGTCACGTTTGGGGTGTGACCCCAAGGTGTGACACGGACTCTTCCGTTAGTAGGGGATGCCGAAGATGGCGGTGAAGCGGGCTTTCTGCTCAGCGGTAGCGGCTGGGTCGCGCAACAGGTAGGTCTCGAGCATGCCGAATTGTTCGAGGCGCAGGCCTATATCTTTGAACAGCGGGGCGAGGTCGGGGGCCTTGCTGGTGGCAACGATGTTGTTCAAGAGCGGGTCGAGATCGACGCCGCTGATCGCCCTGCCAATGCGGACGATGTCGGCCTGGTCGTAGGTCTTGCCCTTGTGGCCGAATTCCTTGTACATTTCTTTCAGCAGCGTATCGAGGCTGGCTTTGCCTTTCGTGGCCTTGCGCAGTTCCACGTCCATCGCCAGGCCGGCGATCGTGCCGCCGCCGTAGACCAGCAGCCAATTGCGGTGCTTGTCCTTGACCGCTTCGCGCACGGTGACCGTCAGGCCCTGCACATTGCGCGCTACGTTCTGCCCGCGCGCCAGATTTTCCAGCTGCTGGATCAGCATGCTGCGGTCCATCAGCTTGTTGCGCGCCATGGTGATCACGGTGACGTAGTCATTCACGCCTTCCTTGAACCATTCTTCGCTTTCGTTTTTCGGCACCAGCGAATGGCCATCCCAGAAGTGCGCCAGTTCGTGTGCCATCACCTTGCCCCAGATCGGGCGGGAGACCTCGCTGCCGTCGTCTTTCAGGTATTGGCTGAAGGAGGCTGCAAAGGCGCCGCCGTCCCCGGTAGCACCCTGGTTGATCACGATCAGGAAGCGGTCGGCGACGGGGCCGCGGCCATACAACTTCTGGTAGCTGTTCATCTGCTTGTCGATCATGGAGATGAAGGCGTCGCGTCGCTTCCAGTACTGCTTGCCCATCACCAGCGTCATTTCGACGCCGCCGGCTTTGAAGGTTTCCGCGCGGGCCGTGCCGAAGAAGAAGGCGTTGTTCACCAGTTCGCGGCGCGTGTCCACGATAAAGGTGCCGGGCTTGGCGGTGCTGCGCCATGGGGTGTTGGCTTTCCAGCCCGTTGGCAGGTCGAAGGTGACTTCGGTCTGGCCGAGCATCTTCACACCGGGCACGATGAAGAGGGGGTAGCCGACAGACATCAGGCCTTCGTCAGTGTGGTAAGACACCTCTTCGTTCCCGCCCGGCCATTCGTACTTGTCGTGCTCCAGGCGGATGTCGTAAGAGAGGCGCAGGCGGCGGTCGCCGTCCACTTCGTATTCGCCTTCCCCTTTATCGTTCAGCGTTACGGCATTGCCGGCCATGTCATGCACCTGCAGCTTTTCGATCAGGTCGGCCTGGCCGTTCTTCAGTTGCGGGATCGGCATGCAGTTGAACAGCGCGAGGTCGCGGCCTTCCACCCAGACGTCGGCTTCAACGTGGGCGCGCTTGGCATCCTTGTCGATGCTGAGGCGGTAATGGTTGGTCTGGTTGTCGAAGGCGAGCGCGGATTGCGCTGCCAGCATCGCGGCTGCGATGCATAAATGCTTGAACATCAAATCTCCCCGGTTGTGGTGTGTTTTTTGTGACTTTAAGCCGGCGCAGCCACCCGGGGAGCGTGACTGCGACGAACTGCAGAATTGGCGGGACAGGTTGCAGGCTTAGCGTAGCGCTTTTTCCACAACTGCCTTCATGGCGGGCATGGCGCAGCGCAGGGCGGCGTGGCCGCAGTCGGTGTCGAGCACCGTGGCTTCTTCCTTGCGCAGCTTGGCGAAGGCGCTCGCCGGCCCGGGATTGACCAGGTGGTCTTGCGCGGCATTAATTGGGACCAGGCGCGCCTTGATACGGGCTGCTGTTTCTTCCAGCTTGCCGCCCTGGGCGATGTCGTGGCCTAGCACGGCGCGGATCTGCCACAGGGAATTGTTGGCGTCTGTGCCGTCAGGATCAGGGGCCTGGCTCTCGCGGAAGAATTTTTCGAATTCCTTCGGCGCGGTGTGTGCGCTGCGGTGGGCCGGGCTGTCGAAGTTCATCGCGAACAGCAGGTTATACATCGGCAGCGGCGGGTTCCTGGCGTAGCGGCCGCCCGCATACGCCGGGTCGTCAAGCACCGATTTCTCGACGATGCGCAGGAACAGCATGTCGGAAGAGGTCAGCCGCGGCGTGCCGGCGATGGGAATGGCAACGTCCATGAAGCCGGGGTAGCTGGCGGCCCACTGGAAAGCCTGCATGCCACCCATCGAGTAGCCCATGACGGCGTGCACGTGCTTGATCCCCAGTTTTTCGGTCAGGAGCTTGTGCTGGCTGGCGACCATGTCGCGTATAGAGAACTGAGGGAAGGCTGGACCGGGTTGCGACTTGCTGTTGGATGGCGAGCACGAAACGCCATTGCCCAAGGCGTCGACCACGATCACGTACCACGGCGCGGGATCGAACAAGGCTCCGCTTTGCAGCATGCCTGCAGCATCGCGGCTGGTGCCCGTGTGCCATGTCGTGAACAGGATGACGTTGGACTTGTCGGCATTCAGGGTGCCGAAGGTCCGGTAGCCGAGCGAGCAATCGCTGATCGTCGCCTTGTTTTCAAGCTGCAGGTCGCCCATCCTGGCAAATTGTTGTTGCGGGGCGGTGGCGTGTACGGTGGACACCGACAATGCAAAGGCGCACAGGATCGAGCTGATACGGCGGACGTGCATGCTATCTCCTCTTCTTTTTTCCGATGCAAGAAGGATATCTCGGCCCGCCATGCCGTGGCACTCGGGTGCGACAGGTTGCAGGAATCTGGGAACAGGCTGGCTTAAAACGGTACCACGCCGGGCATGTCGTAGGGATGGCGCCAGCCGGACAAGGCGCGGATACGGCCCAGCCAGGCGTTCACGTGCAGCGGGAAGGTGACGTGCGCTTGCTCGGGCCAGAACATGTAGCCGCAGGTCGAAAAATCGGCGATCGTAACCGTGTCGCCAAGCAGGAAGTTGCGGCCGTCGGAAAGTTCCTCGTCCAGGCGCGCGGCGTCCGCGTCGAAGCGCGTGCGCATCCAATCCAGCACGCCGGTCGGGTAGCCTTGCGGGTCAAAGCGCTGGCCGTAGCGCAGGTGGGGCAGGGACGTACCAATGCGGTTGGCTTCCCAAAACAGCCATTCGCGGCAGCGCGCCAGGCGGTCAGGCGTTTCGCCACCGAAGGCCTGCATGTGCTGGGCCAGGAATAGCAGGATGGCGTTGGATTGCACGTAGGGCTGACCGTCGTGCACCAGCAGTGGCACTTCGCCGTATTTGGCGAGTGTGCGGAATGGTTCGGGGCGCGCCTCGCGGTCGAGGCGCAGGTCGACTTCTTCGTATTCGTATGGCAGCGCTGCTACTTCAAGCAGCAGCCGTACCTTGAAGGTGTGGCCCGATTCGGCGCTGCCATACAGCTTGAACATCAGTGCCAGGTCCGCATCAGGCCGACGGCCAGGCCTTCCAGCGCAAAGTCGTCTTCAGGGTTGACGGTGATGATTTTGAAGTCCGGGTTCTCAGGCAGCAGTTCAATCTTGCTGCCGGTTTTGCGGTAGGTCTTGACCGTGACATCGTTGCCGATGCGGGCTACAACGACCTGGCCGTTGCGGGCACTGTCGGTTTTTTTCACTGCCAGCAGGTCGCCGTCCATGATACCGATGTCGCGCATCGATTCGCCTCGCACTTTCAGCAGGAAGTCAGGCTTGGCGGAGAACAGCTTGGGGTCAACGCTATAGGTCGTTTCCAGGTTTTCCTGCGCCAGGATGGGCGAGCCGGCGGCGACGCGGCCAATCAGGGGCAGGGAGACCAGCATGCCGGCTGGTACGGCAGGCATGTCGTCGAATTCGACGCCGGCGCGCGGCGTCTGGCGTGGCGCTGCGGTGCCGGTGGACGCGCCGCCGAAGTTGCCGGTCAGGCGGATGCCGCGCGAGGTGCCGGCGGTGATTTCAATTGCGCCCTTGCGTTGCAGGGCTTTCAGGTGTTCTTCTGCGGCGTTGGCGGATTTGAAGCCGAGCTCCGCCGCGATCTCGGCGCGGGTGGGAGGAAAGCCGGTGCTGTCGATCGCATCCTTGATCAGGTTGAGGATCTGTTCTTGTCTTGCTGTGAGCTTGATCATGGCGCTATGGTCACTATTGTGGACTGTGGATATAGACAGTCTGTATTTTTGTACAGTATGAAAGGAATTGCAAGCAAATTTGTTGCATTGACAGAAAATATTCGGCTTAATGTTGATTCGACAACCATTTGGAGGGCAGGATGGGACGGTTTGCTTTCTTGCTGGCGGCGGGGATTTCCTTGTTCGGTGCCTTGATCCATTTCGCGGCGCCTTTGCTAGGGCCGGAGTGGTATGCCTTCCTCCAGGCGCCGCCAAAAGTTGTGGCGTCAGCCCAGGCGGGTGGGTTGTTGGCGCCGGCCGGCGCGATGGTTATCGGCTTGCTGATGCTGCTCTGTGGCGCCTATGCATTGGCTGGTGCCGGCATCCTGCGCTGGCTGCCGTTTGCACAGATGGGGCAGGGAACGATTGCTGCTGTCTGCCTGCTGCGTGGTTTGCTGGTGTTACCGTATTTGTACAAATTCCCCGATCGTGCCTGGACGTTCGATGTGGTTGCGTCAGTGATCTGGCTTGCTGCGGGGCTTGGCTTCCTCGCAGGTATCCTGCAATCCGCACGCAGCCGCCGTGAAAACCTGGTGAGTGTTTCATAAGCCGGCGGCCTGCAACGCCCCTTCAAGCGATTCGGCGTCGAGCAGGGCGATCGCCAGTCGTTCCAGTTGAGTTGAATCGGCGCGCTGCAGCGTGCGCTCCAACGTTGCGGGCACTCGGCCAAACTGGATCGCAAGCTGGAGCTTGAGCATCTGGCGTTGACCAGCCGCAAGGCCTAATGCCTCTCCTTCAGCTTTTCCTTCAGCTTTTCCTTCAGCTTTTCCTTCAGCCTCACCTTTAGCCCATCCCTCAGCCGCACCTTTAGCCCATCCCTCAGCCTCACCTTTAGCCCGTCCCTCAGCCTCGGCCAACTTTTTGTGGCGTTCGAGGATAAGTTTCGGGAGCATGTAGTTGAGGCTGTTCTTGTCTTCTTTCTCGTGCTCCAGGATGAAGTCGTCGATATCCATGATTAATCTCCTTTGCCAGTCCGCTGGCAGTGGCAGCATCCAGTCTATGATCTTTTGCAGTTCATTTAGTTCCGTGTTTTTTACGCGCCGCTCGTGGATGGATCGGAGCAGAGCGAGTTTGGCTTGGTAGCGAGATTCGGCTCGGCGGCGGGTGTCGAGTGCAATCAGGTGCGTCTTAAGTGCCATTGCAACCGGATCGCCAGGCTGAGGCGGCACAGCGCGGCTATCACGATAGTCGAGTAGTTTCACCGACCTGAACTGGAAGATGGTACCGCACCCAATGCGCAGGTCAGTAACGCAGGCAGGGCGCCAGGTCGGGCTGGAATCGCCCAGTATGGCCAGGCTGAATACGGGCCTGGCAAAACGGTCGCGCAAGCGGGCGTGATAGAGCGCCATCCGTTCAGCGAAGCCGGCTTGGCGGGTGCACTGGATTTCGACGTGGATACATGCCTCGCTGCCATCCAGGAGCGTTACAAGAGCGACGAAATCGGGGTCTCGTTCTCCGGTGCAGCTATCGCTTGTGGCAGGCAACAGGTTCTTGTCCGGAAGATAATATTGCTCCGACCAGTCAACCAGGGCGTGAACCTCCGGGAATAGGATTGCCAACGCTGCCTGCAGTCGGCGCGGCAACAGCAGCTTCCAGGCGAGGTCAGGACGGTCCATGGCCAAGCATGCCAGTGCCCGGACTGGGGCATCTTGCGCGCCATCAGTAAAGCTTGAGCCGGCCGGCAAAGTCTGCTATGCTTGCGGGCTTACCTCTTCCCACACCCGTCTTGACGCCGGGGTGGGCTATATTCACAGTCCTTAAGGGAGTTATTAATGCGTCACTACGAAATCGTATTTATCGTCCACCCGGACCAAAGCGAGCAAGTGCCCGCGATGATCGAACGTTACAAGACCAGCGTGACCTCGCGCGGCGGTAACGTGCACCGTGTTGAAGATTGGGGCCGCCGTCAAATGGCTTACTCGATCCAGAAACTGGCCAAGGCACACTACATCTGCATGAACATCGAGTGCGACAACGAAACTCTGGTCGAACTGGAAACTGCGTTCAAATTCA
>JBCNOP010000010.1:0-59227 GCA_039593775.1 Pseudoduganella sp.
TGGCCAGGCCAAGCACGCCGTGCATGGCCGCGCGCCAGCCGCCGGCAATCGCATTATCCAGTGTCATCAGCACGCCAGGCCCGGGGCTGGCCACCGTGAACACCACCATGACAAGAAAGATCCAGTACGTATTGTGCATCCCGATAGTGTGCGGGACTGCCAGGCGGGCGATCAAACGAGATTTTGGTATGATGCGTTGAGTAATTCTCAACACTCAGCTGATTCCATGACCGTTCGCCCGCCTCTGCATGCGTTGCATGTTTTCTGCGCCGTCGTCCGCGAAGGAGGATTCCGCCAGGCCGCGCAAGCACTGCACCTGACACCTGGTGCTGTCAGCCGCCAGGTGCAGGCACTGGAGGAGCACCTCAAGCAAGTGCTGTTCGAACGCAGCAGCGGCAATGCAGCGGCGCTGACCGCCGCCGGCCGGCAGTTGCATGAGAGGACGGCCGGCCAGATGGCAGGCCTTATTCATGCACTTGAACCGGGCGGCGTTTCGACGGGCCAGCATTCGATCCTGGTCGATACCAGCGTAACCCTGGCCATGCACTGGCTGATTCCCCAGTTGCCGGACTTCCGCCAACGCTATCCGCACATCCAGGTCGACGTGCGCACGGTCGACGGCGACATCAATCCTGCCGCGCCGGTCGATGTGTTCCTGCGGCGCGACCCCGCGGAATTTCGCGGCCTGCCATCGCAGCGCTTCATGCCGGAGCGCAGCATACTGGTAGCCAGCCCGGCTTTTGCTTCTGCGTTGCGCACGCGTCCAGCCGCCAGCATGCGCTGGCTGGCCAAGGCAGCACGCATCGGCACGCGCTCCAGGCCCGACCTGTGGCCAGGCTGGAGCGAGGGGCATGGCCTGGATGCCCAGGCACTGGCGCCGACGATTGAGTTCGACAACACGGTGCTCGCCATCCAGGCTGCGATCCAGGGAATGGGCATGCTGGTGGTGCCGGAAGCTTTCGTCGCGGACATGATCGCAAGCGGTGCTCTCAAGCGCATTCTTCCCGCCAGCATCGATACCGGCTGCTATTCGTATGCCGTCGGCCGCCGGCGCGCATCACCCCGAGTGGACCTGTTCACGCAGTGGCTGAAGGAGCGCGGCAACGGCGATTAATCGTTACGCTGGCGGAACAGCCAGGCGCCCGCCACCACCGTGAACAGCACGACGATGCCGGCGATGATCCAGAAGCCGGCCTTGTCGTCGGCCAGCGGGACGCCACCCACGTTCATCCCCAGCAAGCCGGCAATGATATTGATCGGCAGCGCCAGCACGGTCACGATGGTCAGCACGTAGAGGCTGCGGTTATTAGCCTCGTTGACCAGGGCCGCAATCTCTTCCTGCAGCAGCTTGATACGCTCCTGCAATGCCGCCATATCGTTCAGCACCACCGCAAACTCCTCGGTCGACTCGCGCAGTTCCTGGCGATCTGCTTCGCTGGCCCAAGACGGCGGGCGTTGCAGCAGGCGGAACAGGGCCGCCGGTTCCGGCGCCAGCAGCCGTTGCAGCCGTACCAGCACGCGCCGCAGGGCGCCCAGGTCGGCGCGCTTGAATTTCAGCTTGCCAGACAGGAGGTTGTCCTCGATCCGGTCCACCTTGGCGGTGGCGTCGCGCACGATGCGCGTCAGCACGTCAGCCTGGTCGCGCAGCAGGTGGGTGAGGAGTATTACGCTCGACACCAGGTTTTCCCCGCCGCGCACCGCCTGCCGCAAGCGCTCGACGGCTTGCAGCGGCTTGCGCCGGGCGCTGACCACCAGCCGCCGTTCGACGCTCAGGCAGACGCTGGAGATATCGGACGGCTCGAAACTGAAGTCGCGCAGCACATCATTGACCACCGCCACCAGGGTGTCGTCGGCCTGCTCGATGCGGGTCGAGCGCGCGCCCTCTTCGTGCAGGCTGTCGTAGTATTCATTTGCCAGCACGGCATGTTCGCGCATCCATTTTTCGCTGGCCGTATTGGCAAGGTTGAAATGCAGCCAGAGAAATTCTCCGGGCGGGTTGGCGGGTTCGCGCAGCCATTGTTCGGCCTCGGACGCCTCGATCGGCACCGGCTGCGGGCCGCGCCCGAACAGGTAACCACAGACAAGGCCGCACTGGTCGGATCCATAGGTGACTGCACTGATCTGCATGAGTTTCCAATCTGATAATTTCGGCCGGGACTCGGCCGTTTAGTGTATGCTATAGCACTTCGGAACAACGGCTTTAATGCCAATTATGCAAGAGCACTCTAGTAGCGTCAGGAATGACGCTAAACCACACCGGTCGCTGTTCGAGCGACTCACCGCCCTGATTTCCCCTGAGCCCGAGAGCCGCTCGGAGCTGCTTGAAGTCCTGCACGACGCCCATGAACGCAACCTGATCGACGCCGACGCCCTGTCGATGATCGAAGGCGTGTTCCAGGTGTCGGACCTGTCGGCGCGTGACATCATGATCCCGCGCTCTCAGATGGACGTCATCGACATCACCAAACCGATCGAGGAATGGATCCCGCTGGTGCTGGAAACGGCCCACTCGCGCTTCCCTGCCATCGAAGGCGAGCGCGACAAGGTGGTCGGCATCCTGCTGGCCAAGGACCTGCTGCGCTACTACGCGGAAGAATCGTTCGATGTGCGTGACATGCTGCGCCCGGCGATCTTCATCCCCGAGTCGAAACGCTTGAACGTGCTGCTGCGCGACTTCCGCGCCAACCATAACCACATGGCCATCGTGGTCGATGAGTACTCCGGCGTGGCCGGCCTGATCACCATCGAGGACGTGCTGGAGCAGATCGTTGGCGATATCGAGGACGAATACGACTTCGACGAAGAAGAAGACAACATCCTCTCCATCAAGGAAGGCAAGATCGGCCCGCGCTGGCGCATCAAGGCGCTGACCGAGCTGGAACAGTTCAACGAAGAGCTGGACACCGACCTGGCCGACGAGGATGTCGACACCATCGGCGGCCTGGTGGCCAAACACCTGGGCCGCATGCCACACAAGGGCGATACCTTCGACATCGCCAACCTGCGCTTTGAAGTGCTGCGCGCCGACGCGCGCCAGGTCCATGTGCTGACGGTTGAAAAACTGCCGGCCTCCGTGGACGAGCAGGACTGATGCGCTGGCGTAAGACCAAGGCAGGCGAACCGCCTGCCCCGCCCCGCTCTACCCGTAGCCGCATGCTGATCGCCGCCATCGCCGGTGCGATTGGCGTGTTTGCGTTCGCGCCTTTCGGCTGGTGGCCGCTGCAGGTCCTGTCGCTGGCCGTGCTGGCGTACCAGGCTTTGCGCGCCGACGGCGTGCGCGCCTCCGCCCTGGTTGGCTGGGCTTTCGGTTTCGGCTGGTGCCTGGCCGGATTCCATTGGCTGTACGTTGCGATCAACCGTTTCGGTGGCATGCCGGCGCCGCTGGCGGCCATCTCGATCGCCCTGCTGGCGGCGGCAATGGCGCTTTATGCGTCCGGCGCCATGGCTGCCACCGCCTGGCTGCGCAAGCGCTGGCCGCTGCCACTGCCTGCAGCTACCTTGCTGGTGTTGCCCGCGTTCTGGGCCTTGTTCGAATTCCTGCGCGGCTGGCTGTTCACTGGTTTCCCATGGGTGACTGCAGGCTATGCGCACAATATCTCTCCGCTGGCAGGCTATGCGCCTGTGCTGGGCGTGTATGGGATCAGCTGGCTGGCCGCCATCACTGCCGGCGCCCTGCCGCTGCTGATGCATCCGTTCCGTTACAAGGCAATTGCGCTGGTTGCCGCCATCTGGATCGGCGGCTTCGCGTTGGGCCGCGTGGAATGGACCGCGCCGAACGGCAAGCCGCTGTCGGTACGCCTGGTGCAGGGCAATGTCCCGCTCAAGAACAAGTTCGACATCGAACATCTCAGCGATATCCTGCGCATGTACCAGCAGCAGGTCACTGCAGCGCCGGCCGACCTGATCGCGATTCCGGAAACCGGCGTCCCGCTGTTCGCCTCGCAACTGCCGCCTGGCTACCTGGATTCCTACGGCCAGTTCGCACGGCGTACCGGCAGCCATATCGTGCTGGGCATGCCGATGACCAATGGCGTGGAATACTCAAACAGCGTGCTGGGCCTGGCGCCGACGCTGGCCGCCAGCACCTATCGCTACGACAAGCATCACCTGGTGCCGTTCGGGGAATTCATCCCGACCGGTTTCCGCTGGTTCACCAACCTGATGCAGATTCCCTTGGGCGACCAGACCCGCGGGGCTGTAATCCAGGCGCCGTTCCCGGTGAAGGACCAGAAGGTCTTGCCGAATATCTGCTACGAGAACGTGTTTGGCGAAGAGATTGCGGAACAGATTTCGCTGACCGGTGCAACCGTCATGCTGAACGTTTCCGAACTGGCGTGGTATGGCGAATCGATCGCCATACCGCAGCATTTGCAGATGTCGCAAATGCGTTCGCTCGAAACCGGCCGGCCGATGCTGAGCGCCACCAATAGCGGCGCCACGGTCGTGATCTCTCCGCGCGGCGAAGTAGCGCACGCCCTGCCCTACCGCCAGCCAGGCGTGTTGAGCGCGACGGTGCAAGGCATGTCCGGCGACACGCCCTATATCAAGCTGCAGAACAAGCTGTTCCTCGCCCTCGCGGCGCTGTCGGTGGCTGCGGCCTGGCTCTGGTCGCGCAAGCCACGCGGCTAAAACACTTCATCAATGGTCCTGGCGGTCACTACCGCCAGGCACCAGCGCTCCAGGTCTTCGATCGTTGCGTCATTAATTCGTTGCCCCACAGCTTCGTCGAACTGTCCAAAGCGCTGAGTCAGGTGCGCACAAAGCAATTCGCGCATCGCTGACAGACGTCCTTCGTGAAGGCCTTCCTGCCGGCCTTCCTGCCGGCCTTCTTGGCGGCCTGCTTGGCGGCCTTCTTGCAGACCTGCTTGCAAGCCTGCTTGCCGGCCTTGCTTCACGCCTTCCGCAATTCCCAATTGCATCCCCCGTTGCATCCCGCGCTCCTCGGCGCGCTCCTCCCACAGATATTTCCAGGCCATGTCATATCTCCCATCAAGAAAGTCCTGCTGCTTTTCCACTTTGTCCTGTAACACTTTCGGCAATCTCATCATCCTGTCGACGAGATCAAATACATCGCGGAACTTCTGCTCGGTCCAGCAGCAAGAACGAAGACCAGTCAGCAGACTATCTTTGACAATCATTCTGTCCACAGGTTCCCGGCGTGTGCGCAGCGTGAGCAAATGCGCCACCACCAGCCACGAAAAAACGTTATCGCTGAGCAGCAGTTCGGCGAATCGTTCATCGAAATCGCGCAGCTTGACGCTTTCGAACTCGAATGAAACCTTGGTTCCTCCAGCGACGCAATCGAATCGTTGTGGTCTCCAGGTCGGGCTGGGGTCGCCCAGGATAGCGATGCTGCGCACTGGCAGCCGGAACTGGTCGTAAAGGCGGTATTGGCAAACAAACATGCGTTCCGCAAAACCGCGTTGCCGGGCGACCTGGATCTCGATATGCCACAGGCATGGCTGGCCATCTGCGCCGGGTGCGCGCAGCAGCTTGTCGACACGGAACAAACCCAGCTTGCCATCGCGAGCGCACCTGGCGAGTTCCTGGTCCTGGCTCTCGGGCAATGGGCGGCTTCCCCACGTCTCAAGCAGGAAAAGTTCTGTGAAATCAGTCCAGTAGCGTTCGATCGCCTGCTTCCAGACGGAGTCGTAGTCGGCGTTTGGGGTATCCATGCCGCTTGGACGCCTCGGCGCAGCGCCGGTTCAGGCGGCGGACATGGGCTTTGATATGGATCAAACGGCCGGCGGACAGGGCAAAACTCTACAGGTTCGCCGCAAAACCCGCTAAAATGAGCCGTTTTAGCGAACCGATAACGCTCGCGCCCAGGGCGCCACCAACGACCACGATGCTGACATTTCAACAAATTATCCTGACCCTGCAAACCTACTGGGACAAGCAGGGCTGCGCATTGCTCCAGCCGTACGACATGGAAGTCGGCGCGGGCACCTTCCACACCGGCACTTTCCTGCGCGCCATTGGCCCTGAGCCTTGGCGTGCCGCCTACGTCCAGCCATCGCGCCGCCCGAAAGACGGCCGCTACGGCGAGAACCCGAACCGCCTGCAGCATTACTACCAGTACCAGGTAGTCCTGAAGCCAGCCCCGGAAAATATCCTGGACCTGTACCTCGGTTCCCTGGCCGCGCTGGGCCTGGACCTGAAGCAGAACGACGTGCGCTTCGTGGAAGACGACTGGGAAAGCCCTACCCTGGGCGCCTGGGGCCTGGGCTGGGAAGTCTGGCTGAACGGCATGGAGGTGACCCAGTTCACCTACTTCCAGCAAGTGGGCGGCCTCGATTGCAAGCCCGTGCTGGGCGAGATCACCTACGGCGTCGAGCGCCTGGCCATGTACCTGCAAGGCGTGGAAAACGTCTACGACCTGGTCTGGACCGAGTGGGAAGAAAACGGTCGGTCCGGCGCCCCGGAGAAGAAACAGCTGAAATACGGCGACGTGTTCCACCAGAACGAAGTGGAACAATCGACTTACAACTTCGAGCACGCCAACACCGACCTGCTGTTCGCGCAATTCGCCAACCATGAATCCGAAGCGAAGCGCCTGATCGAGCTGCAGCTGACCCTGCCGGCCTACGAGCAGATCATGAAAGCCTCGCACAGCTTCAATATGCTGGACGCCCGCGGCGCCATTTCCGTGACCGAGCGCGCCGCCTACATCGGCCGCGTGCGCAACCTGTCGCGCATGGTCGCCCAGGCCTACTACGAGTCCCGCGAACGCCTCGGCTTCCCGATGGTCGCCAAATAAAAGAATACCGAACATGAATCAGACCCTGCTCATCGAACTGCTGACCGAAGAACTGCCGCCGAAAGCCCTGTCCAAGCTGGGCGCCGCTTTCGCCGCGGGCATCGTCAACGGCCTGAAATCGCGCGACTTCCTGGAGGAAGACAGCGTCGCCACCACCTACGCCACCCCGCGCCGCCTGGCCGTGTCGATCACCAAGGTGCGCGCCACCTCGCCGGACAAGCAAGTGCGTGAAAAAATCCTGCCGGTCGCCATCGCGCTGGACGCCGACGGCAACCCGACCGCGCCGCTGACCAAGAAGCTGGCCGCCATGGGCCTGGCCCACATTGCCGTGGCCGACATGGAGCGCGCCCAGGACGGCAAGGCAGAAAGCTTCTTCTACACCAAGCTGGCCGCCGGCTCCGCCCTGCAGGTTGGCGCGCAAGCCGCGCTGGAAGAAACCATTGCCAAGCTGCCTATCCCCAAGGTCATGAGCTACCAGCGCCCGGACGGCGAGACTGTGCAGTTCGTGCGCCCCGCCCACGCGCTGATCGCCCTGCATGGCGCCGACGTGCTGCCACTGACCCTGCTGGGCCTGACCGCATCGAACAAGACTGAAGGCCACCGCTTCCTGACTGCACCGGGCAAGCGCGAAGTCACCGTTGCCAACGCCGAGGCGTATGCCGCCACCCTGGCCGATGCCGGCAAAGTGGTCGCCGGCTTCGACGCGCGCAAAGACGCCATCCGCACCGCACTGCTGCAGAAAGCCGGCGCCGACCAGGTGCTGATGCCGGAAGCGCTGCTGGAAGAAGTAGCTTCCCTGGTCGAATGGCCGGTGGTGTATGAATGCCATTTCGAGGAAGAATTCCTGGCCGTGCCGCAGGAATGCCTGATCCTCACCATGCAGACCAACCAGAAGTACTTCGCCCTGACCGACGCCAATGGCAAGCTGCGTTCGCGCTTCCTGATCGTATCGAACATCGCGACCGACACCCCGGCAGCCATCATCGGCGGCAACGAGCGCGTGGTGCGCCCGCGACTGTCCGACGCCAAATTCTTCTTCGAGCAGGACAAGAAGAAGTCGCTGGAATCGCGCCTGCCGCTGCTGAAGAACGTGGTCTACCACAACAAGCTGGGCACGCAGGCCGAACGCTCCGAGCGCGTCACCTCGCTGGCTGCCGCCATCGCCGGCCGCCTGGGTGGCGACAAGGCCCTGGCCGAACGCGCCGCACGCCTGTCCAAGGCCGACCTGCTGACCGATATGGTGGGCGAATTCCCTGAGCTGCAAGGCATCATGGGTACCTACTATGCCCGCCACGACGGCGAGCACGAAGAAGTCGCGCTGGCCGCTTCCGAGCACTACCAGCCGCGCTTCGCCGGCGACAACCTGCCTTCGACCGCTACCGGCACCGCCGTCGCGCTGGCAGACAAGGTGGAAACCCTGGTCGGCATCTGGGCCATCGGCCTGCAGCCAACCGGCGACAAGGACCCGTTCGCGCTGCGCCGCCACGCCCTGGGCGTGCTGCGCATGCTGGTGGAAAAGCGCCTGCCGCTGTCCATCTCCGCGCTGCTGGGCGACGCCGCCGCGCAATTCGTGGCAGTGCCGAACTTCAAGGACCCGACTGCCGAAGTCACCGCCTTCATGATGGACCGCCTGCGCGGCATGCTGCGCGAGCGCGGCTTCAGCGTGAACGAGATCGAAGCAGTCGTTGCGCAGAACCCTGACCGACTGGACGACATCGTGCAGCGCCTGGAGGCCGTACAGGCCTTCGCCGCCCTGCCGGAATCTGTCTCGCTGGCCGGCGCCAACAAGCGCATCACCAACATCCTGAAGAAGAACGAGGAAGCGCTGGCACAGGCCACCACCGTCAAGGCCGACCTGCTGCAGGACGCGGCCGAGAAAGCCCTGCACGCCGCCATGGACCGCGTAGCGCCGGAAGTCGACGCAGCATGGGCCAAGGGCGACTTCAGCGCCACTCTCAAGACCCTGGCGCAGCTGAAGGAAGAAGTCGATGCCTTCTTCAACGACGTGATGGTCATGGCCGAAGATATCGCCCTGCGCAACAACCGCCTGGCGCTGCTGTCCTCCCTGCACGGCATGATGAACCGCGTGGCCGACATTTCGAAGCTGGCGGCCTGACATGCCTCAGACCCAGCCGACCAAGCTGATCATCCTGGACCGGGATGGCGTGATCAACCACGATTCGCCTGACTTCATCAAGTCGCCGGACGAGTGGATTCCCATCCCCGGCTCGCTGGAAGCGATCGCCCGCCTGAACCAGGCGGGTTATCGCGTGGTGATTGCGTCGAACCAGTCGGGCATCGCCCGCCAGTATTTCGACATCAACACCCTGAACGCGATCCACCAGAAGATGCACCGCCTGGCGCAGCAGGTAGGCGCCGACATCGACGCCATCTTCTTCTGCCCGCACGCCGCAGCCGACAACTGCGACTGCCGCAAGCCAAAACCTGGCATGTTCACGGAAATTTCGAAGCGCTTCGAGATCAGCCTGAAAGGCGTGCCGACCGTGGGCGATTCCCTGCGCGACCTGCAGGCGGGCTTCATCAGCGGCTGCGTGCCTTTCCTGGTATTGACGGGCAAGGGCGAGAAGACCCATGCTACGGGTGGGCTGCCGCCCGGCACGCAAGTTTTCCCCGACCTGGCGGCCACTGTGGACCACATATTGAAAACCGAGTAAGACTGGAGATCGTCGTTGCGTAATTTCGTTCTGTTCCTGCGTTCCGCCCTGTTCATGGTTCTGATGGTGATTGCCACCATCATCTGGTCTGGAGTCTGCATGCTGGCGGCGCCGCTGCCATACAACAAACGCTATTTCGTGACCTCGCGCTGGAA
The DNA here is from genome assembly GCA_039593775.1 of Pseudoduganella sp. Taxonomy (GTDB): domain Bacteria; phylum Pseudomonadota; class Gammaproteobacteria; order Burkholderiales; family Burkholderiaceae_D; genus Rugamonas. The sequence continues at coordinate 9,591 of JBCNOP010000010.1, forward strand.
CGTTTTCATCGTCTGGTGCGCCAAGTGGATCTGCGGTATTAACTACCAGTTCAAGGGCTACGAAAACTTCCCGGATGCCCCGGCCATCATCCTGTCCAAACACCAGTCGGCATGGGAGACCATCTTCCTGTTGGCCAACCTGCCACGTCCGCTGGTGTTTGTTTTTAAAAAAGAAATCCTGTACATCCCCTTCTTCGGCTGGGGCATCGCGCTGCTGCGCATGATCCCGATCGACCGCAAGCAAGGCAAGAACGCATTCAAATCTGTTGTAGCGCACGGCAAGCGTCGACTCAAAGACGGTCAATGGATTATTATGTTCCCGGAAGGGACCCGCATTCCGGTCGGCCAGCAAGGAAAGTACAAGAGCGGCGGCACGCGCCTGGCAGTCGAAACCGGCGCAGTGGTCGTGCCGATCGCGCTGAACTCCGGCGAATGCTGGCCAAAAAATTCCTTTATCAAGAAACCAGGCACCGTCACGGTGTCGGTTGGCAAACCGATTTCGTCGGAAGGTAAGACTCCCGACGAATTGATGGAGCAGGTGGAACAGTGGATCGAATCAGAAATGCGCGTCATTTCGCCCCACGCCTACAGCGCTGGCTAGCCGAAAAGGCTGAAGCGCAACAGGAGGCGCCGCCGCCAGCGGCCGCGCCTTCTTCCCCGTTTCCCGTTCCCGCTCCCGCGGCAGTGAACCTGCTGCGCCCTCCGGTGCAATTGCGCCGCCCAGAACCTACTTCCCCGCCGCTGTCCGGCGACCAGGACAAGCGACAACTGCTTGTCGGCGAATACATCCTGGAATATGTGCTGAAGCGCTCCACGCGCCGCTCGATCGGTTTCACGGTCGACGATACTGGTCTGTATGTGACCGCGCCCAAGCGCTGCTCGCTGGCCGATATCGACAATGCCATCCGCGCCAAGCAGCACTGGATCCTGTCCAAGCTCGATGAGCGCCGCCAGCGCCGCGCTGCGCGCCTGGAAAAGCCGCCCATCGTTTGGGATGACGGCGCCAGGCTGCCTTATCTTGGCGAGGAAATCACGCTGCGCCTCTATCAGGCGCCCCGCAACCGCACCGAGTTCGACCCGGTGGCGATGGAACTGTCGATGGGGCTGGTGCAAGGCGCCACCGAGCAGTTGCTCAAGGAGCGCGTCAAGAACTGGTACAAGGCGCAGGCGGAAGGCTTGTTCCAGCAGCGGCTGGACCTGTATGCGGCGCGCCTGGGCGTTCAATATGCCGGCTTCTCGCTGTCCTCGGCCGATACGCGCTGGGGCTCCTGCACAGCGCAGCGCACTATCCGCCTGAACTGGAAGCTGATGCACTTCTCGCTGCCGCTGGTCGATTATGTGGTGGCGCACGAACTTGCCCACATTCTCGAGATGAACCACAGCCCGCGCTTCTGGGCGAATGTCGGCCGCATCTATCCACAATATGAAGAAGCCAAGCAGTTGCTGCGCAAGCGTGCCGCCGAACTGCCCCCCCTGTTCACCTGATGCGCGTACTCGCGGCCGCAGTCGCCCTTCCCGTTCTTGGCTTGCTGGCAGCCTGTGCATCGACGCGCGCGGCAGAACCTCGCTTTACCGTGGTGACGGTCGATCCGTCCCGTGAACGCCTGCAGCTCTTTCTCAACGATGAACAAGGCCGCCCTTACAAGCGCCTGGACCGGCTGGCGTCGGCGCTGGCAGCTCGCGGCCAGCGGCTGGTGTTCGCCATGAATGCCGGCATGTACCACGCCGACTTTTCGCCGGTTGGCCTGTTCGTAGCCGACGGCATCGAGCTCACCCCGCTGAACCTGGCGCGCGGCAAAGGCAACTTCTTCCTGCAGCCAAATGGCGTCTTCCTGGTCACGGATACGGGCGCCCAGGTCGTGGAATCGGCCGCCTACCCGGCGCTGGCCGGCAAGGCGCGCATCGCAACGCAGTCCGGCCCGATGCTGCTGTCGCACGGGGCCATCAATCCCCTGTTCGACCCCGCGTCCCGTTCCGTCCATATCCGCAACGGCATCTGCGCCATTGATGGCAAGGCGCACTTCGTCATCAGCGAGGACCCGGTCAACCTCTACGACTTCGCAAGGTACTTCCGCGACACGCTGAAATGCCGCGACGCCTTGTACCTGGATGGATCGATCTCCTCGCTGTACTCGCCGGCCTTGGGACGCAACGACAACCGCGCGAGCCTGGGGCCGATGATCGGCGTGGTGGAAAATTAAAGCCAGCCTGCCTCGCGCGCAAGGCGGAACGCTTCCACGCGGTTTCCGGCATTGAGCTTGCTGATCGCCTCCGACAGGTAGTTGCGCACCGTGCCTTCCGACAGGCTCAAATGCTTCGCAATGTCGGCGCCGCTGCGGCCTTCGCCAGCCAGGCGCAGCACCTGGCGTTCACGTTCGCTGAGCGGGTCTTCGCCGCCGCTCCAGCTCTCCAGCGCCAATTCGGGCGCGATGGCACGGCCGCCGGCATGGACGCAGCGGATGGCGGAGGCCAGCGATTCAGAGGGTGCATCCTTGAGCAAATAGCCGCGCACGCCTGCTGCCATGGCCCGCCGCAGGTAACCGGAGCGGGCGAACGTGGTGACGATCACCACTCGCGCCGGCGCGCTGCGTTCGGACAGCGCCGAGGCCAGCTCCAGTCCCGTCATGAGCGGCATTTCGATATCGGTCAGCACGATGTCGGGCCGCAGCTCTTCGCACAGCGCCAGTGCTTCCTGCCCGTTGCGGGCCTGGCCAACGACGTCGAGGTCAGGCTCCAATTTCAGCAGCGCAGCCAGGGCGCCCAGCACCATCGACTGGTCTTCAGCAATCAGGATGCGGATCATGCAGCAGCTCCCATCGGTAAATACAGCTCCAGCGCCAGTCCGCTTTCGGCGCGCAAAGCAAGGCGCCCGCCAGCAGCCGCCACCCGTTCGCGCATGCCGCGCAGCCCGTTGCCGCGCTCGAGTGCGGCACGGTCGACCGGCGCCTGCCCATCGTCGCGGATATGGCAGACAATCTGGCCATCCACCTGCCGCACACTGACCTGGCAGCGCGTGGCACGGGCGTGGCGCAAGATATTCGTGACAGCCTCGCGTAAGGCCAGAGCCAGCACGTTCTCCGCTGTGGCCGGCATGGCGAAAGCCTGCACCTCGGCGTCCAGCGTCACGTCGGCCGCGGCCAGCGCAGCGCGCGCCTGCGCCAGTTCCTGCGCAAAGCCGGTCTGGCGAAAACCGGTAACGGCGCTGCGCACCTCGGCCAGGGCATGGCGCGCAGTGGCCTCGATATCCTTGATTTCTTTGGCAGTCGCCTCGGTATCGCGCTCCAGCAGCCGCCCCGCCAGCTCAGCCTTGATCGCGATCAGCGACAGCGTATGCCCCAGCAAATCGTGCAGGTCGCGCGAAATGCGTTCACGCTCGGCGATGCGGGCCAGATGCTCGACTTCTTCCTGCTTGCACATCAACTGCTGCCGGGAGCGCCGCACGCGTGCATCCATGACACTGGCAATGCCGACCGGTGCACCGACTGCCAGCGATGGCAGCAGGAATGGCAGCGGCTGCCGTACCGTCAGGGCCGCCAGCAAGGCAGCACACAAGACCAGCGCAATGCCCAGGTAGGCATGGCGCGGCTGTTCCAGCGCCGCACACATGGAGCAGGCAAAGATGAAAAAGGTACAGGCGCCAAAGTTGAACGGCGCCCAGGCAAAGCCCAGGACGACAGTCGCCAGCAAGAGTGGCACCGCCTGCCGGTTGCGCAGCCAGTAACTGGCCAGGTACATCGGCACGAACACCGCGATCGACAGCAGCAGCATGCCCAGTTCAAGCAGCGTAGGCTTGATGTAGAAGTACTTCCAGAGGAAGAAATTCAGCGACAACAGCCACAGGTAAGGCGCCTTGCCAAGGTGCGGCGGCACCCAGGGACCTGTTAGCCAACGCCTTGCCTGGAGCATACCCGTTTCCTTTACTGGTTGGTCAGCCGCACATCGGCGATCTGGAACTGATAATCGCCAATCTTAGGGCCAGCGTTAAACATGATCAACGTGATTGCACTGGTATCGACCCCGGCGAAACTGGCCATCGGCATCGCCACTTCCTGCCATTCGGCGCCGGCGGCAAACGGCTGGTAGACCGGAATGCGCGCGCTGCCGTGCATGATCCCTACCTGGTAGCCCTGGCCGTCGCCCTTGACGCGGAAGCGCAAGGTCTTGGCGGCGCTCAGGTTGGCAGCCTGGAAAGGCTGGCTGCCCGGCACGAAAGCGATGCCGGCCCATGGGAAGGCGAAGCCCTGCTGCACGCTGGCCTTGACGCTGACCGCATTCTCGCCCGCATACTCCAGGTTCACGGTCGATTTGCCGCCCAGGAAAGCGTCGTTGGACGGCACCCAGCCAGTGCCAAACGGGCTGGCCAGCTTTTCCTTGCTGAACAGGCTGATCATGCCATCTGCCGGCAGCGCCACCGGCGCGCCTTTCGGCGTGCTCAGGTCCTTGGCCACCAATTCCTGCTGCGCCTTGCGGCGTGGCGACACGATGGCGCCATCCTTCCAGACTTCGACGATATTGCGGGTAGCCTTGATATCCTGGCTCGGATCGCCGTCGACCAGCACCAGGTCCGCCTTGGCGCCTTTGGCAATCGTGCCGCGGTCAGCCAGGTGGAAAGCCTTTGCCGGCACCGACGTGGCCGCGCGCAAGGCTTCCAGCGGTGTCAGCCCGGCCTCGGTCAGGGAGAGCAGTTCGTGGTGCAAGCTGGCGCCTGCCTGGGTTCCGCCGTTGCCTGCATCAGTGCCGGCCAGCACCGGCACCCCGGCCGTGCGCAACGCGGCGACTACCGCTTTGGTTGCGTTCAGGCGCTGCGGCGCTTCCTTTTTACCGTAGGGGGAATTCAGCGGCGCGATCTGGTCGCTCGTCAACAGGGCCATCATCTGCTTGTCTTCCAATACATCCTTCTCCTTCAGGCCGGATACGCTTTCCAGCACGCTGAAGGTCGGGATGATAAAGGCTTTGCGATCACGCGCCAGCTTGACGAAGGACTTCAGGTCGGCCTCCGCAATTGAATCGCCGTTGAACAGGTGTACCAGGCCGTCGGCGCCGTCCTCCAGCGCAGCACGGGCATCGTCCGGATTGGAGATGTGCACCACGGCCAGCTTGCCACGCTTGTGCGCGGCCACGATCAGCGCCTTCACGGTAGCACGGTCCAGGCTTGGCGTGGGGTGGCCTGGCCGGCCTGGCTCCATCACGATCTTGATGAAGTGCGAGCCTTCGGCAAGGCGGGCATCGACCCAGGACTGGGCTTCTTCCGGCTTGGTCAGGGTCGGGATAGGCATGCCGTACTCGGTACCGTGGCCGCCCGGTACGGTGGCAAGCACGCCGGCCGAGATGATGTCCGGACGGTCCTTGTTCTCGCCGCGCTGCATGCGGCTGTTCATTTCCTGCAGCAGCGGCACGGCGGTGAACATATCGAGCTCGCTGGTCACACCGAACACCAGCGGCAGTTCGAAGTGCTGGAAGCTGTGGGTATGGGAATCGATCAGGCCCGGCATCAGCGTGCGTCCGGCGCCCTCAACCACCTTGGTGCCTGCAGGCGCCTTGCCCTTGAAATCTGCGCTGGCGATCTTGCCGCCTTCCAGCAGCACGCTGCGCTTGGCATGCACTTTCTGGCCGTCGAAAACGCGGACATCCTTGATCAGGGTAGTTTCGGCTGCCATGGCAGGCAGGGCACAGGCCAGGCTGGCGGCAACTAACAGTTTTAGCATTGCGGTCTCCTTGTATTCAGGTGAACGCAGTATCCGGCTTGCAGGCACTGCTCGCCAGAACGGAATGCCATGACTTCGTCATGACATTTGTCACTTCAAATCAGGAAGCAATGCAATCGTGCGCGCGGTGGCGCCGCGGTGGGTGTTGGCGAAGGTCAGCGCATGCGCCCCCATGGCGCCGCGCGCCGCGCTGTCGGCCAGCAGGCGCGCCGCCTGGTGCATCAGGCCATCGCTGTTCGGCACGCGCACGGCCCCGCCTTGCTGCAGGCAGTCTTCCGTTGCTTGCGCGAAGTTGAAAGTGTGCTCGCCGACGATGATCGGCTTGCCCAGTGCAGCCGGTTCGATCAGGTTCTGGCCGCCCAGCGGCTGCAGGCTGCCGCCGATGAAGGCCAGGTCGCAAGCGGAGTAGTAAGCGAACATTTCGCCCATCGAATCGCCCAGCACCACATCGGTGGAAGGGGCGACGCTGGCGCCGGGTCCGGCCAGTTCCGAACGGCGCTGCAGCGACAGGCCGCGTTCAGTCACCATTGCCGCCACTTCATCGAAACGCTGCGGATGGCGCGGCACGATCAGCAGCAGCACGTCTTGCGGCAGCGACGCGCGCGCAGCCAGGAAGGCTTCCAGGATCATGCCCTCTTCGCCTTCGCGCGTACTGGCACACAGGAAGACCGGCCGCACGCCAAACTGCTGGCGCAGTTGCGCGCCGGTCGCCAATGCCGCTTGCGGGATCACGACGTCGAACTTGATGCTGCCGGTCACGCTCACATTGCTGGCGCCCAGCTCGCGGATGCGCAAGGCATCGGCTTCAGTCTGGGCTGCTACCAGGGTAATGCCCTGCGCCGCGTCGCGTATCACCTTGCCGAAGCGCTGCGCCTTGCCCAGCGAACGCTCGCTCAGGCGCGCATTGGCCAGCACTACCGGCACCCTGTCCCGCTGGCATTGCAGGATCAGGTTCGGCCACACTTCCGTCTCCATCAGGATGCAGATGCGCGGCTCGAAATGGCGGATGAAGCGCGCCACCAGCAGCGGCATATCGTACGGCAGGTAAGACTGCACCACACGGGCACCATGCTTGCCGAACAGGCTCTTGCCGGTAGCACGGCCAGTCGGCGTCATGCAGGTCAGGACGATGCGCGCCTGCGGATATTTCTTCAACAGCGCATCGACCAGCGGCTCGGCCGCGCGTGTCTCGCCGACCGACACCGCGTGCACCCAGATCGTGGCCGGTTCGTCGTTGGCTGCGCGCGCGCCATACATGCCAAGGCGCTCGCCCCAGTGCTGGCGGTAACCCGGCTCCTTGCGGCCGCGCCACCACAAGCGGCCTAGCACCAGCGGCAAAGCCAGCCACCACATGAATGTGTAAAAGAGTCGCATGTTCAGAGCAGGCTCCTGGCCGCAGCCAGCACTTCGGCCACGCCGGGCGGCGAGCCTTTGTCGCCAAGGTTGATGATGCGCGGCGACCAGTTGCCTTCCGTCTTCCAGCGCGGCGAGTCGGCGTAGATTTCCACTACCGGGCGCGAGAAAGCAGCAGCGATGTGGGTCAGGCCGGTATCCACGCCCACCGCCAGCGCAGCGCGGCGCGCCAGCATGACGGCGTCGGCCATCGAAAGCTTTGGCAGCACGCGGGCGTTCGGAATGCCGGCAGCCAGTGCTTCCGCTTCGGCCTTTTCCTTGTCCGAGCCCCATGGCAGCAGCACAGGCATCGGCGCCAGCGCCTTGCCCAGCTCAATCCAGTTGGCCGGCGCCCATTTCTTGGCATCGCGTGCCGTGCCATGGAAGAACACGGCGTAAGGCGCCTCCCCCATCCATTGCGGGCGCGGCTCGCTGGCTGGAACTTCGGGCAGGCCGAAGTCGGCCGGATAATCGACCTTGAACCCCAGCGCGGCCCCCACTACCAGGCGGCCGCGCGCGACCGCATGCGTGCGCGGGTCGAGCGGGATGCTCTTGCTGTGGAAGATGCGCGAGATGCCTTCGTAGCCCGAACCTTCGCTGCCGTTGGCCAGGCCAACCTTGTTCTTGCCGCGCGCGGCGCCCATGATGATGCCGGTCTTGAGCAGGCCCTGGGTGTCGAACACGTAGTCGTATTCCACTTCGCGCAGCTTGCGGAAGAAGGCGCCGATCTCGGCGCGCGTCTCCTTCTTGCCCAGGCTCTTGCGCCAGCGGCGCAGGCCCCACGGCAGGATATTGCGCACCATCGGGTTCAGGCGCACCAGGCTGACATAGCCCTCCTCCACCACCCAGTCGATGTTCGCATCCGGGAAGTGGCGCTTGATGTCGGCCACGATGGGCATATTGTGCAGCACGTCTCCAAGCGATGAGACGCGCACCAGCAGGATATTCATTTAGAACGGGAGCTGCGCGTCCGGCTTGGCAGCCAGGATCACTTCGCGGAACTGGCCCTGGATGCGCGCCAGCGCGGCCGGCGATTCGGCCTCGAAGCGCATCACGATCACCGGCGTGGTGTTCGAGGAGCGTGCCAGCCCAAAGCCGTCGGCATATTCCACGCGCAGGCCGTCGATATCGATGACGCGCTCATTGCCCGGGAATTTGGCTTCGGCCGCAAGCTTGGCCATCAGCGCGTAATTTTCGCCTTCGTTCAGTTGCAGCTGCAATTCCGGCGTGCTGTCCGACTTGGGCAGCGCGTTCAGCACCGCGGAAGGGTCTGCATGGCGCGTCAGGATTTCCAGCATGCGCGCGCCGGCATACAAGCCATCGTCGAAGCCGTACCAGCGGTCCTTGAAGAAGACGTGGCCGCTCATTTCGCCGCCCAGCGGAGCACCGGTTTCCTTCAGCTTGGCCTTCACCAGCGAGTGGCCGGTCTTGCACATCAGCGGCTTGCCGCCCGCTTTTTCGATGTACGCCGCAAGGTGGCGCGTGCATTTCACGTCGTACAGGATTTGTTCGCCCGGGTTACGGCTCAGGACGTCTTCCGCAAACAGCATCAGCTGGCGGTCCGGGTAGATGATCTGGCCGTCCTTGGTCACGATGCCGAGGCGGTCGCCATCGCCGTCGAAGGCCAGGCCGATTTCAGCATCGGTCTGCTGCAGCGCCTTGACCAGGTCCTGCAGGTTTTCCGGATGCGCCGGGTCTGGATGGTGGTTCGGGAAAGTGCCGTCCACTTCGCAGAACAGCTCGACCACCTCGCAGCCCATGCCGCGATACAGGTCGCCAGCGAATGCGCCGGCCACGCCGTTGCCGCAGTCGACGGCAATCTTGATCGGGCGTGCAATCTTCACGTCGCCGATGATGCGCTGCAGGTACTGCTCACGGATATCGCAGGTGCTGTACTTGCCGGCATCCGCTGCCGGCTGCAAGCCCGCTTCGATGGCGTGGTACAGGGCGGTAATGGAATCGCCATGGATTGCCTCGCCCTTCAGCACCATTTTGAAGCCGTTATAGTCCGGCGGGTTATGGCTGCCGGTCACCATGATGCCGGAACGGGTGTCGAGCACCTGGGTACCGAAGTACACCATCGGCGTGGCCACCACACCCAGGTCGATCACATCGACGCCTGCGGCCTGCAGGCCCTGCGACAAGGCTGCGATCAGGCTCGGGCCGGACAGGCGGCCGTCGCGGCCGATCACCACGCTGCGCTCTCCCTTCGCAGCCGCAGCCAGGCCAAAAGCATGGCCGACGGAACGCGCCACGCCTTCGTCCAGGGTTTTACCGATGATGCCGCGGATATCGTATGCCTTGAAAATTGATTTAGAGAGAGCAACCATAGAAGTGAGAAAGACAAATATTAAAAAGATTCGGTTCAGATGCGCAGGTCGTCCATCGATTTGCCGCCCTCAAGCCATTCCTTGACCCATTTAGGCTGGCGGCCGCGGCCGGTCCATTGTTCGGTAGCATTGGCAGGATTGCGATAGCGCGCCTCGACTTTGCCGCCCTTGTTGCGGGTGCCTGGGAAGCCCACCAGCAATTCCTTGAGCGGCACGCCGGCTTGCTGGGCGATGGCGAATATCTGGTCGCGCGCCTTTTGCTTATCCATGCCTTCGCGCTGCTTTAATTCGCGCTTAATTTGTTCCTGCAGGCTGCGCAATTCAGGGGACGACAAATTCGACAGATCCATCTCTTGTCCTTTAATAGATTTCGATATTTGGGAATATACACGAAATCGGCTTATCGGCTTTTCTTATGTCGAATCATCCAGCGCGGCGCTTTAAATCTGACAATACGTGCATATAGCCAGACATAACTCGCAATAAATAACAGGCAGAACAGCATCAGCACCCAGGTATAGCGCCAGAATACCGTAGCGGGAATCACTGCCATCAGCGAAAACATCCACAGGTAGGGCGACGTCATGGAATTGCGTCGCACCAGGGCCCGCGCATCCTTGCGGCCCACCGCCCACTGCACCACGCGTCGGAAAATCAGGCTGTGCAAGTGAATACCGTCAGGCATGGCCGGCGAGGTGCCGCGAATGAAGAAACGGCGATATACGCTGAACAGGGTTTCAAAGGTGGGATAAATTAAAAGCAATACGGCATACCAAGTAGAAACTTGAGGATTGCGCATTACTAGCAACAGGGCCAATTCGCCCAGCATAAATCCAATAAAGTAGGCACCGCCATCGCCCAGGAATATCAGCCCGACCGGGTAATTCCAGATCAGGAAACCGGCAGTGGCGCCAGCCACCATCAATGCCGCCACCAGCACGAACATATCGTTGACCTGCAGCGCGACATAACCCAGCGACAGCAACATGCAGATCGTTACCACGCTGGCCAGGCCATTAAAACCGTCGATGATATTGACGGCGTTGGCAATGCCGGCAACCGCCAGCACCGTCAGCGGCAGCGTCAGCCACAGATAAGGCAGCGGCGTGGTCGACCACATCCAGTCGATACGGTCAATCCGCGCATCCATCAGGAAATAGGCAAGCAAGGCGGCAAACATGGTCAGCAGCAGGCGCCGGCGCGCGCTGACCTTGCCGGTATAGTCTTCGACAATGCCGCCGAGGAAGGCAAACAAGGCGCACATGATCAGCGATAGCATCCAGCTGGTCATCACGGGAACGCGCCAGACCGAAACGCAGGCACTCAGCGCAACTGCCAGAAAAATCGAGAGGCCGCCAATGCGGGCCACGTGATGGACATGCACTTTTTGCACGCCGCCGAAGTCGGTGTCCAGGGCGGGTCCATGCAAGCGCACTTCCTTGATGACCCACAGGGTCAGGAGTGCGGACGTGAAAAAGCTCACGAGGAAGGAAAACATTAGTTCTTATCAGTATAGTGAGCCAGCCGCCCTTATCGCAGCGCAGCAAGAAAGATTGCTCGGGCGCTAAGCGGCGATTGTACCGTATGCGCGCTATGGGACGGGAAATTCTAGCCGAGAGCGTTGCGTCTAAGGTATTTACTTACCAAATGATACTTTTACTTGGACAGCCTCTGCGTATCGCCGGTGCTGGCGATCATGCGTTATCCTAGTGGGATGAAAACTTATGTAGTGGGCGACCTGCAGGGTTGCCATGGCGAGACGGTCACCCTGGTCGAAAAGATCCTGGACACCGAACATGCCGCTGGAAATGAACCGCCCGCCATCCTCTTTTGCGGCGACTTGATCAACCGCGGCCCCGATTCGCTGTCCACCCTGCGCTATGTGCAGGCCCTGAGCCAGGGCAGCGATGGCCGCATCGACGCCGTGCTGGGCAACCACGACTTGCACCTGCTGGCGGTAGCCAACGGCATCCGGCCCGAGTCGAGTTCCGACACAATTGAGCACATCCTGGCTGCGGCCGACCGCGAAGCGCTGCTGCACTGGCTGCGCCTGCGCCCGATGGCCATCATGCGCCTTGGCCACCTGCTGGTGCATGGCGGCGTGCTGCCGCAATGGACCGCGGAACAGGCCATGGCGCTGGCCGGCGAGGTGGAAGCAGCGCTGCGCGGCGACGAATGGGTCGGCTTCTTGCGCGAGATGTACGGCAACCAGCCGGACCGCTGGAGCGATGACCTGAGCGGCGCCGCGCGCCTGCGCTGCATCGTCAACGCACTGACCCGCATGCGCTTCTGCACTGCCGACGGGGTGATGGATTTCAAGATGAAGGAATCGGCGCATGCCGATCCGGCGACCGGCCTGATGCCGTGGTTCGAAGTGCCGGGCCGCCGCACCAGCGATACCACCGTGGTGTTCGGCCACTGGTCGGCGCTGGGCCTGCGCATCATGCCGCGCCTGATCGCGCTCGACAGCGGCTGCGTCTGGGGCGGCAAGCTGTCGGCCGTCTGCCTCGACGACCGCAGCCTGCTGCAAGTGGATTGCCCGGAGTACCGGACGATTTAGTGCTTCGACGTGCCTTCGGCTGGGGCCGATGCCTGCGCTTGGGACTGGGCCGGCGGGTGGCTGTCGGCCTTGCCCGCTTCACCCCCGCCTTCCGCCACGGCGGGCGCCTCGCCTTCGGCCGGCGCCGCCGCTGCCGGCGCAAACGTGGCAGCCATCAGTTCCTTGTACGCTTCCGACTTGCGCAGCGGTTCCAGGTTGGCGCTGCCCTTGATCGCTTCTTCGTCCGTGAAGCCGTTGACGATCGCCGTCTCCAGCGACGCCATGGCGGCATTCTTGCGGCCTAATTGCGCCTGGGCCTGCGCCAGCAGGAAGTAGGACTCCGCCTCTTTCGGCGCCTTCAGCGTAGCGGCATACGCCTTGTCGGCCGCGATGCCAAAGTTCTTCTGCGCCAGGCTTTCCGTCGCCTGCGTGCGCAGGGTCTTGGCATTGGTGAAGGTGTCGCCGCTGCAGGCCGCCAACAGCAGGCAGGCTGCCAGCACACTGATCCTGGTCATGCTGATTGCTCCTGTAAAGATTCCGTCTCCGGCACGATGCCCAGCGCGGCGCCGATGGCAGCGTGGGTCGCCGCAGCCAGGTCGCGGCGGTGCGCCCCCTCGCCCGGCATCGCCTCCAGCACGGCCAGGCGCGCCCGTACCGGCTTGCCATCGAGGATATTGATCACGCTTTGCACGAACGTCATGTCGCCGATGAAGTCGACCGAGGAATGCGGCTGGCCCGCGGCGTCAACATAGGACAGGGCGAACGGCTGCACCAGCACCTTGCCGTCCACTGCCGCCTCGAACAGGTTGGCATGGAAAGGCAGCAGCGTGCCCTGGGCAGCCGTCGTGCCTTCCGGGAAGAAAGCCACGCGCTGGCCTTCCTGCAGGGCGTGCACCAGGCCCTTGAAGATATTGCGCAGCTCGCGCTTGTTGCCGCGCGCGATGAACACCGTGCCTGCCTTCGCCACCAGCCAGCCGGCCAGCGGCCAGTCACGGATTTCCGACTTGGCCACGAAACGGCATGGGTACAGCGCATTGATGACGAAGATGTCCAGCCACGAAATGTGGTTACAGACGATCATGCCCTGCTCCAGCGGTGCCGCGCTGCCAGGCGTCATCTGCACGCTGACGTTGCAGATAGCGAGCAGCTGGCGCGACCAGCGGCGGATATGGCCGTTGCGCTTTTCCGTCCCGATGAAGGGGAAGACGAAGGCGCAAGTGGCCATGCCGGCCAGCAGATGCAGCACCATGCGGCCGATGCGCAGCACCAGGCGCCAGTCGAGGTTGCGCCTGGCTGGGGGATTAGCTGGCGTTGCGTTCATACGCCACGTGCCCCGCTACGATGGTCGCCTCTACCTGGCCGGCCAGCTCGTAGCCGAGGAAAGGCGTGTGCTTGCCTTGGCTGGCCAGTGCGCCGCCCTCGACGGTCCAGCGCGCGGCCGGGTCGAACACGACAACGTCGGCCACGCTGCCTACGCCCAGCTGGCCGGCTTGCGCCAGGCCGGCGACACGTGCGGCGTCGGTGGTGACGCGTGCAATGGCACGCGACAGTGCCTCTTCCCTGCCATGCGCTGCGGCATAGTCGTCAGCCCATTTGATGGCCAGCGACAGCAGCAGTTCCAGGCCGGTCGCGCCGGGCGAAGCTTCACCGAATGGCAGCAGCTTTTCATCATCGTCGCATGGCGTATGGTCCGAGCACATGGCATCGATGGTGCCGTCCAGCAGGCCGGCGCGGATCGCTTCGCGGTCGCGCTGGGTGCGGAATGGCGGGTCGACACGGGCGTTGGAATCGAAGAAGTTGATGTCGGCATCGGTCAGGTGCACGTGGTGCGCGCCGACGTCGCAGGTGATCGGCAAGCCTTCAGCCTTGGCGGCGCGCACCAGTTCCAGGCCCGCAGCCGAGGACATGCGGCACAGGTGGACCTTGGCGCCGGTCGAGCGCATCAATTCGAAGATGGTGTGCAGGGCGATGGTTTCCGCCATCACCGGCACGCCGGACAGGCCCAGGCGCGAAGCCAGCGGGCCGCTGTGGGCTACCCCGCCGCGGCCGATCCAGGCGTCCTGCGGGCGCAGCCAGATTGTGAAGCCGAAGGTGGCCGCGTACTGCATCGCGCGCTGCAGCACGGTGGTGTCCTTGATCGGGGTCTCGGCCTGCGAGAAGCCGATGCAGCCGGCGCCGGTCAGTTCCACCAGCTCGGTCAGCGCTTCGCCTTTCAGGCCGTGGGTCAGTGCGCCCAGCGGATGCACGTGGGCCTGGTTCAGGCCGCGCGCGCGGTGTTTCAGCATTTCCACCAGGCCCGGCTCGTCGAGCACAGGGTCGGTGTCGGGCGGGCACACCAGGGAAGTCACACCGCCCTGCACTGCCGCCTGCATTTCCGATTTCAGCGTGGCCTTGTATTCGAAACCCGGCTCGCGCAGGCGCGCGGACAGGTCGACCAGCCCCGGCGCCACCACCTTGCCGGCGGCGTCGATAGTGCGGTCGGCCTTGAAGCCGGCCGGCGCGCTGCCGATCGCGGCAACCTTGCCGTCCACGATGTACAGGTCTTGCTTGGAATCGATCTTGTTGGCCGGATCGATCAGTCGGCCGTTTTGGATAAGTACGTTCATTTTTATGCTTGCGTGCCTGCCAGGATGCTCATCACCGCCATGCGGACTGCGATACCAAAGGTGACCTGCGACAGGATCACCGCTTGCGGGCCGTCAGCCACGGCGGAGTCGATCTCCACGCCGCGGTTCATCGGGCCCGGGTGCATCACGATGGCGTCCGGCTTGGCCAGCGCCAGGCGCTCAGGCGTCAGGCCGTAAGCGCGGAAGTATTCGCCGGCCGACGGCAGCAGCGCGCCGCTCATGCGCTCGTTCTGCAGGCGCAGCATGATGATCACATCCACGTCTTTGAGCCCTTCATCCATGTTGGTGAAGGTGCGCACGCCCAGTTGCTCCAGGCCGCCCGGCAGCAGGGTGTGCGGGCCGATGGCGCGGATTTCCGGCACGCCCAGCGTAGTCAGGGCGTGGATGTCGGAACGGGCCACGCGGCTGTGCAGGATGTCGCCCACGATTGCCACGCGCAGGTTGGTGAAGTCCTTCTTGTAGTGGCGGATGGTGTACATGTCCAGCAGGCCTTGCGTCGGGTGCGCGTGGCGGCCGTCGCCCGCGTTCACCACGTGCACGTGGTTCTGCTTCGTGTCCTGCAGGTGCTTGGCGATCAGGTAAGGCGCCCCCGATTGCGAATGGCGCACCACGAACATGTCGGCATGCATGGCCGACAGGTTGTCGATGGTGTCCAGCAGGGATTCGCCCTTGCTGGCGGAGGAGGCCGCGATATTCAGGTTGATCACGTCGGCCGACAGGCGCTTGGCCGCGATCTCGAAGGTAGTGCGGGTACGGGTGGAATTCTCGAAGAACAGGTTGAACACGCTTTTGCCGCGCATCAGCGGGACCTTCTTCACTTCGCGGTCCGACACGGACACGAAAGAGGAGGCGGTATCGAGGATCTGGTTGATGATGGCCTTGGGCAGGCCCTCGGTCGTCAGCAGGTGCTGAAGCTCGCCGTGTTTGTTGAGTTGCGGATTAAGCATGGTTCTGTTCAAGAGTCAGGGAAAACTTTCCGTCGCCGGTTTGCTGCAGGCGCAGCGCCTGGCCGGCCGCGCAGCGGGTGTGGGCCGCCACGAAATCGGCCGCCACCGGCAACTGGCGTTCGCCACGATCCACCAGCGAGGCAAGCATGATGCGCGCCGGGCGGCCGTAGTCGAACAATTCATTGATGGCGGCACGGGTAGTGCGGCCGGTGTAGAGCACATCGTCCACCAGCACGATGGTGGCGCCGTTGACGTCGAAGCCGATATGGGTCGGTTTCACTTCGGCCGGCAAGCCTTTCTTCGCGTAGTCGTCGCGGTAGAAGGACACGTCCAGCACGCCCAGGCGCGCGGTGAGGTTCAGGTCCTTGGCCAGGCGCTCGGCGATCCAGGCGCCGCCCGAATGAATGCCGACGATGGCCGGCTCGTTGGCGCCGGCAATGCCGGCCTTGACCTGCTCGAGCAGGCTGGCGTACAGCGCTTCGGCGTCAAGCTGTTGGGGATCAGTGTGGGACATATTCGTCAAAGTATTGTTGGAGGATGATGGCGGCGGCACGGTCGTCGATGATTTCGCCGCGCTTGGCGGCAATCATTGCAGACGAGTAGCGCTCGTCGACCAGCACCACGGGAAGATTGAAGCGGCCGTTCAGCTGGTTGGCGAACTTGCGGCAGCGCGCAGTCATTTCGTGCTCTGCCCCGTCCGGGTGGAAAGGCAGGCCCACAACCAGCCTGGTTGGGCCCCATTTATCGATCAGGGCCTTGATCTCGGCGAAGCGAGCATCGTTGACGGTGGATTGAATGACGGCCAGGGGGGTGGCCTGGCCGATCATTGTGTTTCCCATTGCGACACCAACGCGTTTGATGCCGAAGTCGAAGCCTAAAACAGTTTCCGGACTATGCATGACCCGCTTCAGAGTTAAGCATCAGGGGGTCGAAGCCCAGCAGCTTGATGGCAGCCTGGTAGCGGTCCTCGATCGGCACATCGAACACGATGCGCGGATCGGCGGCCACGGTCAGCCAGCCATTGCGTGCCAGTTCGTCTTCCAGCTGGCCCGGGCTCCAGCCCGCGTAGCCGATCGACACCATCATGCGCTCCGGCCCCTGGCCACGGGCCACGGCTTCCAGTACGTCGATCGAGGTGGTGAAGGCCACGTCATTGGTCACTGTCAGCGAAGACGAATAGTGCGCGCCCGGAGTATGCAGCACGAAACCACGGTCATCCTGCACCGGGCCGCCGAACATGATCGGCTCCGATTCCAGGTGGCGCTCGGCGGCCGACGACACTTCGAGGTCGATCCGGTCGAACAGCACTTCCATGGTCATATCGGTAGGTTTGTTGATCACGACGCCCAGCACGCCGTTTTCATTGTGTTCGCATACATACACGACCGTGCCGCCAAAGATCGGGTCTTGCATGGATGGCATGGCAATCAGGAAATGATTTGCCAGGTTGAGCGCAGGGGCAGTCATAGGCGCCTTTAGCTCCTTCAGTTCACTAGTTTCCGGTAACAATCCCGGCACAGGCATGCTTCTGGTCAATTTGACTTTTTTCATGATTGCTCTCTATGCAGGACTGTTAAGAGTTCTTTACTGTAATATCCGCGCTGCAACTGCCGGATATACCCACAGTTTACTATGAATTGCTGATCCAGCCATGAAAAACGCCCTTGTCTGGTTGCGCCGCGACCTCCGCTTGTTCGATCATGCCGCTGTGCATCACGCGCTGGCCTCTGCCGGGACAGTGTACTTTGCCTTTATTTTTGACCGCGCCATCCTGGATGCGCTGCCTGCGGCTGACCGGCGCGTCGAGTTCATCCACGATACGCTGGCGGCACTTGCTGCTGAACTGGAAGCGGCCGGCGGGCACCTGATCGTACGGCACGGTCTTGCCGAAACAGCAATTCCGCAGCTCGCCGCTGAGCTCGCCGTGGATGTTGTTTTTGCCAACCACGACTATGAGCCGGCCGCCATCGCGCGCGACGCGGCCGTTGCCCGCAGCCTGCGCGCTGCCGGGCGCGAGCTGCGCACCTGCAAGGACCAGGTGGTATTCGAGCGCGACGAAGTGCTCACGCAAGCCGGGCAGCCGTTTTCCGTATTCACGCCTTACAAGAACGCCTGGCTGCGCAAGCTGGAGGCCGATCCCTCGGTGCTGGCGCCGTGGACCGTGGAACCTGGGAGCGCGCGCCAGCCTGGACGCTTTGCGCCGGGCCGCAGCATGCTGCCGTCGCTGGCCGAAATCGGCTTCGAGCGCACCAACCTGCACGATCTGGGCATCGGCAACGGCCCGCAGCTGTTCGACGACTTCCTTGGCCGCATTGCCGATTACGGCGTTGCGCGCGATTACCCGGCAGTCAAGGGGCCGTCCTATTTGTCGATGCACCTGCGCTTTGGCACCGTGTCGATCCGCCACCTGGTGCGCACCGTGATGGCCATGTCGGCGCGCGGTGCTGCAGGCGAAGGCGGTGCCGTCTGGCTGTCGGAGCTGATCTGGCGCGAGTTCTACATGCAGGTCCTTTTCCACAACCCGCATGTAGTGGAAGGTGCCTTCAAGCCCGCCTACGACAAGATCGAATGGGAAACCGGCCCCACAGCCGACGAGCTGTTTGCTGCCTGGTGCGAGGGACGCACCGGCTATCCGCTGGTGGACGCGGCCATGCTGCAGATAAACCGCACCGGCTACATGCACAATCGCCTGCGCATGGTGGTGGCGTCCTTCCTGTGCAAGGACCTGGGCATCGACTGGCGCCGCGGCGAAGCCTATTTCGCACTGCACCTCAATGATTTCGACCTTGCAGCCAACAACGGCGGCTGGCAATGGGCGTCGTCATCAGGCTGCGATGCCCAGCCCTACTTCCGCATATTCAACCCCGTCACGCAGTCGCAAAAGTTCGACCCGGAGGGGAAATTCATCAAGCGCTACCTGCCGCACCTGGCGGGCCTGCCGGCGAAAGAAGTCCACCTGCCGCGCAACCCGATCGTCGACCACGACGAAGCGCGCAAGCGCACGCTGGAGCGCTACGAAGTCGTCAAGAAATAAGCGACATAACCCACGACCTCCCTCGGAATCGAGTAAAAGTCGCGCAGCTCGGCGTAGCGCGCGTGGCTATGCCCGACGACGCGAACGCCGGCACGCTCGAGGGCAAGCTTGGTGCGCGGCACGTGGAAGTATTGCGTCGCAACGAGCGCCGTCTGCAAGCCCTTGGCGCGCATGAACGCAGCAGCGTTCGTGGCAGTCGCCTTGGTGTCCAGGCCCTGGCTGTCGATGACGATGGCGGCCGCTGGCACGCCCTGCCTGGCAAGGTAGGCCGCCATGACTACCGCCTCGTCAAAGCCTTCCTTGCCCAGTCCTCCGCTGACAAAGATGAACGTGGCCCGATGATCGCGATACAACGCCAGCGCTGCGTCAAGCCGCGCCTGCAGCCTTGGACTCGGCGTCCCGTCGGGCGCCACGGTGTTGCCCGGCACAACAATCACGTCGGCCTCGGCCAGCTTGTCATTGGAGCCTGCGGCAACGACCAGGCCGCAGCCAAGCAGGAAAAGGACCGCAAGCAGCGCAGCAGATAACTTGAGCAATCGCATTCGTTCAGATAAAAAAGGGCAGGCGCTAAGGCCTGCCCTGTTGTCCGGCGCCGCGGGCCTTATGCCCGTTGAGGCAGCAGGCCGGCGATGGCGCCGAGCAGGATGTCTTCCTGGAACGGCTTGCCGAAGTAGGCATTCACGCCCAGCTGCAGCGCGTAGTTGCGGTGCTTGTCCGCCGAACGCGAGGTGATCATGATGATCGGGATCTCTTTGGTGCGTTCGTCGCCGCGCACGTTGCGGGTCAAGTCGAAGCCGTCCATGCGCGGCATCTCGATGTCGACCAGCATCAGTTCCGGCAGGCGGTCCTGCAACTGCTCCAGTGCATCCACACCGTCCTTGGCCAGCATCACGTGGTAGCCTTCGCGCTCCAGCAGGCGCTGGGTCACCTTGCGCACGGTGAGCGAATCGTCGACCACCATGACGGTGCCATGGGCGCGGGTTGGTTCCGCAGGTTCGACGGTACCGCCGGCCGGTGCAGGCGCCGGGGTCGCCGCGGTACGCGGAGCCAGTTCCGGATGCTGCGCCACGTGCAGCTGCAGCGCCACCGGATTCAGGATCAGCACGATCTCGCCCGAACCGAGCACGGTTGCGCCGGCGATGCCCGGCATGCGCGACAGTTGCGGGCCGATGTTCTTGATAACCACCTCGCGGTTGCCGAGGATTTCATCGACGTGCAGCGCGACACGGTCGGTACCGTTACGCAGCATCATCACTGGCGAAGAACGCTGCAGCAGCGGACGTGCTTCGCCGTCGCCCAGCAAGGTAGCCAGGTAGCGCAAAGGCACGTGCTGGCCATGGTGCACTACAGCGCCCTTGGCGGTAGCTTCGGCCAGTGCGCCTTCCTTCAGCTGCAGCACCTGCTCCACCATCAGCGCTGGCACCGCGTGGGTGCGGCCGCCGGCGGAGATCAGCACCACCTGGGTCACGGCCAGCGTCAGCGGCAGGCGAATTGTGAAGCGGGTGCCCTTGCCTGGTTCGGTGAAGGTTTCAACACGGCCGCCCAGGGCTTGCGCCTCGGACAGCACGATGTCCATGCCCACGCCGCGGCCGGCCAGTTCGGTCAGCGTATCGGCAGTCGAGAAGCCGGGCTGGAAGATCAGGTTGGACGCTTCGGCATCGCTGATAACCTGGTCCTCGGCCAGCAGGCCGACGCTGCGCGCCTTGGCGCGGATGCGTTCCAGGTCGAGGCCAGCGCCGTCGTCGCTGAACTCCAGCACGACTTCATTACCCTGCTGGCTGACCTGCACCAGCAGTTCGCCGGTTTCACCCTTGCCGTGTTCAACACGGCGTTCGCGCGACTCGATGCCGTGCACGATAGCGTTACGCAGCAAGTGTTCGAATGGCGCGGCCATGCGTTCGAGAACGCTACGGTCCATTTCAACGCCGCCACCACGGATGTCCAGGTTGACGCGCTTGTCGGTTTCTTTCGCACCCTGGCGGGCCACGCGGAACAGACGCTCGGAAACACTGTTGAACGGCACCATGCGCACGCGCATCAGGTCTCGCTGCAGGTCACGCGTCATGCGCGCTTGCTGCGTCAAGTCGCCGGTGGCGCCGTCGATGGAACGGATCAGGCCTTCGTGGAAGGAGGCCACGTCGTTCACCGATTCGGCCATCATGCGGGTCAGTTCCTGCAGGCGGGTGAAGCGGTCGAACTCCAGCGGGTCGAATTCACGTTCGCCGGCAATCGACATGCGCGAGGCGATCTGCGATTCAGCTTGCATTTCGACTTCGCGCAGCTGGCGGCGCAGGCGGTTCAAGTTTTCCTGGAAGTCGGATACCGAGGTACGCAGCGAGGTCACTTCGTTTTCCAGGCGCGAACGGGTGATCGACACTTCACCGGCCTGGTTCACCAGGCGGTCAAGGATGTCGGCACGTACACGCACCAGTGGCGAGGCCTTGGCTTCCGCTTCCTCGCCGCCGCGTACTGCCGGTGCAGGCGCTGCAGCCAGGCGTGCGGCCAGGGCGCTCAGGGATGGCTGGGCTGCGCCCTGGGCGGCTGGCGCGCCTGCTTGGGCGGCCGGTGCTGCGGCTGCCGCCTGGGCAGCGGCCATGGCAGCGGCGTAGGCTTCCGGATTTTGCAGTTGTTCGAACAGCAGCAGCGCGTGGTCATAGTGCGCCATCAGCTCGTCGAACGAGTGCTGGGACGCGCTACCTGCGTGCACCATGTTTTCAATGTGCGTTTCGATTTCGTGCGCGTGCTGGCCGAGACGCATTGCGCCGGCCATGCGGGCGCTGCCCTTCACGGTGTGCAGCACGCGCTGCAGGCTGTGGGCGTGGCTGAAATCGGTCGGCTTGGCGTGCCAGGCGCGCAGCGATTCGCCGATCTGCGGCAGCAGGTCGGTGCCTTCTTCCAGGAATACCGGCAGCAGGTCCGGGTCCAGCTCGTCGTGGATGTCCGACGGGCTGGCGCCCAGCAGGTGCGGCGTTTCCGGCAACTCGACTACCTGCACTTCGCTTGGGGCCGCGTGGTCGAGGTCGACAGCGTCTTCCTCGATCGCTTCGCCGGCTGCCAGTGCGGTGGCGTCGATGGCGTCGACTTCGATTGCGGCTTCGGCGGTTGCTGCTTCGGCTTCGGCTTGCAGCGCGGTTTCCTCGACTGCTTCGACAGCCGGCGCGGCTTCTTCGATCACAGGCTCGGCGATTTCCTCGACGACAGGTGCAGCGATTTCCTCAACGGCCGGCTCGGCGACTTCCTCTGCGACCGGTACAACGAGTTCCTCGTCAGCCGGTGCAGCGATCTCCTCGACGACCGGTGCAGCGATTTCCTCCACGGCCGGTGCAGCGATTTCCTCCACGGCCGGTGCAGCGATCTCCTCGGCAACCGGTGCGGCGATCTCCTCGGCAACCGGTGCGGCGATTTCGTCGACAACCGGTGCTGCGATTTCTTCAATGACGAGGGCAGCTTCTTCAGTCGCCGGCGCGGCAACTTCCACCGCTGCTTCGCTGGATTCAGCCTGGTGCAGCGATTCGGCAGCAGGCGCCGCCTGCTTCAGCTCAGGCGCATCGAGCGCGTCATCGAAAGCGGCATCGAACATGTTGTCGAGATTGCCGTCTTGCGCGGCCACTTCCGGCTTCTGCGGCTCCGACGGTTCGGCCACCAGGCTGTGGTAAGTGTCGCTGAACAGGTTGTCAAGACGTGCTTCCAGCTTCTCGCTGCCTGGCTCGCCGACGATGCTGTCCAGGCGCTCGTCGAGGGCCTCGCCAACTTCCGGCGGATGCGCCAGTTCGTCGCGCAGCTTGTGCAACGCTTCGATCAGTTCCGGCTGTTCTGGCGGCAGCTCGCCGGTGGCGAAGCTTTGCAGCATCTGGCGCACGCGCTCGATGGTGAAATCGAACAGGTCGTGCTGGGCATCGTCCAGGTGCGGCGCTGGCGGCTGCAACTCCTGCAGCGTGATTTCCAGGGCGTAGGACAGTTCGCGCAGCGGCTTGAAGCCCACCGTGCCGGAAGTGCCGGTCAGGGTGTGGACAGCCTGCAGCGCTTCCGGATTGACCGGACGCTGCTCATGGCGCCACTCGCCGAAATCTTGCGACAGCAGGCGCACCAGCTCGTCGGTCTCCGCCATGTAGATGTTGTACAGCGGCAGCGGGATCGCCAGGCGCCCCACGAACTTCATATTGTCTTCCGCCGGCGGCTCTGGCGGCGTTGGCGCAGTAGCAGTCGGGAATTCGATGACGTTGGTCGGACGAGCCGGCGCCGCTTCCTCTTCCAGCGACTCGATGACAAGCGGCTCTTCCAGCGTCAGCGCGGACTCGGGTTCGGTAACTTCAATTGCGTCCAGGTTAAAGGACAAATCGTCGGACAGCGCCTCAATCGTCTCCTCGGCAGGTTCAACGACGATCACCGGCGCAGCCTCGGCAACTTCGGCCTCGAGCGGCGCAGCGGTTTCCTCAACCGCCTCGGCAACCAGCTCGGCCTCAGGTTCGATAGCGATAAGCGGCTCGACGGCAACCGGCTCCACCGGCGCTGGAGGCTCGATCGCTTCAACAGCCGCCTGGGTGCCAGCGGCTGGCCGCTCGAAGACACCGGTATCCTGCACGCGCGTGGCGGCATCGACGATCGGTTTTTCCTGGCGGGCCGAATTACCGGTGGTGGCCAGTTCTTCCACCCAGGCCGACATCTCTTCGCTCGCGTAATTGAGCAGCGCAAACAAGTCTTCCGTGGCGCGGCGTTCTTCCGCCAGCCACAGGTTCATGACTTTTTCGATCGCATGTCCGCCATCGCCGAAGCGGTTCAAGCCCACCATGCGGCTGCTGCCCTTCAGCGTGTGGAAGGAGCGGCGCAGCATAGTCAGCGTATCGAGGTTGGAGATTTCGCTATGCGGACGCGCCAGCGTCTCGCGCACGAAGGCCAGCACTTCCTGCGCCTCGCCGATGAAGATTTCCAGCAGTTCGGCTTCGACCTGCTCGTCGCCGGCGGCCGTTGCCTCCGGCACAGGTGCGGTCAGCACTGGTTCAGGGGCCGCTTCCGGCTCCGGCAACGCTTCTTCCAGCACGGGAATCGATTCCGGGCCGGAGATTTTCTTGAATGGTACGGCGCGGAAGGTGCCGTGTTCCGGATCGAAGGCGAAACGCTCGCGCGCGCCGGACGGATTCTGCGCCAGCATGTCGACGAAGAAGCCCAGGGCTCCCACGTTCTGGGCGATGTCGTCCAGCGCCTTGGCTTCATGCGCCTCATCGAACTGGCCCGATGCCAGGCGGCCGATTTCGATGCGCACGTGCGCAGCGGCGTTCATCGCATCATCCTGGTCCAGGATGGCGCAGGCGCCGTGCAGCTGGTGCAGCACTTTGTCCAGGTCCGACAGTTCGGCGCGGCGCGCCGGGTCGGTGTAATACTCGTCCAGCATCTTCTCGACCTGGCGCAAGCCGGTCTTCATTTCCAGCGCCAGGGCGACAACGGTGTCTTCCTCGTGCAGCTGGCGGGCCAGGCCGCCCTGCCACTGCGCCGGTTCCGGCGCAGCGCCGCCGGCCTGCAAGGCTTGCAGGCGCGCCGCGATGGTGTCGGCGTGGGCGTTGAAATCGTCCGGCAGGTGGCGGATCTGGGCGATGCCATGCTCGGCGAACAGCAATGCTGTCGCCATTTCCAGGCCCAGCGCCTCACTGCGGCGCGTGCCGACAGTAGCGCGTGCCGATTCAGCGAGTTGGCGCAGCAGCGCTGCCAGCGCGCCCAGGCCCAGCATTTCGCTCGCCACGGCGACCTTGGCCAGCGACTGGCCGAAATCGTTATCGAGTTCCGGGTTGTTTTCGTGCTGCTCGATGCGCTGCCAGACCGAGCGCGCATGGGCAATGCCCTCGCGCGCCGCAGCCAGCGAGGCATCGTCGATGCGGCCGTAGCGGCGCGTTTCGAAATCGTGCGGCACCATGCCGTCCAGCATATAGCCGGCACGCAGCTGGCGCGCCAGCGGCGGCAGTTGTTCCGGATCGGCCGAGGCGACAAAGAACAGCGCCTCCTTCAGCACATTGTCCGGCAGTTCAGGCGAACCGGCCGACAGGCGGCGCAGTTGCAGGTTGATCAGGCCGAACAGCTGTTTGACGTAACGGTTGCTTTCCTGCTGGCCGCCCACCACCAGTTCAGCGAAGGCCTGCATGGCGCGCCAGAAGACGCGCGCTTTGTGCTCGCTTTGCTGGTCGGCCACATCGGTAATCGCTGCCTGCAGCGCCGCAGCATGGATCGCCTGGCTGCCGGCATCGGCCGCCTTGAGGTATGGCAGCAGCGCACGTTCGAAGCGCTGGCGCAGGGCCTTGTAGTCAGGCGTACCACCTGGCGCGCCGGCCGTCGGCAAGGCTGCCGGCAGTTCAGGCACATGCGATACATCTGGGAAGAACAGGTCGGCCGGGTGGACCCGGTCAATGCCCAGCAAGTCCTGGATGTCGCGGAAGAACGGGAACAGGCGCACCGGCTGGAATGGAGCGCCGGAGAGCAGCTCCTCCAGGAACTCCACCAGTGCCTGGTACATATTGGCCAGCAGCTGCGCATGGTCCGGCGTGCACTTCAAAGTGCCATCGCGCATGCGGTCCAGCACCACTTCGGCCAATTGCGTCAGCAGCGCAACGCCGTCCACGTCGACCATTTGCAAGGCGCCGTGCGCCTGGTGCAGGTGGGACTTGGCGTGCATCAGCGCCGTCGTCTGGTCTTCCGCGTCACGCCCGCCGGCTTCGAACAGCGCCGTGCGGGAACGGGCCAGCGCTTCGCGGATTTCACCCATGACCCAGGACAGCGGGCCGGTGTCGTATTGCGGCAAAGCGGTGAACGAAAGATCAGGTTTGCTCATAGATTCTAAAAATTAAGCGGCAACTTGGGCACTAATCAGGCACCAACACGGAATCGCGACACGGAGTTCTTCAGCTCCTGCGCCAGCGAGGTCAGTTTGCGAACCGAACTCGCGGTTTGCTGGGTACCGTCCTGGGTTTGCTGCGTTACCTGCAGGATGTGCTGCATATTGTGCGCCACGCCGTTTGCGGAAGTCGCCTGCATGCCGGTTGCGTAGGAAATGCCCTGAATCAGTTCCGCCAGGCGGTTCGAAACCTGCGAAATGTCCTGCAGTGCGGTACCTGCCGCGTCGGACAGCTTGGCACCTTCAACCACACCCTGGGTGGATTTTTCCATTGCCGCTACCGCGTCGTGGGTGTCGGTCTGAATGGTTTTCACCAGCGCACCGATCTGTTTGGCCGCTTCAGCGGAACGTTCTGCCAGTCGCTGAACCTCTTCCGCAACCACCGAGAAGCCTCGGCCTGCTTCACCTGCCGATGCCGCCTGGATCGCCGCGTTCAGCGCCAGCACGTTGGTCTGTTCGGTAATGTCGGAAATCAGCTCGGTAATCTCGCCAATCTCCTGCGAGGATTCACCCAGTCGCTTGATTCGCTTCGAGGTTTCCTGGATCTGCTCGCGGATCTCGTCCATACCCTTGATCGCGTTCTGCACCGCTTCCGCACCCTGGCGTGCCGCATCAACCGACTGGCGCGCAACGTCCGCCGATTCTGCCGCGCTGCGCGACACGTCGGTAATTTCGTTGGCCATCTTCACAACGGTGTTCGATGCGTCCTGGATCTCCTTCGACTGCGCAGCCGATGCTGCCAGCAGGTCGTTCGAAATGCCCTGGGCGTGGTTCGATGCGGAAGTAACCTGTTCTGCGGTAATCGTCACACGGCCTACCAGGCCGCGCAGCTCTTCCACGGTGTAGTTAACCGAGTCGGCAATCGCGCCGGTAATGTCTTCCGAAACGGTTGCCTGCACGGTCAAGTCACCGTCCGCCACTTCCTGCAGTTCGTTCATCAGGCGCAAAATTGCGGCCTGGTTCTGCTCGTTAATGGCCTTGGTTTCTTCTTCCTGCTGCTGCGCTTTCAGTCGCATCGCTTCCGCTTCCTGGCGGCGGCGCTCGGAAGCGCGGCCACGGTTCTGGGAATCGATCAGCAGCACGCGGCCGATCGCGGCAGCGGAGATCAGGGTCACCATCAGGCCAACCACCATCAGCCAGAACGAGATACCCAGCGAGTCCTGCTGCTCGCGCAGCTTGGTCTGCAGGTTGGCGAAGTTGGCACGAACGTCTTCGTTCTCGTTGAACAGCAGTCGTTCCGCGCTCTTCGCAGCCGAGAATTTTTCCAGACGGTCCAGAATGAACTTGACCAGCTTGTCGTAGTCTTCGAAGCCTTTTTTCAGGGCCTGCAGGTTTTCGCGGGTCTCGCCGTCCTTCACGGAAGGCAGGCCGAGCTGGTCACTGCCACTCAGGAAGCCATCCACGGTCTGGCGGAACACGGTGGCGTCGCGGCCCAGCTGGAAGGCGGTCTCGGACGAGGAAATGCCGCCCTCGGTCAGGAAGGCCGATGCGCTACGGCTCATGCGCTGGGTCAGCATGCCCAGCTTGCCCAGGGCTGCCAGTTCCTTGGCGCTGCCCCCCTGTTTCAGGCGTGCGGCCGCAACTTCCTCGGTCAGCGACAGCAGGTCAGGCGACATGGCGTTCAGTTTTTGCAGGGTCTCGTCCAGACCTGCCAAGTCCCACTTGTATTTGGCAATGGTGGCGGCAGCCTTGTCCGATGCCGTCCACTTCTTGCGGGCGTCGTTCAGGGTCGGCAGCACCGCGCCTGGCGCAGACAGGACCGAGTGGCCCGCATAGCGGCCGCCATCGGCCAGCGTCAGCAGCGCACGATTCAGTTCGCTGCGGCTGTCTTCCAGCTGCTTGATCGCCTGCTGGTTGCCTTTAATCGCGTTAGGCGCCGCCTTGCCGATACGCTGCGAGTGCATCAGCACGTCCGAAGCGATCTGGGTACGGGTCGACGTCACGCCGCTGTTATACGCGTTCCATGCCACGAACACCACCGACAGCAGCAGGGACACACCCAGCGTGGTCGACAGCAGGCTCAGTTGGCGGGCGCTTGGCAGGTGGCCGATCAGCGGCAGCTTGACGTTGGCCGCAGCCTCGCCCACCGAACTGGTGCGCAGGCGCTGCAGCAAGCCGCGCGCGCCTTCCGCCGCTTCCGGAGTGACGCTTTCGGCTGTTGCCGGCTGTTCGGCAGCAGCGACAGCCGCGTCCGGCGGCGTGCCCTCGTACTGAGAGTTGTTGAAGCTGGAAAACTCCGAATTGGAGCCCAGCTCGGCGCTGGTCTCCGGTGCGGAGCGCGACAAGAATTTAAATGCCATTACAACTTCCCCCGATAGCTTTCGATATGTTGCGCCTGCCCGATGGCAGCGCGAGATTACAGGCCGATTTGCAGGAACCGCGCATCGCGCACCAGTTCGCCCAGGTCGAGCCTGGTCCACTGCTGCCCTTCACGGTCTTTGAATTGCTGGCCACCCCAGGCAGCTTGCCCGCTGTCCGCTGGTGCTTCTTCCACCATTTCGTCCAGGTTGCGCAAGCCAAGCACGCGCCCGGCCAGGATTGCTACATTGAAGCTGAGGTGGGTGGCCAAGGTCACCAGGCGGCTGTCCGGACCCGCTTGCGTGCCAGCCTCGCCCATGTAGCGCGCCAGGTCGACCACACCGACCAGGTTGCCGCGAATATTGGACAGGCCGCGGTACCAGTCCTGCGACAGCGGGACCGCTGTCACGGCCTGGAACGGCACGATTTCGCCGACCTGGGTCAGGTCCAGCAGGCAGCGGCGGCCGCCCAGCAGCACGCCCAGCTCGCGGCCAGCATTGCCCGTGCCAGCCTTGGCGGCCTGCATGCGCTCCAGCAGCGTCACTTGGTACTGCCGCAGGCGGCTGCGGCGTTCAGCGCCGGTCGGCGCCTGCTGTTCGGTCGTCATCGCTTAACCGAGCGCCGCGATCTTGGCCAGCAGCTCGGCCGCGTCGACCGGCTTGACCAGGTAGTCCTTGGCGCCCTGGCGAATGCCCCAGATGCGGTCGGTTTCCTGGTTCTTGGACGAGCAGATGATGATCGGCACGTCTTGCAGTTCCGGGTCCTTGGCAATGGCGCGGGTCACCTGGAAGCCGTTCTGGCCAGGCATCACCACGTCCATCAGGATCAGCTGCGGCTTGTCGGCCTTGATCTTGGCCATGGCTTCTTCGCCGTTTTCAGCGGTGGATACGGTGAAACCGCTGCGCACCAGGATGTCGGTCAGGTAATAACGCTCGGTCGGCGAGTCGTCTACGATCAGGATTCGTTGAATGGCCATGCTTTACTCTCTGTATTACGGTGTTTTATGCACTGGCAGCGGCGGTGTGCTCTCGCACCGCAGCCAACAGGCTATCTTTAGTGAATGGTTTGGTCAGGTAGGCAGCCGAACCGACCATGGCGCCGCGCGCGCGATCGAACAGGCCATCCTTGGATGAGAGCATCAGCACTGGGGTGGAATGAAACTTGGCGCTCTTTTTGATCAGGGCGCAGGTTTGGTAACCATCCAGCCGCGGCATCAGGATGTCGCAGAAGATCAACGCAGGCTGCTGGTCATTAATCTTGGCCAGCGCATCAAAGCCATCTTCGGCAAGGATGACCTGGTATCCCGCCTGGGTCAGGAAAATTTCTGCGGACCGGCGAATGGTGCTGCTATCGTCGATCACCATGATTTTCAGTCCGGTTCCTTGCGGTTTTGTCGTCATTTGAAAGTCAATTACCCTATAGTCTCGCTACGATAGCACAGGGAAAAGGCCTTGGGCAGGACATGCTGCTGAAAAGAAACACTTATTTATTTGAAAACTTGGAAACATTCCTTAATTGTTAAGAAACGTAGTTTTCAAAAGAATAACTTTTAGATCGCTACCATCTCGAAATCGTCCTTGCGCGCGCCGCATTCCGGGCAAGTCCAGTTCATCGGTACATCGGCCCAGCGGGTGCCCGGTGCGATGCCTTCTTCCGGCAAGCCTGCGGCTTCGTCATAAATCCAGCCACAGATCAGGCACATCCAGCTTTGGAATTCCTGGCTTGGTTCATTGCTGCTCACGTTGAGTCACCTTCTAATAAAGTAAAATGCTGAATTAGGTATCTTAATCTACCCGCCGTGCAAAACCAAACATCTCCCCTGATCCTGACATTTGGCGTGGCCGATCCGGTCGGTGCGGTTGGCGTGCATGCCGACCTGGCTGTTTTCCATGCGCTCGGTTGCCGCGGCCTGTCCGCCACCACCGCCTTGCTGGTGGGCGACAGCGCGCGCGTCGAAGACCAGCAGCACGTCGATCCCGACTGGGTGGCCGACCAGGCCCGCATGGTGCTGGAAGACGTGCCGGTGCAAGCCTTCAAGGTCGGCGCACTGGACCACCTGGAACATGTCTCCACCCTGGCCGAAATCGTCTCCGACTACCCCGATGCGCCGCTGGTGCTCGATCCCTTCGGCAGCCAGCTGCCGCCGCCGGGCGACGAAGACGACCCGGAAGAACTCCTGACCGTGCTGCGCCAGCTCCTGGTGCCGCAGGGCACGCTGCTGATGCTGTCCGAAGTCGAACTGGCACGCATGGCCGAAACCTGGCGCGACCTGGGCAACGGCGAAACCATGGCCGACGACGCCGAACACCTGATCGACCTCGGTTGCGAATACGTGCTGGTGACCGGCACCAATGCCGGCAGCGGCCAGCGCGCCAACACCCTGTACAGCGCCGAAGGCGTGCTGCGCCACGATAAATGGCAGCACCTGCCGGGCCCCTTCGTCGGCGCCGGCGGCACGCTGTCGGCTGCCATCGCCGCTTACCTGGCACACGGCCTGGCCGTTCCCGAAGCGGTGGAACGCGCCGAACAATACACTTACCAGACCCTGCTCCATGCCCAGCGCTATGGCATGGGGCGTTTTGTCCCCAATCGATTCTTCAAGCCATGACTACTTCGAAAAACGACACCCTGTTCGAACGCGCCCAGAAATCCACTCCGGGCGGCGTGAATTCGCCAGTGCGCGCCTTCCGTTCCGTGGGCGGCACGCCGCGCTTCATCACCCGCGCCGAAGGCCCTTACTTCTGGGATGCGGACGGCAAGCGCTATATCGACTACATCGGTTCCTGGGGCCCGGCTATCGTCGGCCACGCCCACCCGGAGGTAGTGAAGGCGGTGCAGGATGCGGCCACGCGCGGCCTGTCCTTCGGCGCGCCGACCGAAGCGGAAATCGAGATGGCCGAAGAAATCTGCCGCCTGGTGCCGTCGATCGAACAGGTGCGCCTGGTGTCCTCCGGCACGGAAGCGACCATGAGCGCGCTGCGCCTGGCGCGCGGCGCCACCGGCCGCGACAAGATCGTCAAGTTCGAAGGCTGCTACCACGGCCACGCCGACTCCCTGCTGGTGAAAGCCGGCAGTGGCCTGCTCACCTTCGGCAACCCGACCTCGGCCGGCGTGCCGGAAGACTTCGTCAAGCACACCCTGGTGCTGGACTACAACAACGTCGACGCAATCCGCGCCGCGTTTGCTGAATACGGCGACGAAATCGCCTGCGTCATCGTGGAACCGGTGGCCGGCAATATGAACCTGATCAAGGGCACCCCGGAATTCCTGGGCGCGCTGCGCGAGCTGTGCACCAGGCATGGCGCCATCCTGATCTTCGACGAAGTGATGTGCGGCTTCCGCGTCGGCCTGGGCGGCGCGCAGGAACTGTACGGCATCAAGCCGGACCTGACCGCGCTGGGCAAGGTGATCGGCGGCGGCCTGCCAGTGGCGGCTTTCGGCGGCTCCAAAGAACTGATGTCGAAGATGTCGCCGGTCGGCGCGGTGTACCAGGCCGGCACCCTGTCCGGCAACCCGGTAGCCGTCGCGGCCGGCATGACCACGCTGAAACTGATCCAGCAGCCCGGCTTCTACGAAGGCCTGGCACGCAGCGCGCGCCGCCTGGCAGACGGCCTGACCGCTGCAGCGAAAGAAGCCGGCGTGACCTTCTGCGCCGATGCCGAAGGCGGCATGTTCGGCCTGTACTTCAGCGCCAGCCCGCCCAACAACTACGCCGAAATGATGGCCGGCGACCGCGACAAGTTCAACGTGTTCTTCCACAAGATGCTGGATGAAGGCGTCTACTTCGCCCCGGCTGCTTTCGAAGCCGGCTTCGTCAGCGCCCAGCACGACGACGCCGTGATCGACGCCACCATCGCCACCGCCAAAAAAGTCTTCGCGACGCTCTAACTGACCACGGGCGCGCTGCTGAAAGGCCGCGCGTCCACCGGGATGTCGATCATGAAGGTGGTGCCCAGTGCTGCCGAACTGGTGACAATGATGCTGCCGCCGTGGCTCTCCGCCACGCGGCGCGCATACGGCAGCCCTACTCCCCAGCCATCCTTGGTGCACTTGCCGCCGCGCGCGCGGCGGTAGACCTGGAAGATCGATTCCAGCTCTTCCATCGGAATCGGTTCGCCTTCGTTGTGCACCGATAGCTGGACGCGCTGCCCGTTGCAGCCCACCCTGACCTGGATCGGCGTGCCTGGCGCGCGGTATTTGATGGCGTTGCCCAGCAGGTTCTCGAGCGCGCGCTGCAGCGACGCGCGGCACCAGTGCCCGACCACCGATTCGAACTCCACTTCCAGCTGCGCGGCGCCGCGCTCAATCGTTTGCTGCACCACTTCATAGGCCAGCAGGGCCAGGTCGAATTCTTCCAGGTGCAGCGGCAGGTGCTGGCCGCCCTCGAAGACCATGCAGTCCAGCAGGTCGCGCGTCATGGTTTCGATGCGCTGTGCATTCACCACGATGCGTTCGGCCAGCTTGCGGATGTCGGCGCTGGCCGCCTTGCTCTCGATCACCTGGGCCGCCACGCTGACGGTGGACAGCGGCGTGCGCAAGTCATGCGTCAGGGCGGCAATGAACTGCTCGCGCATGGCCGACTGGATCAGGGCGAAGGCCGTCACGCTTTCGCGGATGGCGCTGTCGATCGAGGTGGCGATCGCCTCACGCTGTTCGTGCGAGAGCTGCACGCCGCCCTGGTGCAGCATGCGGAACAGGACCTGGCGGAACAGCTGGTATTCGCGGATCAGGGTCGTGGTGTCATAGCCGCTCAGGCGTGCCCGTTCGCCGCCGTGCTCTTGCGCGATGATCGCTACGTCGACGCCGCCAGCCTGGTAGTACGCCGGCGTCAGCAGGCGCGCCAGGCGCTCGTAAAAGGTCGGCAAGGTATTCAGCAAAATCGGCTCGGGCAAGCTTCCGGCCTTGTGCAGCGTCTCCCTTGCGGACCTGGCCCAGGCTTCGATCACCTGTTCGCGCAAGGCCAGCATTGCTTGCGAAGAAGGAGACAAACCGCCCTCAGTCATGCAGCCTCCATCAAATATAAACTGTGAATTGTGAATCGAAAGAATGTAACGCCGATACTTTCGTGTCAATACGTAGCACAATTGCCATCTATAATTGACAAGTACAATCACTGGAGCTACCAATGGTCCGCAGTCTGGGCAGTAACAACTGGTTTACGCTGTT
This sequence comes from Pseudoduganella sp., assembly GCA_039593775.1. Classification (GTDB taxonomy): domain Bacteria; phylum Pseudomonadota; class Gammaproteobacteria; order Burkholderiales; family Burkholderiaceae_D; genus Rugamonas. The sequence continues at coordinate 42,506 of JBCNOP010000010.1, forward strand.
ATTCGCTGCCGCGCTCACTGGGCACCTCACGCTTTACCGCATGCAGGGCAACCCGCTGGGCCATCCTGAATGGCCGCTGCTTTTGGACCTTTTGGTTACATTCCCTGTTGCATATTTGTTGATTTTCCGGCCGACATGGAAGGATTGGCTGAAGAAATCCGCCGCCATGCTGATGCTGGGACTGGCTTTTGGCAGCTTTGCCATTGCCGACGCCGACAAGATCGCATGGCGCGAAATTGACCGCCTGCGCCTGGTAATGCCAGCACTCTTTGCCCTTGCGGAAATAGCCCTCGCCGCCTGGCTGCTCATGGGCGTCCGGCGCGCGATGCTGGCGGATGCCAATACCGACAAAGTGCTGGCGCGAGCCATCCGCCGCCGCTTTGGCACAGGCGTAACCAGCCGCCTGATGGAATTCGAGGCGCGCGTCTGGTTCTATGGCCTGTTCATGCGCAAGGCGCCGGCATTCGAAGGCGAGCAGCATTTTTATACCGCCCGCGCAGGCGGCAACGCCGGCAACCAGCTTGCGTGGCTCTGGCTGATGGTATTCGACATTCCCATTGCCCACATGCTGCTGCACTTCCTCTGCTCGCCGACCGCCGCCTGGGTCGCGACGGCATTGACGGCGTGGGGCCTGCTCTACTTGCTGGCCGACTACCGCGCCACGCTGGCGCGGCCGGTGTCACTTGGCGCTGCCGCACTGCACGTGCGCTGCGGTGTCCTGGCCTGCGATGCCGTCATCCCGTATGCGGCAATCGCTGGCGTTGCGTGCGCGCCGCACCCGGAGCGGCGCCTGCCGGGCAAACGCTATTTCCGCCACCAGGGCGTGATGAACGTGGAAATCACACTGCAGCCCGGCACCGTGCTGCCAACCCTGGTGGGCAGCGGCAAGGCTGCCAGCCACATCGTGCTTGGCGTGGACGATCCCGCGGGATTTGTCGCAGCGCTGGGCGCGCGGCTGCACCAGCCGGAGCCTGGCTTGCTACAGCGCTAGCAGCCCGGCTGGCGCCGCGCAATCGGGCGAGCCCGGCTTGCCGTGCTTGAGCGGAATCGACACCAGCCAGCCGCGCAGGTTCCGGACCAGCGCGCGATCGCAATGTTCGCTGACAGGCTCGGCCCGTTCGATCGCGTCCGTTTTCCCTTCCAGGTAACGGAAGGTTCGCTGGGCGCCGGCGACCGTGGCAACAGGCGCCAGTGCATACGCGCGCGCGATCTCGACTGATTCGCGGAACAGCACTGCGCTCGCCTCCCGCAGCCGCTGGCCTCCATTGCGTTGCCAGAAGATGGCCTCGTTCTCCACTTCCACAGCGCGCGACACGACCCGCACCGTATTGGTGTACACCGGCTGATCGCTTCCGGCCCTGAACACAGACACGGTATTGTCAACGATCAGCGCACTCTGGTCCTGCGTCATGTAAAACACCGGTGAGCTGGCAATGAGCAAGCCGGACTGCGGCCGGGCACCGAGGTTCAGCAAGGGCACCGCCGGAAAGGCCCGCGCAGCCAGTTCCTCATGGCTGAAGGCATCCAGCGTTTTCCTGAATGGCACCAGGACCCGGTCTGCGCCGGATTCAATTTCGCTGCGCTCTTCCTGGTTGCGGCCTTTGATGACCGCCGCATGCGCAGCAATGGCAACGATGAACCCAGCCACGCCAGGCACCGGATACAGCATCGTGCCCGGTTCCTGTCCGGCCTTGTCAAAATTCACCTGGCCGCGGAAGGCGACCTTTTCGCCAGCCGGCAGGCTCAGCGACCAGGAGGCATCGGATGGCGCCACTTCGGCAGCCTTCGCAGCCGGCACGCAAGCCAGCAGCAAGGCCAGTGTAATCGTATGATAGCGAGCCATGGTTCTAGCGTGCCAGCGGCTGCAGAATGGCGTCATGGGCCGCTTCAATCGCCTGGTAAAAGGCATTGCTCAGGCCAGGGAAGCCCGGCGCTTCGTCCCAGTTGCCGTGCGCGCTTTTTTGCTGCGACACCGGCAAGTACCATTCATAGGAATTGTCCTTGAGGTTGACGATGTAACTCATGCCGCTCACGATACCCTTGGGTTCGCCAGTCGGGACATAGGAAGAATAAGGGCGGCTGATGCCGGCTTCGGTCCATTCGACCACCAGCAGCTTGTCCAGCTTGTATTTGGACTGGAGCGAAGAGAAATCCCTGGCGGCACCATTGCGCACTTCGCCTTTGGCCTTGGGCAGCTCGTTCACTGCGATTGGCTCATCGATCACCACAGGTACCTGGCCCCTCAGTTTCAGCGCTTCGGCAATTTCACCCTTCAGGTGTGCCAGGTCGTCGGCCGGCAAAGTCCGGGTGTGGGCCGTCAGCGCCGAATTGGCCACCGTGGCGGCGGCAAGGGACAGGGGCCAGTCTTCGGCCCCCGGGAAACGGGTATCAACCTTTGGCAACTTGCTCATCGCGACGCCGACGCGCAAGCCCGGCTCGGCAAACAGCCCGAAGCGGAGCGATACAGGCGCTTGGGGCGTGGTGGTGGCGCAGCCTGCCAGGAATGCAGCAGCAACGGCGGCCAGCAAGCCGACTCGGAGTTTCATCTCAGCCCTTTCGTACATTTAAAATTTCCGCAACCGATAGTTGCGGCGAAATTTTACCTGTGAAACAGGGCTTAGCAAATAAATATGTTGCCGAAGATCAACGAAGCCAGCCGCGGCGGCGGAAGTACAGCAGCGGCGCAGCGGCGCTGACGACCATCAGGCCCCAGGCCCAGCCATAGCCCATTTGCCATTTCAGTTCAGGCATGAAGTCGAAGTTCATGCCGTACACCGAGGCGATCAGGGTCGGCGGCAGGAAGGCGACCGAAGCGACCGAGAAGATCTTGATGATCTTATTCTGGTTAATGTTGATGAAGCCGACGGTGGCATCCATCAGGAAGTTGATCTTGTCGAACAGGAAGGAAGTGTGGCCGTCCAGCGATTCGATGTCGCGCAAGATCTGGCGCGCCTCTTCGAACTGGTCGGAATTCAGCAGGCGGCCGCGCATCAGGAACGACACCGCACGGCGCGTGTCCATCATGTTGCGGCGGATGCGGCCGTTCAAGTCTTCCTCGTGCGCGATGGCGCTCAGGGCGTCGGCAGCGTCCTTGTCGGTGAATTCTTCCTGCAGCACGCGGCCCGAGACTTCTTCCAGGTTCTGGTAGATGCCTTCCAGCGCGTCCGCCGAATACTCGGCGTCGGTGGCATACAGGTCCAGCAGCACGTCCATGTAGTCGGCAATCGAGCCGGGGCGCGAACGGGCACGCATGCGCACCAGGCGGAACACCGGCAGGTCGTCGGTGTGCACCGAGAACAGCATTTTCTTGGCCAGGATGAACGCCACCGTCACCACGCGCGACGGGCCTTCATCTTCTTCCAGCAGGAAGTCGGTACGCAGGTGGAGGTCGCCGTTTTCCGCTTCGTAGTAACGGGCGGAGGCTTCGATGTCCTTGACTTCGTCTTCGCCTGGCAGGATCACGCCGTAGATGGACTTGACCCAGGCGCGCTCGTCTTCTGTCGGATCGGTCAGGTCGACCCAGACCGGTGCCACTTGCTCAAGGTCTTCGCGCGTCTCAATAGGCACCTGGTTGAGCCGGCCATTTTGTAAAACGAAAACATTGATCATAGGCAATCTCAGCCGGACAGGGGGTGTAGAGCGCGGGTTCTAAAAAACTTCGCAAGTGTACCCGCAAAGGGGGAGGCGTTGCCACCCCGCCGATGCAAATTTTTAACGTGTCGCGCGCTCGATGGCGCGGTCTGTCGCATTTGGCATTGCTTCCGGCGCCGGCTTCGGCGGCTCCTTCGGCGCCTCGATCCCGCGCGAATCGTGGATCTCGATGACTTTGCCCTTGTCGCCGCATTCGGTGTTGGAGATCACTGTCTTGCCATTGATGACGCACTTGCGCATTGGAGCCGGCGGCGGCGTCACCGTTGCCACCGCTGGCGCCGCCACTTCGGCAGCCTTGGCGCCAACCTTGTTGAGCCCTTCGGCGAACAGGTTGCGGTCCTGCCGCATCGAGATCAATGCAAACACCGCCACTGCGCCCAACACGCCCATGATGACCGCCACCGCGACCAGGCTGATACCTGTTTGATATTTTTTCAAGGAAGCTCCGCTGAATTCATTCTTTGCATGATGATGCCTGTGCGCCGCGCCAGGTAAGCCGATTCGCGGTGCGCATCATAGTATTTAGGACGCGGCAGCATCACTGCCAGCCGGGCCGCCTGTTCCGGCCCCAGCTTCGACGCCGGGATGCGGTAATAGTGGCGCGCCGCCGCTTCCGCGCCATAGATGCCGCGCCCGAATTCCGCCACGTTCAGGTAGATCTCGAAGATGCGGCGCTTATCCATCAGCATCTCCAGCATATAAGTGATGATCAGCTCCTGGCCCTTGCGCAGGTAGCTGCGCGAGCCGGACAGGAACAGGTTCTTGGCCAGTTGCTGGGTGATCGTCGAGCCGCCGTGGATCTTGGCGCCCTTCTTCTTTTCCTGGTTATGCTCATAGGCTTTCTGCATCGCCTCCCAGTCCACGCCCTCATGCTCGGCGAAGTTGGCGTCTTCCGAAGCGATCACCGCACGCTTGAGGTTCGAGGAAATGGACTGGTAGTCGACCCACTGCTGTTGCACGCGCGCTTTCGGGTCCTTCTCCTGCATCGCCGCCTGCTGCTCGCGCATGAAGGCCGTCATGGTCGGGTTATGGTCGACCCACCAACAGATCTGCACGAAGAAATACAGCTGCACCGCGAGGAAAATCGCGATGGGCACGATGATGAACCACTTGAGCTTCCTGATCATAATTTGGCGCGCAACTGCTGCAGCACTTCGGCAGTTTGCGGGCGCACCCCGCGCCAGGCCTGGAAGGCTTCGGCGGCTTGCTCGACCAGCATCCCCAGGCCGTCGCGCGTGATGGCGCCGTGGCTGGCGGCGAACTCCATGAAGACGGTCGGCTTGGCGCCGTACATCATGTCCAGCGCCAGCGCGCCCGGCGCGAAGACGGTGGCTGGCACTGGCGGCAGTTCGGCACTGAGGCTGGCGGAGGTGGCGTTGATGATGATGTCGAAGGCGCCCAGCACGTCGGCAAAGCCGCAGGCCGACAGCACGCCCGGCCCGGCCAGGGCGCCAAACTGTTCAACCAGCGCTTCCGCCGTGGCGACGGTGCGGTTGGCGATCACCAACGCTGCGGGACGGTGTTCCAGGATAGGCAGGACCACGCCGCGCGCCGCACCACCGGCGCCAAGCAGCAGCACGCGCTTGCCGGCGATCGGCACGCCAGCGTTCTGCACGATGTCGGCCACCAGCCCGGCGCCGTCGGTATTGTCGCCCGTGATGCTGCCGTCGGCTCCGAACACCAGGGTATTCACGGCGCCTGCCGCCTGGGCGCGCACGGTCAGTGCCGTGGCCAGCTTGTGCGCTTCCAGCTTGAACGGCACGGTGACGTTGGCGCCTTTGCCGCCGGCGGCAATAAAGGCTTGCACCGCGGCGCCGAAGCCGTCCAGCGGGGCAAGCCATTTTTCGTAACTCAAGTGCTGGCCGGTCTGCGCCGCATAGGCCGCGTGGATTTCAGGCGACTTGCTGTGGGCAATCGGGTTGCCGAAGACGCAGTACTTATCCATTACTCTGGGCTTCCGTAGGAGACCTGGACCTTCTCTTCACGCGTAAAGACAAACTTCTGCACGATCACCCACAAATCGTCGCGGTCCTTGGAACGCATATTCGGCGGGAACTTGCCGAACGGCGCCGAGCGCCGCACGATGCTGATGGCGGCCTTGTCGAGATCCGGGTTGCCGGAGCTGCGCTCGACCACGGTGCCGCCTTCTTTCTCATAGACGGTGCCGTCCTGGAAAATCGGGATGCTCAGCACCACCACCCCATACAGCTTGCGCCCATCTTTCTGCGGGAAGTTCAGCGTGCCGATATCCTCCACCCGGCGGCGGAAAGCGTTGTAATACATGGCATAGCCCACGCCCTGCGTGCTCGGCGACAGGAACGTCTTCTTCGGCCGCTTGTTCTGGTCTTCGATGGTTTGCGTGATTTCCGCTTCCATGCGGGCGATGGCCTTGCTGCTTTCAATCAGCTCGGCGCCGGTGCGGCTTGGGTCGGTCTGGTTCTTTTCCGTCACCGGTGCGGCCGTCAATGGACTCTTCTTGACCTGGGCCAGCAGGTTTTTCTGGCGCTCTTCCAGCTCCTGCATGTAGCGCTGGGAAGCCTTGATGCTTTCGCCGGTTTCCATGCGGCGCATGTCGGGCAGCGGGGATTTGGCACGGCCGGCATCGGCATTGCCGCCGCCGTCCAGGTCCGCCTGCGCCAGCGCATCGGCCTTCAGCGGCTTGGACGCATGCTTGGCATTGACCAGGATGACTTCAAGGCCGGGGTCGGTTGGCTCGACCTTGAAATCTTTGGGGGCGACGAAATGCACCATCAGCGCCACGGCGTGGACGACCACCGATACTGCGGAGGCGATGACAAGGAACTGGTTTTCTTTGAAATACTTCACGCGCTGGAATCAAAAATGATGCTTTAGAGAATCTTGAATTCTACTTCACTGTGGGCCAGGTTCGGTAACAACCGTCTCGCTGGCGAGCGAAGCCTCCTCCGCATCGGCCTCGGTCGGCTGCGCCGGATCGGCTGGCGCCTCTTCCTCGTCCAGTTCCGCCTCGGGCTCGGAAGGCAGGGTAATCGAGCCTTCCTGCAGGCGCGTCTCGATCGACAGGTCGACTTCGTCCCAGCGCAGCACGTCCAGCTTCACGTGTGACCCGCGTGCAACAGACGGCATGCCTGGCATGCGCACGATCAGCGGAATCTCGGCCAGGCGCAGGATTTCGTCCTTCAGCACCACCGCCTCGAGTTCCTTCGCTTTTTCCTGGCCCAGCCAGCGCAGGCACCAGTAGCGCTCCATATTCGATTGGAAGTCGGCGTAGGCCGCGTATGCCGCGTCGAAGGCCGAGACGATGGCGAACAGGTTGGCATCCTTGTGCTTGAACGGCGCCACCATCGGCGCGGTCACGCCGTGCGAGGCGCAAGCCAGGATCTGCCACTGGTTGACCAGGTCGGTATAGCGGCGCAGCGGCGAGGTCGACCAGGCATACTGGTCCACGCCCAGGCCCTGGTGCGGCGCTGCCTGGGTCATCATGCGCACCTGCATCTTGGCGGCCCAGCCGCCCACGCCCTGCCCCTGGGTGCGGTAAATGCCCGGTACGCCGTGGTCGTGCATCAGCTTGCCCCAGGTGGAGTTGGCGAAGATCATCAGCTCGGCCACGATCTTGTCCAGCGGCGCGCCGCGCTTGCGGCGGGAGATGGTGACTACGTCGTCTTCCACGTAGAAGTTGAAGTCGACGCGGTTGTTCTGTTCCGGCTTCAGGCCGAAGGCTTCGCGCTTGACCATTCGGCCGGCCTCCAGGTGCTGGGCCCAGCTCCACAGTAAGGTCAGCTCGGCTTTGCGCGGATACTCGCCTGCGCCGCTGGCCAGGGTTTCTTCGTTGACCAACTCGTCCAGCGTGTTATGGCGCAGGTTGTTGGCGATCGGGACCAGCTCCGCCTTGGTTTCGGTGGAAATCACCGACCAGTCGGCCGGGTCGAGTACGGCATACAGCGACAGCGCCGGGCAGGTCTTGCCCTCAGCCAGGGTGAAGGCGTCGACAATGCTGTCCGGCAGCATGGTGATCTTATCGCCCGGCATATAGACAGTGGACATGCGGCCGCGTGCGATCTTGTCGATGGCGTCGTCCGGCTTGATGCCCAGGCCTGGCGCGGCAATGTGGATGCCAACGCGTACCTTGCCGTCCGGCTGGTGCACCACGGAGAAGGCGTCGTCGATCTCGGTGGTGGTCACGTCGTCAATGGAAAACGCTTCCACTGCCGCCAGCGGCAGGTTGGCCGGCGCCGAAGGCACGGGCAGTTCCGGGAAGCCGTGGCCTTTCGGGAAATTCTCGAACAGGAACTTGGCCATGTGCAGGTCTTTCGGCGACTTGATGCCGCCAGCCGACAGCATCAGGCGCGCGGGCGTGGTGTGCGCCTCATTGGCGGCCTGCTCCAGCGCCTTGTATTCGATGGTGTTCTTGTCCGGCTTGAACAGCAGCTGGCTGACGATGTTCTGCATCGAGGCCGGCAGGGTGCCCGCCTTCAGCTCCTCGGCGTACTGGCCCTGGATGATGGCTTGCTGTTTCTTCTTCTCGATGCCGGCCAGGGCCGCTTTCAGGGTCTGCTCCGGCGCTTTCTTATAGCGGCCGCGGCCCTTCTTGTGGAAATAGATCGGCGCGGAGTGCAGGCTCAGGATCAGGCCAGCCGCTTCAGCTGGCTGCGGGGCGTGGCCGAAATACTCGGCGCCCAGCTCGGCGAAACCGAATTCCTCTTCGCCCGCCACTTCCCACAGGAAGTCCAGGTCGACGTCGGCGGCGATGGCCTTGGCCTGCTCCAGCAATTCGGCTGGCGACGGCTTGTCGAACTGCAGCATCACATCCTTGGTTTTGACCTTGTTGCGCTTGCCGCTTGCCATTTCAACCTGGTAGGCCTCGCCTGCTTGCGACAGCACGCTGCCTACTTTGAAATCGCCAGATTCTTCAAAAAATACATTCATTTCACATTGTTCCGTTCGAGCTTGAGGACCGGCGGCAGGAATACCTCGGTCACAAGCAGTGTTCCTTCGTGGCGCTGGTACAGGCAGCGCCGCGCATACAGTAAAGCTTCATCCGGCACCTCGGCACCATGCGCCGCCAGGGCAGCGCGGGCACGCCGGGCCAGCGGATGCGTCGCGCGCAGGCGCGCAAATTCCAGTTCGCCGCGCCGCACTTGCGGGTCGCCAAACAGCGTACTGCCGAGCGAGCGTTCTCCCAGGGCGCTGAACAGCGGCCAGTCCGAGGCGTCGGCCGACATCGGCACCACGGTATGGGCAAAGACAACAGGCGTATTATCACACCGCAGCAAGACTTCCCTCTCCCAGACGCGGCCGGGGCGGTGGTAGCCGATGATGTTGGCTTCGTCCGCCAGGCAGATTGCCGTGTCCTGGTGCAGCAATTGCACGCGGAAGGCGCTGCTGTGCGCTTTCAGTTTATTGGTCAGCGAACCGCCGCCGGTCAGCCAGTGCCGGTAAGGGTGCGGGGCGTTCGTCGCGAGCACGTGACCGTGCCAGTTGGCCTGGCGCAGCGATTGTCCTTTCATCGAACCTCGCCCGTGACGCCGCAGAATTCCAGCACTTCGCCGAGGTAGTCGGCATACTCGCTGATGGCGTGGTCGCTGCCCTGCACTACTTTCTGCTTTGCTCCAGCGTAGTGGGCCACCATGTCTCGGTAGTCCAGCACCTCGTCGCCGGTGCAGGCGACCAGGAAGTAGCGTTCAGGCTGGGTAATCTGCGGCACGGCCAGCGCGCGCAACTCCTCTATATATTCATGCTTGAATTCGAACGGCTCGTCCGAATGGTAGGCAGTGGTAACGCCGACGTGCTTTTCGAGGTCGAGCGCAGCAACCACGGCCGGATTCAGCAGGACGGCGCGGCAGCCGAGCTTTTCCGCCATCCAGGTGGCGTAGTAGCCGCCCAGCGAGGAGCCGACGATGCTCAGTTCTTGCGCCGGCACACCGGCCACCAGGCCAAACGCCAGTTCCATTGCCAGCTTGGGGCTGGCCGGAAGCTGCGGACAAATGAATTCCGCGCTGCGGCCAAGCTGCGCCATCCGCTCCCCGGTCAACCGCGCTTTCATCGACAGCGGCGAGGAACGGAAGCCATGCAGGTACAAAATCATTACTTCAGCGCCTCCAGCAATTTCTGGTGCACGCCGCCGAAGCCGCCATTGCTCATCACAATAATATGGTCGCCCGGCTTGGCCTGCGCGACGATGGCTTTCACCATCAGGTCCAGGTCATCGTAGGCCGATGCGATGCCGCCCATTGGCGAGAGCGCCTCGCCCAGCTTCCAGCCCAGGGCTTTTTCGCTGCCGAAGCCGAACACCAGGTCGGCTTCTTTCAGGCTCCCCGGCAATGCGTCCTTCATCGTGCCCAGCTTCATGGTGTTGGAGCGTGGCTCCAGCACGGCCAGGATGCGGCCGGATTGGCCGATTTTCTGGCGCAGGCCGCCGACGGTGGTTTCGATGGCGGTCGGGTGGTGGGCGAAGTCGTCGTACACGGTCACGCCGTTGACGGTGCCGCGCACTTCCATGCGGCGCTTGACGCTCTGGAAGCTTTCCAGTGCCTGGGCCGCGACTTCGATCGGTACGCCCACATGGCGCGCAGCGGCAATCGCGGCCAGCGCGTTGGAACGGTTATGTTTACCGGTCAGTTGCCAGTTCACGGTGGCGGCCTTGGCGCCCTTGAAGATGACGTCGAAGCTGCCATCGGCATGTTCGGACATAGCCCAGTCGGCGCCTTCTGCGCTGCCGAAGGTTTCCTTCTCGCTCCAGCAGCCGCGTTTCAGCACGCGCTGCAGGCTCGCTTCGTCGGCATTGGCGATCACCCTGCCGATGCCGGGCACGGTGCGCACCAGGTGGTGGAACTGGGTTTCGATGGCGCCGATGTCGGGGAAGATGTCGGCGTGGTCGTATTCCAGGTTGTTCAGGATGGCCGTCTTCGAGTGGTAGTGCACGAACTTGCTGCGCTTGTCGAAGAAGGCGGTGTCGTATTCGTCCGCTTCGATGACGAAGAATTCGGAGTTGGCGCCGGGGCCGGTCAGGCGGGCCGAGACGCCGAAGTTCTGCGGGATGCCACCGATCAGGAAGCCGGGCGCGTAGCCGGCGTGCTCCAGGATCCAGGCCACCATGGCGGAGGTGGTGGTCTTGCCGTGCGTGCCGGCGACGGACAGCACCCATTTGTCTTTCAGGATGTGGTCGCCGATCCATTGCGGGCCGGAGATCATGGGCAGGTTGCGGTTCATGATCTCTTCAATCAGGGGATTGCCGCGCGAGACCACGTTGCCGATGACGTAAAGGTCGGGATTCAGTTCTACCTGCTCCGGGCCGAAGCCCTGGATCAGCTCAATGCCCTGGGCTTCCAGCTGCGTGCTCATCGGGGGGTAGACGTTGGCGTCGCAGCCCGTTACGCGGTGGCCGGCTTCCTTTGCCAGGACGGCAAGACCGCCCATGAAAGTACCGCAAATGCCTAGGATGTGGATGTGCATGGTGGTGATAGAAAAGAATCAAGAGCCGGATTTTACCTGATTAGACCCGGTAAACCGGTGTCTGACCCGCAGGGTCAGACACCGTCTGCTCATCTGCTGGAGGTTTGGTTGTGCGATGTTGATCTTCTCAAAAAGTCAAAGACCTGAAACCAACCCCAACAGCGACTGAGCAGACTGGGTCCGACCCTGCGGGTCAGACCCAGGTTTACCGGGATTTGGGTATGATGCATCCATGAACCCCGAGATCAAAACCGAAATCGCCGCCGCCGCCGCCCGCATGATCGCGCAGGATGGCGCCGACTACGGCAGCGCCAAACGCAAGGCTGCGCGCCAGATATTAGGCGACGCCCAAGCTCGCGACCTGTCCGACATCCTCCCCGACAACGAACAGATCGAAGAAGAAGTCCGCCTATACCACGCCCTATATAACGCCGACACCCACCCTGCCCACTTATTCAGATTGCGCGGCCTGGCTTTGCAAGTGATGGAAATGCTGGAACAATACCAGCCGTTCCTGACCGGCTCCGTCCTGTACGGCACCGCAGGCATGCACGACGACATTCACCTGCAAGTATTCGTGGACAGCGCCAAGGAAGTGGAGATTTATCTGTTGAACAAGAACCTGCAAATCGAGATCTCCGAGTCGCCCCACTTCCGCGGCCCGCGTTTTGAGGACGTCGAAACGGCCAGCTTCATGTGGAAGAACACCGGCGTCCACGTCGAAATCTATGAGCAGGACGACCTGCGCGGCGCTAAAAAGAAAAGCGGCGACAAGCTGCTGCGCGCTGACCTGGCAGAATTGCGCTCCATCCTTACCAATAGCTCGCACCCAGCCCAACAATGAAAAAATTTGCAATCTACGCCGTGGTCGCCGTCTTGTTCCTCGGTGCCGGCGCCTGGTACGGCATCCATACCAAGCAAACTCCTGACCCGATCACCACGACCGCCCCAGCCGGGGTCACCAGCCCGGTAGCGGCCTTGCTGGCTGAGACCTTGCCGAACGATAAAGGCGCCAAGGAAGCGTTGGCGAAATGGAAAGGCAAAACCCTGCTGGTGAATTTCTGGGCACCGTGGTGCGCACCGTGCGTGGAAGAGATGCCGGAATTATCAGAACTACAAAATTCCGAGCTCGGCAAGAAGGTCCAGGTGCTCGGCATTGGCATCGACTCGCCATCCAATATTGCAGAATTCACACAGAAAGTGAAAGTCGCCTACCCGGTTTACGTGGCCGGCATGAGCGGCACCGAACTGTCGCGCCAGTTTGGCAACACCCAGGGGGGCCTGCCCTTCACCGTGCTGATTGGCGCTGACGGCACGGTCAAAAAGACCTACCTCGCCCGCCTCAAATTCGATGCCCTGAAGGCCGACCTGGCGGCCTTAAACTAGCAGAAGATAGTCGCCGAACGACCGTTCTATTAACTTCCGCCAAGTTATTTTCTCTTGCCAATGCTCGTAGATGGCGGCAAAATGCGGAACTTTCGCGGAAAATGGTCAGGGAATCATGGCAAAGAACCTGCTGCTTCTTAATGGCCCCAACCTGAATTTGTTGGGGACGCGCGAGCCTGAAACCTACGGCGCCAGCACCCTGGCAGACGTTGAACAGGCAGCGCAGGCACAGGCCAAGGCAGCCGGTGCGCAGCTCGCCTGTTTCCAGAGCAACCACGAAGGAGCGTTGATTGACCGTATCCACGCAGCCCGAACCGAGGGCGTGGATTTCATCGTCATCAACCCGGGTGGCTATACCCACACCAGCGTCGCACTGCGCGATGCATTGGCCGGCGTAGCGATCCCTTTTATTGAAGTACACATTTCGAATATTTATCGGCGGGAGGAATTCCGCCACCATTCCTATCTCAGCGCAATCGCACAGGGGACGATCTGCGGGCTTGGTATCGAGGGATATCGTCTCGCCATCGACTTTGCTTTAAAAAGCAGTTAATCTACCGCGATCTGCGCACATCTAACGCGATGCCGCCCATAAGGCGACATCAAAGTAACCGTCAACATAATAGATAGAACAAGGGAGCCAACAACATGGATCTACGCAAGCTGAAGACGCTGATCGACCTGGTAGCAGAGTCGGACATCGCTGAACTGGAAGTGACCGAAGGCGAAAGCAAGGTTCGCATCGTCAAGTCCGGCGGTCTGGCACAAAACCAGGTCGTGATGATGCCGCCGCAAGCGCCAACCCATTACGCACCTGCTGGCGCTCCTGTCGCCGCACCGGTCGCCGCGCCTGCTGCTGCAGCTCCAGCTGCCGCCGAGCCAACCGGCCACGTTGTGAAGTCCCCAATGGTGGGCACCTTCTACCGCGCTTCCGCACCTGGCAACCCAGCCTTCGTTGAAGTGGGCGCCACCGTGAAAGAAGGCGACACCCTGTGCATCATCGAAGCGATGAAGCTGCTGAACGAAATCGATGCCGACAAGTCCGGCACCATTACCCAGATCCTGGTCGAGAATGGCCAACCGGTCGAATTCGGCCAGCCGCTGTTTGTGATCGGCTAAAGCCGGGCCATGGCTGCGATGGATACCCAGGCAGCCAGCACAAGCTCCTCTCCTCTCACAAACATAGAAGCTGCCATGTTTGAAAAAATCCTTATTGCCAATCGCGGTGAAATCGCCCTGCGCATCCAGCGCGCGTGCCGCGAACTGGGCATCAAGACTGTGGTCGTGCACTCCGAGGCCGACCGTGACGCCAAGTACGTCAAGCTGGCCGACGAATCCGTCTGCATCGGCCCAGCACCTTCGGCCCAGTCCTACCTGAATATGCCGGCCATCATTTCCGCGGCCGAAGTGACCGACGCGGAAGCGATCCACCCTGGCTACGGCTTCCTGTCCGAGAACGCGGACTTCGCCGAGCGCGTGGAAAAATCCGGTTTCGTCTTCATCGGCCCACGCGCTGAATCGATCCGCATGATGGGCGACAAAGTGTCGGCCAAGCAGGCGATGATCAAGGCCGGCGTGCCATGCGTGCCTGGTTCCGATGGCGCCCTGCCGGATGACCCGAAAGCCATCGTGCAGATCGCACGCAAAGTCGGCTATCCGGTGATCATCAAGGCCGCAGGCGGCGGCGGTGGCCGCGGCATGCGCGTGGTGCATACCGAGGCTGCCCTGCTGAACGCGGTCACCATGACCAAGTCGGAAGCCGGTGCTGCCTTCGGTAATCCGGAAGTCTATATGGAGAAGTACCTGGAGAATCCACGCCACGTGGAAATCCAGATCCTCGCCGACGAACACAAAAACGCCGTCTGGCTGGGCGAACGTGACTGCTCCATGCAGCGCCGCCACCAGAAGGTGATCGAAGAAGCGCCGGCACCAGGCATCCCGCGCAAGCTGATCGAAAAGATCGGCGACCGTTGCGCCGAAGCTTGCCGCAAGATCGGCTACCGCGGTGCGGGCACCTTCGAATTCCTGTACGAAAACGGCGAGTTCTATTTCATCGAAATGAACACCCGCGTGCAGGTTGAGCACCCAGTGACCGAAATGATCACCGGCATCGACATCGTGCAGGAACAGATCCGCATCGCTTCCGGCGAGAAGCTGCGCTTCCGCCAGCGCGACGTGATGCTCTCCGGCCACGCCATCGAATGCCGTATCAACGCCGAAGACCCGTTCAAGTTCACCCCGTCGCCAGGCCGCATTACCGCATGGCACGTACCGGGCGGCCCAGGCGTGCGCGTTGACTCGCACTCGTACTCGGGTTACTTTGTACCACCGAACTACGATTCGATGATCGGCAAGGTCATTACCTACGGCGCAACCCGCGAGCAGGCGATCCGCCGCATGCAGATCGCGCTGTCGGAAATGGTCGTTGAAGGCATTTCGACCAACATTCCGCTGCACCGCGAGCTGATGGTAGACGCGCGCTTCATCGAAGGCGGCACCAACATTCACTATTTGGAACAACGTCTGGCAGAGATGCCGAAGGCAGGTAAGTAATAAAATGAGCTGGACTGAAATCGTCATCGAAGTAGCACGTGAACACGCCGAGGCATTGTCCGAGGCGCTGATGGACGCGGGCGCGCTGTCGGTGTCGGTGGAGGATGCCGATGAAGGCACCGACGCCGAAAAACCCCTGTTCGGCGAGCCGGGCATGGAGCCGACCGAAGCGGCATGGGATCATAGCCGCGTGGTCGCGCTGACCGATGACGAGGAAGACCAGGCCCTGATCGTGGCGGCAGCCGCCGGCGCGATCGGGCTGGCTCACCTGCCCAAGTTCACCACCCGCAAGGTGGAGGACGCCGACTGGGTGCGTTTGACCCAGTCGCAATTTGAGCCGATCCATATCGGCAAGAACATCTGGGTCGTGCCAAGCTGGCACGAAGCCCCTGATCCTTCGGCCCTGATCCTGGAACTGGACCCGGGCCTGGCCTTCGGCACCGGTTCACACCCGACCACCAAGCTGTGCATGGAGTGGCTGGAAAGCCATCCGGCTCCGGGCAAGTCCGTGCTGGACTATGGCTGCGGTTCCGGCATCCTGGCCATGGTGGCGCGCAAGCTGGGCGCCACGACCGTGGCCGGTGTGGATATCGATCCACAGGCCATCGTGTCGGCCAACGACAATGCGGTGCGCAACCGCGTGGAAGATATCCAGTACTTCGTGCCGGATGATTTCGCCGAATCGTCGTTTGCGGCGCAGCGTTTCGACATCGTTGTCGCCAACATCCTGTCCTCGCCGCTGAAGCTGATGGCGCCGATGCTGTCCGGCCGCGTTGCGCCGGGCGGTTCGCTGGTGCTGTCCGGCGTGCTGGCGCGCCAGGCGGAAGAAGTTGCGGCGGCCTATGCGCCGTTCATCAAGCTGAGCGTCTGGGCTGAGCACGAAGGCTGGGTGTGCCTGTCCGGCACGCTGGCATAAGGTTTCTTCCCGACTGATGGCGCTCGCCACTAAATGCCCCCATTGCAATACGATCTTCAGGGTCGCGGCTGACCAGCTGAAACTGCGCGGGGGCATTGTTCGTTGCGGCTCTTGCGCGCTGGTTTTCGATGGCAATGCTGCCCTGGTCGAACCGGCGCCCAAGCCGACTCCTGTCATTCCTGATGTAGTTGCCGAAGCGCCGCCACCCAAGCCGGCGGTGTCCGACTACGTTCATGGCTCGCCAGTCGATTTCGAAATCGATTTCGACGAAGAGCCTGCAACCGCCAAGCCGGCCGAGGCTGCGCCAGCTGCTGCTTCGTCGCCCGCCGTCTGGCGTACCACAAGCACCCCGGCGGCCGGCACGCCATCCGCTGCTGCCAATCCAGCGTCCGTTCCAGGTCCGGCGCCTGTCGCAGCCCAGCCGTCGGCAACAGCGCCAACGCCCGACGACATCGCCATCGCCGCTGTGACCCGCGCCTTCGCCGCCGCCACTACGCACCCTGCACCTGCGTCGCCTGCCCCAGCGCCGTCAACGCCAGCGCCGTCATCGCTGGCAACGGCTTCGCCTGCAAGCACCCGGCCTCAAGCTGCCGAGGAGCAGGCAAACGCGATGCAGCCACGTGCTGCCGAACCGACGCCTGCAACGCCCCCCGCTGCGGCCCAGCCAACAGCGCGGGCACCGTCAGCTCCTGCCGCGCGCTCGCTTCTCGACGTCGTATCGCCGGATGCAGCGTTCACGGCCACTGCGGAACCGTCGCCACCGTTGGTACCCGACGACTTCGCGG
>JBCNOP010000100.1:0-17208 GCA_039593775.1 Pseudoduganella sp.
TACTGGATCTTTCTTGTCATGGTGGTGTTCACGGTGGCCAGCCCCGGGCCTGGCGTGCTGATGACACTGGATAATGCGATTGCCGGCGGCTGGCGCGCGGCCATGCACGGCGTGCTTGGCCTGGCCATTGGCGCTGCAGTAATGGCGGGCCTGTCTGCGGCAGGCATCGGCCTGCTGGTCCGTTCGTCCCCGACACTGTTCCTGCTGCTGAAATACTGCGGGGTCGCTTACCTTTTCTACCTGGCGTATAAAGCCTGGCGCCGGGCGCCTGCACCGCCTGGCGGCAACGGCGCCGATGCCCCGGCAGGCGAGGCACAGCGCGGCGGCGGAGGGCGCGGCCGCCTACTGCGCGGCGCTTTGCTACAGACCAGCAATCCGAAGGCTTTGCTGTTCTTCCTGTCGGTCTTGCCGCAAGTTGCAAACGGCGCCGGGCCGGCACAGCAGCAGGTGCCGCTGGCACTGGCGATCGCCACCTACTGCATGGCGCTGATTGCGATTCACGGCTTGTATGCGGGACTGGCGGCCAGCGCCAGGACCTGGCTCAGCCGACCGGGCAGCGTGCGCGCGCTTTCGCGCCTGAGCGCACTGGTATTTTGCGCCTTCGGCGTGACGATGCTGTCGCTGAAGTTCTAGTATGGGTCGGCGTAACCGAGGCCGGTGACGATCTCGGTTTCGATGCCCTCCATCTCGGCCGCTTCCTCGTCATCCTCGTGATCGTAGCCCTGGGCGTGCAGCACGCCGTGCACGATCAGGTGGGCGGTATGCTCTTCCACGGTTTTCTTCTGTTCGGCCGCTTCGCGCTGCAGCACGTCGGTGCACAGGATGATGTCGGCGCGGGTCGGCTCGTCTTCGGCCACTTCCTCGCCTTCGTTGTAGGCGAAGGTCAGCACATTGGTGGCGTAGTCCTTGCCGCGGTAGTCGCGGTTCAGCTCCTGGCCTTCTTCGGCGTCGACGAAGCGGATGGTCAGCTCGGCCGGCGCGAACAGGGCAGCCTTGACCCATTTGCGGATCATCGGGCGGGTGACTTCTTCCTGCAGGCGCGGGTCGGCGTACTGGACGGACAGGGTCAGCTTATTTTTTTCGGACATTGCGCACAGCTTTCACAGCGGGTTTGACGGTTTGCAGCAGGGGAGCGATTTCGGCGCTGGCCTCCTGCGAGCTTTCATAGGCATCGACAATGCGTGCCACCAGAGGATGGCGCACCACGTCGGCGCTGGAGAACTGGCTGAAGGCGATGCCGCGCACATTGCGCAGCACGTGCATCGCGTCGACCAGGCCGGACTTCTGGTGCTTGGCCAGGTCGATCTGGGTCACGTCGCCCGTCACCACGGCCTTGCTGCCAAAGCCGATACGGGTCAGGAACATCTTCATCTGTTCGACGGTGGTATTCTGCGCCTCGTCCAGGATCACGAAAGCATGGTTCAGCGTGCGGCCGCGCATATAAGCCAGGGGCGCGATCTCGATCACCTGTTTCTCGAACATCTTCTGGGTGCGGTCGAAGCCGAGCAGGTCGTACAGCGCGTCATACAGCGGGCGCAGGTAAGGATCGACCTTCTGCGCCAGGTCGCCTGGCAGGAAGCCCAGGCGTTCGCCCGCTTCCACCGCAGGGCGGGTCAGGATGATGCGCTTGACCGCATCGCGCTCCAGCGCGTCGACTGCACACGCCACGGCCAGGTAGGTCTTGCCGGTACCGGCCGGGCCGATGCCAAAGCTGATGTCGTGGTCGAGGATATTGCGCAAGTAGCGGATCTGGTGCGGCGTGCGGCCGCGCAGGTCGTTGCGGCGCGTCTTCAGCACCGGGCTGGTGATGTCGGGCTCGTGGAAGGGCGGCTCTTCCCCGGACGGGGCGAAATCGTCCGGCGCTTCGCTGGCACGCTGTTCGACCAGCGCGAGCTGAACTTCTTCCACCGGTACCACTTTGTCGGCAACTTCCCAGAAGCGTTCGAGAATGGCCACGGCGCGTTCGGCATTGGTGCCGCTGACGATGAACTTCTCGCCGCGGCGGAAAATGGTCACGTCCAGCGCCGCGGAAATCTGGCGCAGGTTTTCATCGAGCGGGCCGCACAAATGGGCCAGGCGCGTGTTGTCCAGTGGTTCTGGAACGAAGTAGTGCGGTTGCACCGGGGTTTTTGTTTTCAAAGTATCGCTTCTCCGCGCAGGGAGTAATCCAGGCTTTCAGTGATGCGCACGCTGACCATCTGGCCAATCAGTGCCTGCGCATTGGCGCCGCCGTCGAAGTGGACGGTGCGGGTATTGCTGGCGCGGCCTTGCAGTTCATTGCCGCCGCGCTTGGACGGGCCTTCCACCAGCACTTGCATGGTCATGCCGACCATGGCAGCGCTGTGGCGCCTGGTGTTTTCATCGAACAGGGCTTGCAGGCGCTGCAGGCGGGCCGATTTCACCTCGGCAGGGGTGTCGTCGGCCAGGTTGGCGGCCGGCGTGCCGGGACGCTTGCTGAAGATGAAGCTGAAGCTGTTGTCGAAATCGACGTCCTGCACCAGCTTGAACATCGCTTCGAAATCCTCGTCGGTCTCGCCGGGAAAACCGACGATGAAGTCGGACGAGATCACCACGTTCGGGCGCACCGCGCGCACCTTGCGGATGATGGACTTGTATTCCAGCGCCGTGTAGCCACGCTTCATCGCGCCCAGGATCTTGTCCGAGCCATGCTGTGCCGGCAGGTAGAGCTGGTCGGCCAGTTTCGGGATCTTGGCGTAGCAGTCGATCAGCCGCTGCGTGAATTCCTTCGGGTGGCTGGTGACGAAGCGGATGCGCTCAATGCCCGGGATCTCGGCCACGTATTCGATCAGCATGGCGAAATCGGCCACGCTGCCGTCGGCGGTCTCGCCGCGGAAGGCATTGACGTTCTGGCCAAGCAGCATGACTTCCTTCACGCCTTGCGCAGCCAGGCCGGCAACTTCGGTCAGCACGTCTTCAAAGCGGCGCGACACTTCCTCGCCGCGGGTGTAAGGCACCACGCAGTAGGAACAGTACTTCGAGCAGCCTTCCATGATCGAGACGTAGGCGAAAGCGCCTTCCACGCGTGCCGGCGGCAGGTGGTCGAACTTCTCGATCTCGGGGAAGCTGATGTCGATCTGCGGCTTGCCCGTGTGGCGGCGCAGCTCAATCATCTTCGGCAGGCGGTGCAGGGTCTGCGGGCCAAATACCACATCCACCAGCGGCGCGCGCTTGACGATGGCTTCGCCCTCTTGCGAAGCGACGCAGCCGCCCACGCCAATCACCAGTTCAGGCTTGGCTTGCTTGAGCTTCTTGAAGGTGCCCAGGTCCGAAAACACTTTTTCCTGGGCCTTTTCGCGTACGGAGCAGGTGTTGAGGAGGATAACGTCGGCGTCTTCCGGGGATTCGGTGCGTACCAGTCCCTCGGACGCGCCGAGCAGGTCTGCCATCTTGTCCGAGTCGTACTCGTTCATCTGGCAGCCGAAGGTTTTGATGAATACTTTTTTCTGCATACCCACAAGTTTACCGTAAATCGCCACCTGGCCCTTGAAATCGGGGCCGGCGGGTCCTAGAGTTAAAAAAGCAATTTTCTGCGGGAGCTCTATCATGGCTATCAACGGAATAGGATCGACCACCGCGAATTTCCAGCAGTTCCAGCAAGTCGATGCCGCCGCCGCCGAACGCCGCCTGGCCGAGCAGCGCCAGTTGCAGCAGGAAGACCAGCGCATCCGCGAACAACAGGCCGCGAATACCACGCAAGTCAACACCCGCCGTGAAGAGACCCGCGCCCTGGATCAAGCCCAGTCAACCGAGCTGCAAGACTTCCTCACCCGCCAGGACCTGCTGGCCCAGAATGCCCAGGCCAGCCAGCGCACGCCAGGCACGCCGGCGCCCGGCAGTATCATCTCCGTTACGGCCTGAAATATCCGCGTAACACAATTTCCGTGTGGTTCTTTCGTGCGACACAGGAATAATGACTGTGTTGAAATGGCATTGTTGTCAAGATTTTCGGCAAATCATCGCCAAGTCTTGATGTTGAACAAGGTTCGCTTCGCAGCGCAGTAAGAAGATTGGCAAGACTGCAAGGCCCTTTCAACACTCCACTGTCAAGAGAGGATCATCATGGCACACCACGCTCTCGCTTCGCAGGAAAGCTACAACCCGAATCACCTGCTGGACATCCTGCTCGGCAAAATGCAATTGAAGAACGATGCTGCGCTGTCGCGCATGCTGGAAGTTGCTCCACCCGTTATCAGCAAGATCCGTCACCACCGCTTGCCCGTCGGCGCTTCTCTGCTGATCCGCATGCACGAAGTGACTGGCATGAGCATCCGTGAACTGCGTGACTTGATGGGCGACCGCCGCACCAAGTACCGCCTGTCGGACGCCCAGGGCCGCCCGAAACCGGAAGACAAGCCAGTCGGCGCGTCGACCCAGGGCGGCATGCCGCAGGCCAGCGCGCACTGAGCGCGCCGGGCCTCAGGCCATCAGCACCAGTGCAATTTCTTCATATTGCAGTTCCGTTTCGCGGAACAGGTGCAGGAAAGTGTCTTCGCCCAGGTTGAGCGCTTTCCAGGCTATCGGGGAAACGGGCGGCACCAGGTCGTCCGGTTTCTGCACCAGGTCCAACGCATGTACTATGGCGTCGGCCACGTGCACAATGGCGGCAAGGAAGCCGGCCCCCGGCTTTCCGGGTTCGTGGTGGCCGGCAATCGCCAGCCGCATCGTGTCTGAGAAATTCCAGTGTTCCGCCAACGCCAGGCCGGCTTCGACATGGTCGATGCCGAGCACGGCGCGTTCTGCCTCCAGCGTATAGCAGTCATTCGCCTTCTGGTAGGCGATCACTTCTGCATACAGGTCAGGGAAGGTCGAGACCAGCACCAGGCGGCCGATATCGTGCAGCAGGCCTGCTGTGAAAGCGTAATCCTGGTTGAAGCGCACATGGCGCGCCAGCACCTTGGCGCAAGCCGCCGTGGCGATCGAATGGCGCCAGAACATGCTGTGGTCGAAGCCGGGGCACAGCTTGCCGGCGAAGCAGCCGGTCACGGCGGCTGCCGTAATCAGGTTGCGCGTGCTTTGGAAACCCAGGAAGGTAATCGCTTGCTGGATCGTGGTCACCTTGACCTGCAGCCCGAACAGCGAAGAGTTGGCAAGGCGCAGCGTCTTGGCGGTCAAGGCCTGGTCGTGCGAGACTTTCTTGGCCAGTACCGCGATATCGATTTCTTCCTGGTCTACGCTATTCAGCAATTCCATCACCACGGCCGGCAGCGATGGCAGGTCGTCCAGGTTTTTCACCACGTCGTCATAACTGAGCGGCTCGCTCATGCAGCCTCCTTGCCAACGCGGAATTCAGTAACCAGCTTGCGCAGCACATGGGCCGCGGAGTCTTCGGCATTGGCCGGATCGTGGCGGCGGAACAGCACTTCGATGCGCGCCAGGTGGGCTGCGCGTTCGGCGGCCGTCTGGGCCGGGTCGGGCGGCGTGTCGTCGACCACGGCCAGCGATTCGATGCCATGGCCTTGCAAGCGCTCCAGCATGCGTTCGGTCAGCACGGCGCCAGCTGGCAGCAGGACCTGGCCGTGCGTGTCCAGCAATTCATCGGAAAGCACCATGCCAGGCTCGACTTTGGACAGGGGCAGGTGGCGGTAGGTCGCCGTCATTTTTTCATCTCCAACATAAGCATGCCAAATCTTACCTCAGTGAAGGAAAGGCATCACCCTTAAAATCTTGCCAAGCGACACCGCTTCCCTTACATTGGTGGGAATATGGGGAGGGAGTGAATGTTTGGTATCCAAGGCCGGCTGACCGCACTGTTCGTTGTGATCGTCACGGTTGTGCTGGGCATTTCCGGTACTTACGCACAGTACAGCCTGGGCCATGAACTGGAAGTGGCAAACCAGCGCCTGCGCGAAGGCGTGCTGACCCGCCTGCAAACCAGCCTGCCTTCCGCCCTGTGGGACCTCGATAAGGCCAAGGTCGACAATATCGTGGCGGCGGAGATGCTGCCGCCGGAGCTGGTGGCGATCCGCGTCTACGATACTTCGGTTGGCCTGTTCTCCGGCAAGCGCCGCAAAGAAGACGGCAGCATCGTTCCCATCGAATCCGAAACAACCGTGCCGGGCGCACCCGTGGTGGCCGACCTGGCGTATCGCGATGCCGGTGCTGCCGGCAGCGCGCTGAAGCCCGTGATCGTCGGCCGCGTGGTGGTCAACTTCAGCCGCGCCCAGATCGATGCCACGCTGGCCGCCGAAGTACGTCGCAAAGTGGTGGAAGTGCTCACGCTGGACCTGATCCTGGTGGTGGCGCTGGCGCTGTCCCTGCGCATTGTGTTCGACCCCTTGAAGAAGCTGCGCGACGGTCTGTTCGAGCTGGCCACGCGCGGCTCGGATGAAGTGGAGGAACTGCCGGAAAAGCGCAGCGATGAGCTGGGCGACGTAATCCGCGGATTCAACGCCATCCAGCGCAAGGTTAAATCGATCATCAAGCGCACACGCGAGGCGGAAGACCTGGCGCGCCGCTCGGCGCAGGAAACAGCCCAGGCGCTGGACGACTTGCAGCGCACCCAGGAGTCGCTGCTGCAGGCCGAGCGCCTGGCTTCCCTTGGCTCGCTGGTAGCTGGCGTGGCCCATGAGATCAATACCCCGGTCGGCATCGCCCTGACCAGCGCTTCGGTGCTGATGGATGCCACCACGGCCGTCGACGAGTCGATGAAAGCCGGCCAGGTGAAGAAGTCGGAAATCCAGAAGTACATCGACACGGCCGGCGAAAGCGCGCGCCTGATCATGAACAATGCCTACCGGGCGGCGCACCTGATCCACAGCTTCAAGCAGATCGCAGTCGACCAGGTCAGCGAAGCACGCCGCCGGTTCGAGCTGAAGGAATATATCGGCGAAGTGGTGTCCAGCCTGCAGCCAAAGCTGAAGAAAACCCGCATCGTGGTGACGATCAACTGCCCCGACGACATCATGCTGGACAGCTACCCGGGCGCCCTGGCCCAGGTCATCACCAACCTCACGCTGAACTGCGTCGAACACGCCTTCGAACCCGACGGTGCAGGCAATATCGATATCAACGTCATCCCTGAGGGCGAGACCATCGAGATGCAGGTGGTCGACAACGGCAAGGGCATCGCGCCCGATATGCTGGACAAGGTGTTCGACCCCTTCGTCACCACAAGGCGCGGGCAGGGCGGCACCGGCCTTGGCCTGAACATTGTCTTCAACCTGATCGTCAAGCAGTTCGGCGGCACCATTTCCGTTTCGAGCACGCCGGGCAAAGGCGCCAGCTTCGTCTTGCGCATCCCGCGCGTCACGCCGGGTGGCGAGGACGAGGACAAGCATCCCGATGCGCCGCTGCATGCTCCGTCCGTGAGCTGAGCGCCGTCGCAGGCGCATCTGCCGCATACTGGGTCCATGCAGAGGGAAATGTTATGGATAAGCAGCGCCTGATCGCATTGCTGCGCGGTATTAACGTCGGACGCGCAAAACGCGTTGCGATGGCTGACCTGCGCAAGGTGCTGAGCGATATGGGCTATAGCGACGTGCGCACGCTGCTCAACAGTGGCAACGTCGTCTTCGATTGCAACACCGCCGATGCCGCCGACAGCGCAGCCCGCATTGAGGAAGCGCTGGTGCTCAAGCTCGGCGTACCAGCCAAAGTCACCGTGATCGAAGCCGCCCAGTTGGCCGAGATCGTCATGGAAAACTGCCTGCAGGAAGTGGCCAACGACCACTCGCGCCTGCTGGTGGCCGTGCTCAATAAGCCCGAGGAAGACCGCGGCAAGCTGGAACCGCTGGCGCGGCAAAGCTGGCAGCCGGAAGCGTTCGCACTGGGCCGCCACGCTGCCTATATCTGGTGCCCGGACGGGGTCCTGGCCAGCCGCGCGGCCGCCGCCATGGGCAAGGCACTGGGCGATGCGGTCACCTCCCGCAACTGGAGCACCATCAGCAAATTGCACGCGATGGCAAATAATTAGTTGTCGGCTGTCGCGTTCAGCGTCTAAAATCGCTTATCCATGATTTTGTCAGATGCACAATGAAGATTAACGATTCAATAAGGGGTGCCATGATACTCGGTGCCGTGGTATTGGCCCTGGTAATCGGTGGTTTCGCTGTGGCCGACAATGGCTGGCAAAAGGTCAGTTGCATTGGCCGCGCCATTGCCGGCGGTGTCGCATTCAGCAATATCCACAGCGTTTGCGGTTTATGACTGGCGCGCTCGCCGCTCGGTCACTGATTCATATCCCACTCCCCAGCTATCGGTCTCCACTTCGTCGATGATGACGAAGGTGGTGGCCGGGTCTTTGTCCAGCACCTCCTGCAGCATTTTTGTGGTGCGGACGATCAGTTCCTTCTTCTGTTCCCTGGTCGGGCCGCCTTGTTCGCGGGTGACTTTGATGTTCACGTAGGGCATGGCGCTCTCCTTGCTTACCAGTTGCCGGCTGCGGCGCCGTCGTCGACGGTCAGCACATGGCCGGAGATGAAAGTGGAATCGGTCAGGTAAAGCACGGCGTCGGCGATGTCTTCTGCCGTGCCCATTTTGTGGGTCGGCACCAGGCCTTTCAGGAATTCCTGGGTGCCGGCATCCTGGCTGTGCAGCGGGGTGCTGATGATGCCGGGCGCCACCGCATTCACCTTGATGTTCTTGCTGGCCACCTCCAGCGCCAGGGCGCGGGTCGCCATATTCAGGCCGCCCTTGATCAGTACCGGCAGCAGGGCCGTCGCCTTGGCTGGCGTCACGCCCAGGCTGGCCGTAATGTTGACGATATGGCCGCCACCGTTGGCTTCCATGTGGCGCACCGCTTCCTGCGCCGGGAACAGGAAGCCCTTCAGGTTGGTCGCGACCAGGGCGTCGGTCTCGGCTTCGGTGTAATCGACGGTCGGCTTGGCAATGAAGATGCCGGCGTTGTTCACCAGGATGTCGACCTTGCCGAAACGTGCCGCCGCCTTCTCGAACAATTCCTTTGCCGTCTGCGGCGAGGCGATATCGCCGGCCACTGGCAGGAAGTTGGCCGGGTTGCCCAGTTGGGCCGCTGCGGTTTGCAGGCGGTCCATGGTGCGGGCGTTGCCAACCACGTTGTAGCCGCGCGCCAGGTAAGCCTTGGCGATGGCGAAACCGAGGCCGCTGGAGGCGCCGGTGATGATTGCTGTCTTGGTCATTTGGAACTCCTTGAGTTGGGTTGCGGTGAGTCCACTATACTTATGACGTGCGGGTGGATAAATGCGGGTTCCGGCAATTGACTTGATACATGGGGTAATAAATGCAGCGCCACTTCGACGATATGCAGCTGGGCAGCATCGAACTGTTCGTGCTGGCAGGGGAGCAGGGCAGTTTCACCGCGGCGGCCGCGCTGGCGGGCGTGACGCCGGCGGCGGTGAGCCGTTCGATATCGCGGCTGGAAGAGCGCCTCGGCGTGCGGCTGTTCGTGCGCACCACGCGCCAGATCCGCCTGACCGATGGCGGCAAGGTGTACTTCGAGCAGTGCCGGCAAGCGCTGTCGCAACTGGTGGAGGCGGAACGGGAAGTGACGGGGCAGCAGGCCAAGCCGTCCGGCAAGTTGCGCATCAGCGTACCGACACCGTACGCGCATTTCCGTTTGCTGGAACGGGTGGCGGCATTCCGTTTGCAGTTCCCCGATGTGCAGGTCGAAGTCCACGTCAGCAACCGCAACATCGATTTCGCGGAGGAGGGCTATGACCTGGCCGTGCGTGGCCGCGCGCCGCAGGATTCGACCCTGATTGCACGCAAGCTGGAAGATGCGGCCCTGGTGCTGGTCGCGTCGCCGGCATACCTGAAGCGGCGCGGCAAGCCTAAATCACTGGAGGAGCTGGCAAGCCATGACTGTATCCAGTTTGTGCTGCCCAGCACGGGGCGGCTGATCCCCTGGCAGTTCATGCGCGATGGCGCGGAGATTGAGCTGGCTGGCAGCGATGCCATCGTGTGTGCGGAAGACTTCCTCGGCATGGGCACGCTGGCCGCGCATGGCGCAGGCATTGCGCAGACCTATCGCTTTACCGTAGAGCGCGAACTGGCCAGCGGCGCGCTGGTCGAACTGTTGCCGCAGCACGGCGGCTGTTCGCGTCCCTTTTACCTGATTTACCCGCACGCGCGCCACCTGTCGCTGCGGGTGCGCAGTTTTGTGGATTTCGTGCTGCGCTAGCCTTCGTGCTGGCGCTGGCGGAAGGCAGCTACCTTATTGCGGTTGCCGCACAGCGCCATGCTGCACCAGCGGCGGCGGTGCGATTTGGTGCGGTCCAGGAACCACAGCGTGCAAGCGTGGTCTTCGCATTTGCGCACCAGATTGAAGTCGGCGGTTGCCAGCAGCTGCGCCGCCGCTTCCGCCAGCGGCGCCAATAGCTGCTGCGGCGTGCGGGCGGCATAGCGGGGCTGCAGCGACAGCCCATCCCCACTTTCTTCCACCAGCACCATGTGGCGCTCTGCGTGCGACAGCGCTGCATTCAATGCCGCCACGTTGACCCGCTCACCCGCCTTGCGTGCCGCCACGGCGGTGCGGACGGTTTCGCGCAGCGCGCGCGCCGCCGCCAGCAACTCGCCAGGCTTGCCGGGGGCGGCAGATTCTGCCGCCAACTGTCCCGCCGCAGCCAGCCACGCCATGACGTCGGCATCGCCATGCCAGGTTT
This sequence comes from Pseudoduganella sp., assembly GCA_039593775.1. Lineage (GTDB taxonomy): Bacteria > Pseudomonadota > Gammaproteobacteria > Burkholderiales > Burkholderiaceae_D > Rugamonas. The sequence continues at coordinate 10,599 of JBCNOP010000100.1, forward strand.
CTTCTCCCTGCACGACGGTATTCATCAAATCGAGTGCCGGGTGATCGCCGTAGAACTCATGCATTTTCCTGTCCTCCTGAATTTTCATTGTAACCATCAAAATAATGCTTGACAAGTTACGCGACAGGAGTAATCTAGTAACCATTAAAACTAACTTTAAGGGGTTAATTATGAACCGCACCATTGAAGCCGACGGCGTCAACATCTTCTATCGTGAAGCAGGTGCCCCGGATGCGCCAGCGATACTCCTGATGCACGGTTTTCCCACCAGCTCCCACATGTTCCGCAACCTGATTCCACTGCTGGCGACCAAATACCGTGTCATCGCGCCTGACCTGCCAGGCTTCGGCTTCACCGAGGTGCCTGCGGAACGTCATTACGAATACACCTTCGACAACCTGGCACGCACCATGGAGGCCTTCCTGCAAGCCATCAAGCTGGAGAAATTCGCGCTGTACGTATTCGACTATGGCGCTCCGGTTGGCCTGCGCCTGGCTGCCGCCAAACCGGAACGCATCACCGCCCTGGTCTCGCAAAACGGCAATGCCTACCTGGAGGGCTTGAGCGATGGCTGGACCCCGATGCGCAAACACTGGGCGGACCCTAACGAAGAAAATACCAATGTGATGCGCGGCTTCCTGACGCCGGAGGCAACCAAATGGCAATACACTCACGGCGTCGCCGATCCTGCCAGCGTGGCGCCTGAGTCGTACACGCTCGACTCGGCCCTGATGGCGCGTCCCGGCAACATCGACATACAGCTCGCACTGTTCTACGACTACCGCAAAAACCTCGAGCTGTACCCGGTGTTCCAGGAATTTTTCCGCAAAGCGCAGGTGCCGACGCTGGCAATCTGGGGCAAAAACGACCCCTTCTTCACCCCGCCCGGCGCCGAGGCCTATCGCCGCGATAACCCGAACGCCATCGTGCAGTTGCTGGATACGGGCCATTTCGCGCTGGAGACCCATGCTGAAGTGATCGGCAAAGCTATCCACGCCCTGTTAGACTAGACGCTTTCGAGGATAGCCTGACCACGCATCGATGAAGCCATACACCTTCGCGCTGCTGCTGGCCGGCCTGGCTTTGGCCGGCTGCAGCAGCAAACAAGCCGTTACCTACACTGCCCCCACTGCCGCCTCCAACCCGCAAGTCCTTTTGCTGGGCGAGGTGCACGACAACAAGGAAGGCCACAAGCTGCGTTTCGAGGACTTGCGTCAGCGCGTGGAGGCTGGCTGGCGTCCCGCGATCGCAATGGAGCAGTTCGACCGCGAATCGCAAGGCCTGCTGGACGAAGCACAAAAGGGCTGCCTTGACGCCTCCTGCGTGATCAACGTCATGAACAAGAAAGGGTGGGACTGGCAGCTTTACCACCCCGTCATCCAGCTCGCACTGAGCAACCACCTGCCGCTGATTGCGGTGAACCTGTCGCGCACTGACGCATCCAAAGTGGTGCGCGACGGGATCGCCTCAAGCTTTGATGCCGCCACCGTCACCGCCTACAAACTCAAGGACCCGCTGCCGTCGGACCTGCGCCGCGGCCAGGAAAAGGCGATCCAGGAAGGCCACTGCAATATGGCCTCAGACATGATGTTGCCCGGCATGGTCAACGCCCAGGTGGCGCGCGATATCTGGATGGCCAAGCTGATTCGCCAGCAGCAGCCGCGCGACGTCGTCCTTATCGCCGGCAACGGCCATGTGCGCAAGGACATCGGCGTGCCACGCTGGCTGAATGCTATTGAACCCAAGCTGAACGTCCGCACTATAGGCTTTATCGAGCCCGACGGCGTGCAGGGCAGCTATGACGAAATCCGCAAGGTGGCTGCGCAAAAGCGCACAGACCCCTGCGCCAAATTCAAGTAAACTTCCGGCCCTGCCGACCCCAATACATCAAGGAGCAAAGAATGCAGATCGCAGGTGAAATGTTGATCGGACAAGCCGCCATCAAAGGCAGCGCAGGCCAGATGAAGGCCACCGACCCGGCCCGCAATATCGAGATCGAGCCAGCATTTGGCATGGCCACGCCAGCCGACCTGCAGCGTGCCTGCGAACTGGCGGCGCAAGCCTTCGACTCCTACCGCGAAACCACGCTGGAAAAGCGCGCGCAATTCCTGGAGCAGGTGGCGCAGAACATCCTCGACCTCGGCCCGCAACTGATCGAGCGTGCCATGCAGGAATCCGGCCTGCCGCAAGCCCGCCTGGAAGGTGAGCGCGGCCGCACCGTGAACCAGTTGCGCCTGTTTGCCAAAGTTGTGCGCGATGGCCTGTTCCTTGGTGCGACGCTGGACTCCGCGCTGCCGGAACGCGTGCCGCCACGCTCCGACCTGCGCATGCGCAAGATCGGCGTCGGCCCGGTTGCCGTATTCGGCGCCTCCAACTTCCCGCTGGCTTTCTCGGTGGCCGGCGGCGATACCGCATCGGCACTGGCTGCCGGCTGTCCGGTGGTCGTGAAAGCACACCCTGCGCATCTCGGCACCTCCGAACTGGTGGGCAAGGCGATCCAGAAAGCCGTGGCCGACTGCGGACTGCATGAAGGCGTGTTCTCGCTGGTGATCGGCGACGTGCAGATCGGCGGCGACCTGGTGGCGCATCCGGCCATCAAGGCGGTCGGCTTCACCGGCTCGCGCGGCGGCGGCCTGGCGCTGGTGCGCATTGCCCAGGCCCGCAAGGAACCGATTCCTGTATATGCCGAAATGGCCTCGATCAATCCAGTGTTCCTGCTGCCGGGCGCACTGAAGGCCGGCGCAGCGCGCATTGCGCAAGGCTTTGCGGATTCGCTGACCATGGGCTCCGGCCAGTTCTGCACCAACCCAGGTTTGCTGATCGCGCTCGAAGGCCCTGAGCTGAACGACTTTGCTGCGGCGGCAGCGGCCGCGGTACAAGCCAAGCCATCGACCACCATGCTGACCCCGGGCATCCACAAGTCGTACGAAGCCGGCGTGGGCAAGCTGTCGTCGCTGGACAAGGTGGAGCTGTTGGCGCAAGGCGGCGCGGGCAGCACCGCCTGCGCCGCGCAGCCGCACCTGTACAGCACCGACGTCGACACCTTCCTGTCCACGCCAGCGCTGGAAGACGAGAACTTCGGCCCTAGCTCAGTGCTGGTGCGCTGCCGCGACGCGGCCGACCTGCGCCGCATCGCCGAACATCTGGAAGGCCAGTTGACCTCCACCGTGCACGCCACCGCTGACGACCGCGAAATCGCTGCCGGCCTGCTGCCAACGCTGGAGCGCAAGGCGGGACGCATCCTGTTCAATGGCTTCCCGACCGGCGTGGAAGTGGCGCACGCCATGGTGCACGGCGGCCCGTTCCCGTCGACTTCCGACCCGCGCAGCACCTCGGTCGGCGCCACCGCCATCGACCGCTTCCTGCGCCCGGTGTGCTACCAGGATGCGCCGGAGTGGGCGCTGCCATCGACCCTGGCCAACAGCAACCCGCAAAACGTGCCGCGCGTGGTTGACGGCAAGATCCAGCCGGGCGCATAAGCCCGCACTATCGTGGTAAGGTGGGCCGCATGATGGAAACTGTTTACAAGACAGAGCAGCCCACACGGGCCGACATTGATGCGCTCACCGGACCAGCAGTGCTGGAATTCGGTACAAATTGGTGCGGCTATTGCCGTGGCGCTCAGCCGGCCATTGCCGAGGCCTACCGCGAGTACGCCAACATCCCTCACTTCAAGGTGGAAGACGGCCCTGGCCGAATACTGGGCCGTTCCTTCCGCGTCAAACTGTGGCCGACCGTGATCTTCCTGAAGGATGGCAAGGAAGTCACTCGCGTCGTGCGCCCCGAAGATGCTGACGAGCTGCGCGAAGGCTTCGGCCTGATCGCCGGCGAATGAACCGCAGCAGTACTCATTACCCTGAATTCTTCCTACCTGCTTGACATCGGCCACAAAGGCGGCTTAACTATTAACAAATTAGTTAAATTGCTAATTGTGGGCTCGATAAAGTCTTGGAGGATACCCGCATGAGAAGGATTCGTAACAGCACCCGGGATCATCGCGTCTCAAGCGAGGATCAGGCAGCGGTATGCGTCGGCAAAGTACGTTATTCGCCAGCCAAGTCAATGTGGCTGGCAGCAATGTGGGGCGGCGCGGTATATGGCGCGCTTGCGTATCCGCTGTTATCGGCGGTGGTTTTGTTCGCGACCGCTACAGCCTTTGTACTGCTGTTCGGGCATTCGCTGGGTAGCCATCGCAAGCTGATTCACAACAGCTTTGCGTGCCCAAAATGGCTTGAATACCTGCTGGTCTGGCTCGGCGTGCAAGTGGGACTCGCTGGCCCGATTGGCCTGCTGCGCCAGCATGAGCTGCGCGATTATGCCCAGCGGCAGCGCGACTGCCATCCTTACCTGCGGCACGGGGCAGGATTCTGGCGCGACGCCTGGTGCAATTGCACTGCGACCTTGTGCTGGACAAGCCGCCAGCGATCCACGTCGAGCAGCGCATTGCCGGCGATGCGTTCTACCAGTTCCTGGAGCGGACATGGATGCTGCAGCAATTGCCCCTGGCGGTACTGTTCTACTTATGGGGCGGCTGGGCCTTCGTGTGCTGGGGCGTGTGCGCCCGCATCGTCGCCGGCGTGACCGGTCATTGGCTGATCGGCTATTTCGCCCATAACCACGGCGAGATGTCGTACGAAGTGGACGGTGCTGCAGTCCAGGGCCGCAACATCCGCTGGACTTCTTTGTTGACGATGGGCGAGAGCTGGCATAACAATCACCATGCTTTCCCGCATTCCGCGAGGCTCGGGCTGGCAGCCGGGGAGTGGGATCCGGGCTGGTGGGCTTTGCGGGGCCTGGAGCATCTTGGGCTGGTGAGGGACTTGCAGTTGCCGGACAGGCTGGAAAACAAAAATGGCCTGGACCGTTGCCGGTTCAGGCCACTTCTGATGAATCTTTGGTGGTGATAGGTGGACTTGAACCACCGACCCTAGCATTATGAATGCTATGCTCTAACCAACTGAGCTATATCACCAGAGCCACGCATTATGAGGCGTTTCGCATATACTGTCAACCATTGATTATTTTGCAATCGAAGGAGATTGTATGTGGACGCACCAGGAAAGTATTGAGACTAGGCTGCCCCGGTAACTGTCTGGCAATTGTTCCGCGACGTACCAGGCTGGCATTGCCGGGTGGTGGTAGCCGCGTGACTTATGCGACCGAAATCACCGGACCCCAGGCGGCAGATTTTGGGCCGAGCGACTTCCCGGATGTTCTTGCTGGCCTGAAGCGCGCTGCCGAAGGCGTTTGACCTGGCGCCACTTTTTCACGTCTAAACCGTGGCCGCCATGCAGGCCACGTTGCTGTCTTCTAATCCACACCGCCTCCAATTCTCGCTCGCGCAACATTGATTCTTGCGCGAAACGTGACAAAAGCCCTGCTTACTGCACCCTAATGATGGGTTCTTGCGCCTAGCAAAAAGAGGGCATTGTGCTCATGCGCTCCCGTAACCTCAACTGTTAAATTGATATTGATTGAGATTGGGAAAGATAAATACCTTCAGGTCACCTTTACTGGATCAAAAGAATCAATATGTACGAATAATCAATTTTCGCAGCGCGACAAGCGCAGTCTGGGGAGAAGAGCATGGGCACCATTACCGGATCTAACGGAAGCGACACACTTATCGGCACCGGCGGTAGCGACACCATCAACAGCGGCAACGGCGACGATTATGTCTATGGCGGCGGTGGAAGCGATTCGCTGAATGGCGGTGCTGGCGACGACACCCTCGATGGCGGAAGTGGCAGTGACCAATTGAATGGCGGTTCCGGAAACGATACGCTGGTCTATAACCTGAGTGAAAACTTGGTGGCGGGGACAAAGGATGTGTACACCGGCGGCGCGGGCGTCGATGTCATCCAGCTTCAATTGACCTGGGAGCAGTGGTGTGATCCTGCAGTGCGCGCGCAGCTCGAAAAATATGTGCAGTTTCTTTCGACGGTCAAGTTGAGCGCACAGGGCGAAGTGTCGAATGGCTCGGCCAGTGACTTCGTTTTCAACTTTGCCTCGGCCACGGGATCCGGGGCGTCGACGCTGACAGTGCAAATGATGGAGCGGCTCGACGTGTTGGTACAGCCAGCGTCAGGCGGCTTGTTCGCGACGGTCGACTACCGCATGTCACTTATCAGCGGCAATGCCTCAGGTACGGTCATTGAGGCGGGAGGCGTCGGCAATTCAAATGTCGGAACCCCGACAGTCAGCGGTGATCTTTATGCCGATGACTTGAATGGTGTCGACGATGCGTTTGTCGGAAGCGCGGGTAACGCGAAATACGGTTCATATGTCGTCACCGAAAAAGGTGAGTGGAGCTATTCGCTGAATAACGGGAACAGTGAAGTGCAAGCGCTCGCAGCGGGCAAGACCATGCATGACAGCCTCACTGTGCGAAGCGCCGACGGCGCTGAAAAGGTCGTTGACATCACCATCACAGGCAGCAACGACGCACCGGTGGTGACGGGGGCTGTTACTGCCGGCGCGACTGAAGACGGTGCGACTGTGTCGCTCGATGCACTGGCTAACGCGTCGGATGTTGATGCCGGAACGACACTCGCAGTGGTATCGGTCCCGGCTACGCTACCGGCTGGCGTCAGCTACAACGTCGGTACGC
>JBCNOP010000101.1:0-17201 GCA_039593775.1 Pseudoduganella sp.
TGGCGCTTCAGCGCCGGCAAGTCGTAGATGAAGGCGCACAGCGGCTCTTCAGAGCCGGCGTGCGCCTGCTGCGCCGCTGCGATCGCCCGTTCCCAATCGAGCCTCATGCCAGTTGCTCCTTGAAGGCCGCCAGCGGATTGGCAAACGGTGCGTAGTCGGCGGCACGGTCGGCCTGCTTGAGGAAGCGGTTGCACAGGTTGCCCTTGGCCGGCAGCGGCTCGCCATCGAGCACCGATGCGATGCGCGCGGCGGATTCCGCCGTACCGTGCAGGCGCTGGTATTGCTGCAGGTGGTGGCGTACCTGCGCCCACAGCTTTTTCTGCAGGGCCGGATTGCCCGCTGCCAGCTGGTGGATCGCTTCGCAGAAGTTGTTGACGAACAGGCAGTAGGCGATGCGCTTCCAGCCGCGCTCTCGGTCGTACTGCAGGGCAGCCTGCGCGCGCTGGCTTACGCCCGACAGGCGGTTGGCGCCCCACTCTTCCTGTACCAGTTTGACGCCTTCGAAATCGCGCAGGAAGGCTTGCGCTGGCCAATCCCCGACCAGGCCGATGACCACGTTCTGCAGGTGCGGCTCGAACACCACGCCGTGCGCGAAGTAGCAATGCAGCACCGGGTACATCATCTGCTGCACATAGCGCGAGAACCACTCCACGGCGACCGCCTCCGGCGCCATGCGCTCACGCTCGGCAATCTGGTGCAGCAGCGCGGACAGGCGTGCCTCGCCCAATACGTGGTTGCCGAACAGTGCACCGGCCAGCAAGGGAACGGCACCCGGCAACAGGTTGTGCTGGTCGAAATTGCCGCGCAAGATCAGGCCAAAGCCTTCGGTGATCTCGCGGTTGGCGTCGGCATCGCCGTCGCGCAGGTCGACCGACAGGAAGGCCGGTTCGGGCATGATGGCAGCGCCGGGGAAGCGCTCGCGCAGGTCCGGAATCAGGCCGCTCATGATGCGGTTCACCTGCAACGCACCTTCCAGCTCGTACACGGCGTTCTTGCGCACGCAATTGGTCAGGCGCACATGCAGCGAGAACTTGTAGAAATACGGGTTGCCAGGCTGGTACAGGGTGCGCACCGAGGAAGTCGGGTAATACAGTTCGCCTTGCGCACCCAGGTGGCGGATACGGCCATCGCGCATGGCGGCGGCGATCAGCGGCTTTTCCAGCAGCCAGCGCGCTTGCCACGGGTGGGCGGGGACGAGAAGGTAGTCGTCGTCGGCCACCAGCCCTTGCGGCGCCTGGGCAGCGAGGATCTCTCCGCAGGATTGCGCCAGCGTCGATTGCTGCAGTACGGCGTCGCGCTGCACGGCGAAATAATGCAGCGGGAAGCCGCCGCGCAATTCCGGCGAATAGCGGCGCAGGTCTTCCGCGCTGAAGCCTTGCCGGCTCTTGGGCGCAGGGTGGAAGGGATGGCCGTAGGTCAGCGACTGTTCGGAATCCAGGTAGGCCGCCAGCGGATCGGACGGCGCCGCGTTTGGCCATGGCGCTTCCAGGATGGCCGTCGTGACCTGCACGCTGTCTTCGATCTGCGCCAGCAGTTCGTGGTTGTAGGGCTGGCCAGTCTTCGCCGCCAAGTCGCGGATGATCAGGTCAGCCAGCATGCGCCAATCCAGCAAGGCCCAAGGCTGGCCGGCGCTCTTGCAATACAGAGCGGACAGGTAGCGGTAGTTGGCGGTTGGCGAATCGCCCTGCACGGCGACCACCACGCGGCTATCGAGCCGTGGCAGCAGGATGTGCAAGGCCTGGCCGGTGGCCAGGGCGCAACGCAGCGCGAGCGGCCAGTCGTTCTGTCCGAACAGCGGGCCGACGCTGGCGTGGCCTTCCGGGATGGCCACTTCACGGCAATAGCAGTTCAACAGGGTTTCCAGGCTGCGCTGGCTGGCGGCGCAGTACGCCGCCGACATATTCGGACTACGGTGCAAAGCTGATGTCGACATGAAATTCTCCAAGCAAGTGATGGCTGGCTACACGATCAGTCGGTGCTGTGCGCTGGCTGTTTGAAATCGCCCCGGTATGAGCGGAACATGAGTACAACGAGATAGATACAGCTGGCCGCGAGCGCCGCCGCGCCAAGCAGGAAATGGGATTGCAATCCCCAGCGTTCGGCGGCGATGCCGGCAGCCAGGCCGGCTGCCACCGCGCCCCATTTGGTGCTGCCCTCAAGGGAGCCGAAGCGGCGGCCGGCATTGCCGGCGTCGGTGATCGCGGCCACCATGCCGTGCAAGGCGATATAGCTGGCAGTCATTGCCACGCCCATGAGGAGGCGCCAGGCAGCCAGCGCGGCCAGCGAATGGCTGCCAGCCTGCCCGAGCAAGGCCACGATGAGCACCGCCTGGCTGGCGGCCAGCGTGGCAAGCAGGTAATGGCGTCCGCAAAAGCGCGACAACGGCAGCGCGCACAGCAAATACACCAGGTGCGGCAAGCCAAACAGCAAGCCTGGCGCCGCTTCCGGCAACCCCACCAGCGATTGCTCGGCATACGGCACGAAGTAGGGAAAGGTGATGACCGTCGCGAAGATGAAAGCGAATTGCAGGCCGTACAGGTGGCCGGGCGGGATTGCTTCGCCAGCGAGCGCCTTGCCATCGCTGCCTGTGGCCTGGTCGCCGGTTGCAGCCGGCTGCGCCACTGCGGATGGCAGGCGCCAGACCAGCAGTGCAGAAATGAGCGGCAGCAGCGCCAGGTAGCGGTACATCAGCAAGGGCTCAGCCCCATGGGACAGCATGCCCATCAAGGCCGGCCCGGCAAACAAAGCGGCGCGGGCCGAGCCTTGCATCAGGGTCAGCAAGCGGGTCAGGCGATGGCCGCTCACTACGGTGGCCAGGTAGGCGTTCGACGCGGCGAAGGTGCCGCCCAGCAGGCCTTGCAGGATCAGCGCCGCGGCGAACTGCCAGACATTGCCGGCCAGACTGGTGAGCCAGAAGCTCACTGCCAACCCGAGATGGGCGCGCAACAGCAAGCGCTTCTTGCCATAGCGGTCGGCCATACGCCCCCACCAGGGATTGGACAGCGCCGCAACCAGCGTCGGAATGACGAACAGCCAGCCGGCCAGCCAGGCCGCATTGCTGCCCAAGGCCTCGTGCAGGATGCGGTCATAGAACGGCGGCATGCCCAGCGCGGCAAAGGCGGCGGCGAAATGGCCCGCCAGCGTTGCGGCGACAATCCGGCGCGTGCTCATACGCTCGCTTTCGGGCGCCAGCGCTGCAGCGGGTTGGGCACGGTTTGCAGGCGCGCTTCGGTTTCCGCGAACAGGCGGCGCTTGGCCAGCTGTTCGATGCGGATGGCCGGAGCAAACAGGTCAAACGCGGCAAAGCGTTCGGCAAGTTCGGGATGGAGCTCCTGGTAGCGGCCGATGCAAGCTGCGATGCGGCTCCAGAAGTCGCCTTCCGCCAGGCCATAGTGCTGCTGCAGGAACATCGCCAGTTCGCCGAAGTTGATGAAGAACACGGCGTCGTGGAAGTAATCGCGCACCTCCTCCGGCGACGTGCTTTCCATGCCTGCGGTGGCGTTGACCTGTTTGCGGAACGATGGAGTCGGCAGCAGGGCCGGGCAGATATCGGGATCAGCCAGGTATTGGCGCACGAAGCGCAAGCCGCCCGGCAGATCCTTGAGCGCGATACGGCTTGGCAGGCCGTCACGATGGATCAGCACAATGTTCTGCGCATGGGCTTCCATGCCGATGCCTTGCGCATAGAGCAGGTGGATCAGCGGCGGCAGCGAAGCTTCGAGCAAGGCGTCCAGCCATGGCAACAGGCCGTGCTGCTCGACCCACGGGGCGATGAAGGGGCGACCATCCGCTTCGCACTGCGAGAGGCCGGAAAACGGTGCTGCTGCCTCGCCAGCCTGCAAAGCCCGGTCGGCACTTTCGCGCCAGACAGCTCCCAGCATGCCGTATTGCGCCGCCTGCAGCGCCAGCGGCAGCCCGGTATCGCGATAAGTGATGCCGACTACCTCGCGCAGGAACACCAGGCCGGTGGCGCGCAGCGCCGCGTCGCGCCGCAGGATTTCGCTCAGCCAGTCCGAGACCGGCGGCGCGTTTTCCACGTTATGGCAGGACAGAATGCGGTCGGCCGAGGTGTTGACGATGCCGATCGGCAGCTTGACGTGGGCGGCCAGTGGGCGCGTGGCGTTGGCCAGCGAGCGGATCGATTGCAAGGGCCGGTAGGCGTCGCGTCCTTCGCCAAGCCAGACCAGGTCGCGGCTGTGCAGCAAGGGGAACAGCTGGCTGGCGATCTTTTCGCGCCAATGCCATGGGTGCGCCGGCAGCAGCCAGTACTCGTCCGGATCCAGTCCCATCGCGGACAGCCTTGCGTTGAATTGCGCGTACTGCTCTTCCCCTACTTCGCTGCGCAGGAAGGCTGCCAGATCGATGTCGCGGCAAGCGGCGACATTGGCCTTGGCGCGCCGCAGCGCCAGCCAGGACAGATGCACCGCTGGGGCAAACTCCGGCCCATAGGCGGCGTTGTCGAGCGGATCGAAGCCGACACGCGATTTGTAGCAGGGGTGGTACGGATGCGCATCCTGCAATTGCCCTTCCAGTGCGGTCAGGTCGCGCCCTTCCCCGCCCTGCCGGCGGGTGTAGCGCGCCAGCGTATCTTTTTGCAGCGTCTGCTGCAGCTCGTGCAGGAAGCGATACAGCAGGCTCTCGTCGGTATCGATCAGGGCGCCCGCTTCGAGCACGAACTCCTGCAACGATGCGACGGGGCGCTCTCCTTCGGGCGCACTGCGCACGATCGAGCCGCCATCCAGCCGGATGCGGCCGAAGCTCTCGCTGATGCGGCCATTGCAGCGGTAGGCTACCAGCTCGCCGGCCGCCGTCCGGCCGGGAATGTGGAAGCGCACGCCGTCATGTTCTTGCGTGGTTTCCGCACGCAGCACCCGCTCGAACAGGAGTGCCTCGATCAGCTGGCGCAGCACACGCTGTTGCGCGGCCAGGTAGTGTGGCGAAGACAGGGCTTCTGCAAACAAGTCCCAGGTGATAGGCGAAGTCATGCCGCCGCTCCAGCGGCAGCGAAGTTGGTCCACATAGGGGGTTCCTTAGAAAGCGTGCCATGCCGAGGGAATGCTGGATCGCGTTCCCTGGCAAACCTCAATGACTGGCAGCTATCCGCAACTTCAGGAAGCCCGCTGGCTGTGTGGTGTGCAGTGAATAAAAATGCAATGCGCCGATCATAAAGCAAATGAGAATCATTTGCAATAACGGTGATGAATCGAAACGCGGAGCGGCAAAATAACCTCCAGGTCAGTCTGCCAGGGCATTTCAATCGTGCGACGTTATAAAATAAATAATGAAAAGATTGCTCTTTTGCCTAGAATTTTCCGATGTTCAAGCAAACGTTTGTCGGTCAACAAAACCGCCTCGTCAAGCTCACCACGCCCCTCGGCGAGGATGTCCTGCTGCCCCAGCGCGTCCATGCCTGCGAGCAGCTTGGCAGGAGTTTCGAATACACGATTGACTGCCTGTCTGAGCGCGATAATATCGCGTTGAAAACGCTCATTGCGCAGCCAGTGACACTCTGGGTGCAGCAGGCAAACCAGGACTACCTGCCGGTACATGGTTATGTGCACAGGGCCAAACGCTTGGGCAGCGATGGGCAATTTACTTATTGCCAGTTGTCGTTTGCACCGTGGCTGCATTTCCTGAATTTTCGCAAAGACGCCAGGATCTGGCAGGACAAGACCGCTGAAGAAATCCTCTGCGACGTCTTCAACTGCCATCCTCAAGCCCAGGGTAACTTCCGCTTTGAGGTACGGGAACCCGCATTGCAGCGTTCCTACTGTACGCAATACGAGACGGACTGGCACTTCGTCCATCGATTGATGGAAGAAGAAGGCTGGTTTGCTTATCACGAGCACCTGCCCGATGGCTCTGGCCACGTATTGGTTATCACTGACAACACTGATCAACTGAAACCAATCGCCCAGGAAAGCATTTACTTCCACAGCGCCGGAACTGAAGACGAGCTGCACAAGATCGTTCATTGGGGTGCCGGGCGAAGCCTGGGCTCAAGCAAATTTACAGGCCGTACTCACGATTACAAATCGTCTGCGTTGTCCAAACAGGGAAGTAATGTCGTCGATGCGGCGCATGGCGAGCTGCCAGCCCAACTGGAAGTCTACGAATACACCGGCGCGTACACGTATTCAAAACAGGATCAGGGCAACAAGCAGGCGTTGCTTCGCATAGAGCAAATCGAGTCGAGCATGAAGCGCTACGCGGCCGTTTCCGGTGTTCGCAGCCTGCCCGTCGGCACCTGGTTCACCCTGGAGGACCATCCAGCGCACCGCCAAGACCCGGCAGAAGACCGCCAGTTTCTTGTCATAAGGGTCGAATGGTACATCGAGAATAACCTGCCGCTTTCGAACAAGGTCAGGGACTTCCCGGGCAGCCTGGTGCCCCGGCTGGAAGCACTTAAGGCTGCGATGGCCCGCGACTTGGGAAACACCGGCACAACATCTGCGAGTGCACGCACCGGTCATTGCCTGAACCTGTTCGAAGTTCAACGCCGGAAAGTACCGTTCCGCAGCGCGTTCGAGCACGGCAGGCCTACGGTACATCCGCAGACAGCAGTTGTGGTCGGCCCTGCAAATGAAGAGATTTATACGGATCACCTGAACCGCGTTAAAGTCCAGTTCCGCTGGGACCGCCAGAATCCGGGCGACGAGCGCGCTTCGTGCTGGGTGCGTGTCAGCTACCCGAATGCCGGCCAGGGCTGGGGGGCGCTGAATGTGCCGCGCATCGGCCAAGAGGTAATTGTCACCTTCCTCAATGGGGACGCCGACCGTCCCGTCATCACCGGGCGCCTGTACAACGAAGACCAGGCGCCAAAATGGCATACGGACGGCAAGCTCTCTGGCTACAAGTCCAAGGAATACAAAGGCAACGGCTTCAACCAACTGGTGCTGGACGACACCACCCAACAAAACCGCGTTCATTTGTACAGCACCAACACCCATGCGCAACTGAACCTCGGCTACCTGGTCACGCAAAACGGCAACCAGCGCAGCAACTTCTACGGTTCGGGCTTTGCGCTGAGTACCGATGATTTCGGCGCAATCGTCACGCATAAGGGTTTATACCTCAGTACCTTCGGTCGCCCCGGTCCGCAGGGGACGCAACTTGATGCGACGGAATCCACCAGCCAGCTCAAGGCAGGCGCCGCGCTGACGAAAAGCCTTTCCGATACAGCATCCAAAGCAGGTGCGGAAGCGCTTGGGGGACAGGAAGCACTCAAGGGCTTCATCGATGCCACGGTAGACCGCTATGACGGCGAAGGGCAAGGCAACGCCAACCGTTTCAAGGAACCGATCCTGCTGGCTGGTTCGCCGGCTGGCATTGGATTGGCAACGCCAAAAGGCACGCATGTCCATGCAGGTGCGGAGGTGACGCTGTCATCGGGGCAGGACACGAATGTTGCGGTAGGAAAAAGCTTGCTCGCCAGCGTCGCGGAAAAGATCAGCATGTTCGCCTACAACGCCGGCATCAAGCTGTTCGCGGCCAAGGGCAAGGTAGAAGTGCAGGCGCAAAGCGACGACCTTGACCTGATCGCGGAAAAGGTCGTGCGTTTACTCTCGACCACCGCGCGCATCGAGATTCACGCGAAGGAAGAGGTGATGATCTCTGCCGGCGGCTCCTTCATCAAGATCAACGCCTCCGGCATCACCAACGGAACGCCAGGCAAATGGACTGCGCAGGCATCGATGCACGAGATGCCGGGACCAGCCAGCAAGCCTTACGTCATGCCGCACGTGCTCAAGCCTGAGTTGGAGAAGACCGACCTGGAATTCCGCCATCTCACTGATTGGGGCGCACCGCTGGCAGGGGCTGCGTACAAAGCCACACTCAGTGACGGCAGCGTTCGCAAAGGCATGCTCGACGCGATGGGCATTGCCCGCATCAGCGGCCTGCCGCCTGGCGCCACCGCGAAGATCGAATATGACTACAAACCGATGCAGGCGACGTCCACAGTCAGTACCGAGATCGACGACGATTTGCACGAATTGTTGAACTGGACCGCACCCAAGGCCCCAACGAAAGGAAAAGCATGACCCAGCAAGCTCCGGAACAGCAATCCATTCTGGATGATGCCTGGGCACAGATCGTTGGCAGCATGGATTGGCTGAAGTCCGTGTTCTTTGGCGAATTTGCCGATCACCGCCCCTTGTCGGCCGTTGTGGCCGATATGCTGGTCAGCTTCATCCCTGGCGTGGTCATCGTCACAAGCGCACGCGACGCAGTTGCAGTGATCCTGCGGCTAGCCACCCATCCCGAAAAGCGCGAAGAACTCATGGAATGGGTATTACTGAGCGCCTGCCTGATCGTCATCGCCTTACCGCTCGCGATGGCTGCGGGCGGCCTGGCAGCGGCAGGCGTGGGGGCCATTGTCGGCGGCATCGCTGGTTCGGAACTCGGCGCAGCGCTGCGCGCTGTCATGCTCATGCTGATCAAGGAAGCGTCGAAGCTAGTGGAACTGGTGCAGTTCTTGCAAAAGTTCATCAAGGGCGACATCCTCAAATTCCTGCGCGCCGTCAATTTCGCCAAGTATGAGAAGCCGCTGATCCAAGCCCTCAACAAGATCTCGGGCAAGTTGGTGGATATCGTCAAATCGCTGCGCGGACACCTTGAAAGCCTGCGCTATTTCGATGAGGTCAAAGCCGCGATTCAAAAACTGGCGGAGTGGGAGAAGAAATTTTACGGCGTGCAGCAGGACGCGTTGAAATATGTTCCCAAAGCCCTTGCGGAGCTGGACGCCAGGCTGGCGAAGGTTCTGTCACAGACGGCGCCGAAAGAAGCCCATACGGTAGCAGGTGGCGTTCAAGCCGACAAGACGGCGGCAGCAGCGCCTGCGGTGCAGCGCGTCAAAGATACGCCAGGGAGATCGATGCCGAAGGTGGAGGACAAAATACCGCCCGCCGGCGCGACGCCAAAACCCAAGCCCAAAGCAACGCCAAAGCCTTCTGCAAAAGGCAAAGCCAAACCAGCGCCTGCAACGCCGCTCAAGGACCATCCAGACCCGGTTAAGCCTCCTGACCCAGGGGCGAACGGTAAAAAGCAGGCCATTGCCGACGCAGCAGTTGCTGCAGACCGGGAACGGATTACACAGCTGTCAAACGAAGCTCGCGAGGCCGCTAAAAATGGTGACAAGGCCCTTGCGGCCGCCAAGATTGAAGAGGCACGCGCATTATTGCGGCCTCACTTGCCGAAGAATCCAGGCGATAGCTGGGACGAGGTGATCAAAAGGCTGGACGTCTCTTCGCCAAAAGACGGGGCAGTTTTTTGGTCGGGAACTGCATACCAGGCAAAGGTAACTGGGCATCCGGACGCTGCAAGAGCATTTGCCGAGAAAATTGGTGGCGTAACCTTAGAAACAACGCCCGGCGGACGGATCATTGACGGATGGGATGAAGTAAACAAGGGCTATCCATGGAATGGAGTCGATGGCGATCCGCCACCTTGGGGCAGCGATTTGTGGGGTGGGGTCTCAGAGAAATACGCCAATGCTGCTTCTGGTCAGGTGAACGTTGTTCAGACCCCGAATAAACTATGGGATCCCACCACCATCTGGCACACTCAGGAAAAGCCAACTTTGAAGTATCTGCAGAAAATGGGACAAATCGGCGACATTAATATTCATGTCGTTGACGGCAACTCTGCAACAATCCCGCTTCCAGATGGATACACTGATCAACTATTGAAATTTGACCAAAGAAAGATATGAGCGCTTACCAGAATTTTCTCGACTTCTTTTCAATGCATAATAAGGAGCGCTTGGATGGTTTAAGCGAAAGCTATTTCACTGCCATGACTCAACAAGAAAGGGCTATGGCTTTTGACTACATGCTGGGGCGACTCGGAGCTGGTGGAACTGAGGAAATCATTCATGGTCTTTTCCGTGCTGATCCGATTCGCGCTGCCGAAACCATTGGGCCATTATTGAGAGATGGCAAGTTAAGCGGCGAGGCTCAAATTGCCGCAGCATGGAATCTGTATCGAAGTCATAGGGACGACGGTCTGTTGTCCGTGTTCATCCATTACATGTCGAGCACTGACCGCCGCCTGAGAGCAAAGGCCGCCTATTACGTACCCGCAGTACTAACAGAAGAATTGAAATTGGGCCTTCAAGGAATGATTCGTACCGAGACTGAGCAACTTCCGAGAATTCATGCGGTAGACAAGCTTTTGGAGTGCTACGGCGTAACTGAGGAATCGATAGAACAAAGTAAATATCTCAGCATTTATCGAGACTTACACAACGAAGATTTGAAGGCGAAGGAGCGGGCCTTCAAGCAACTTGATGCTCTCTACGAATAAATGATGCCTATCCGGTTCAGGAAGAGTTCGTTCGACTTGGCGGCCATAGCAGATCTCAAATTAAATGCACTGAAAGAATTGAACGGTATGAGGCGAACTTTACTGGGTTCGGGGTGGTCAATGAAATGAACGCATATCAGAACTTTCTCGGTTTCTTCTCGATGCACAACAAGGAACGCCTCGATGGGTTGAGTGAAATTTACTTCATTTCGATGACAGCGGCAGAAAGGACGATGGCGTTTGACTTCCTGCTGGAGCGCATCGCCAGGGGTGGTACTGCATACATGCTGTAAATAAGCTCTTGCAATGCTACGAAGTAACCAGGGAATCCATTGGCGAAGACACATACCGAACGATTTGCCGGGGTTTGCACAACGAAAGTTTAGCGGCAAAGGAAGATGCCTTCAAACAATTGGATGCACTCTACGAATAGAAACTGATAGCAATCGAATAGACGTTCATGGCACTTCCCATCATACGGCTAGGTGATCCAACCTCGCACGGCGGCAAAGTGATTACCGCATCGGCTACGCACAGCATTGCCGGCATCGGAATCGCGCGTGTAGGCGATTCTATTTCATGTCCGCTGCCGGGGCATGGCGTGAACACGATAGTCGAAGGCGCGCCGACTTACCTGATTGGCGGGCGAGTGGTCGCTTTGCAAGGTCACCGCGGCGCGTGTGGTTGCACGCTGATCTCCACTCTTGTCACCGCAACGCATGGATAGGCGAGCCTGCAGAAATTGCTGCTGGCATCAATCACATCCGACAAAGAGAAAATGTTCTGGTCTGGCAATAAGAAGCTAGCAGGGCAAATTGCGGCAGATAAGGGGAAAACTATTCTGGAACAGACGCCCGGAAGGCAAGGTGATCGATGATTGGGACGATCTCAACAACGCGTTCACCTGGGAAAAACTGACATGGCTCCGCACGGTTGGGACCTATGGGGCGACGTGTCTGCCAAGTATTCGAAAGATGCCATTGGGGATGTCGAAGTCATTCAGGATTTCGCGAAGTTCCCTGCCGGCGGATCGACTTGGCGTGGACGGGAATGGCCGACGATTGTCGACGAAGGCAAAGTCACCTCACTCAATAAAATGACCGCGGCATTCGATAACTTCATGCAGCAGCATGACAAAACCGGGAACGAGAAAGCTGATGGCTATAGCCGGGATGTCTTTATCGGACTGGAGGGAACCGAGAAAGAAATCGTTTTCGATTTGCTGGTAAAGGAACTTCCATTTTCGGTTGAATGGCTATTCTTCCTGGACGCCGATAAGGCGTTGCCTGTCGTGAAAAAAGAAGAGGAGCGACTGAAAGGAGACGGCTACGGAAACGGCTATCTTCTTCAGGAAGAGCTCGTTAGATTCACCGGTGACCTATCGTATCAAGACCGTATGATAGAAGATTACCCCGCCTACACGGATAGCTTGAAACCGCTCGTTGTGGATGCGATTGGACGCACGCCGGCAAACGAAGCAACCATAGAATTCTTTAAACGTGTCATCCTGACTGAGGTGAACTCCAGCGCGGTAGCCAGGGCTGCACGTAGATTATTGGCTGCCCTGGCGGTTCCACGTTCCACCGAGTCTGAGGAAAACGTTTACAGCCGAATCGTCGGCGACCTGCGCAACGATTCGCTCGACGTCAAGTTGAGAGCGCTAAAACTGCTTCAACCTTACGAAGCGAACTTGGCATAGGGGAGAGGCCTGAGGGAAATGAACGAAGTGACTATACCGACAATGTAGCGCTGGCGCTCGCTTCGGCCAGCACAATTTGGTTATACGAATACGCACTCATGGCTCTTCCAATCGTCCGTCTCGGCGACCCAACTTCGCATGGCGGCAAAGTGATTACCGCATCAGCCACCCACAGTATTGCAGGCAAAGGCATTGCCCGCGTGGGTGATTCCGTCTTATGCCCGCTACCGGGGCATGGCGTGAACACCATTGTCGAGGGCGCCCCTACCTACCTGATCGGAGGTCGCATGGTCGCCTTGCATGGCCATCGCGGCGCTTGCGGATGCACGCTGATCTCTACGCTTGCCACGGCTACGCATGGCTAACAATTAGGCCTACCGCCCAAGAAAAAACGGAGCCGCTCGGGCTCCGTTCTTGAAAAATGGGGTACGTCCCCATTTATTTATACAACGATGGTCTGGTGCTCGCCTTCCGCGCGGGCGCGGATTTTGCCGATGCGGGACACGGTCTCGCCGGCTGCGGTCAGCTGGGCCACCGCTGCGTCTGCGTTTTCAGCAGACACGATCACGGTCATGCCGATACCGCAGTTGAACACGCGGTGCATTTCCGCGTCGGCAACGCCGCCGTGCTGCTGCAGCCACTTGAACAGTGGAGGCATGGTCCAGGAGGAGCCATCCAGTTCCGCGGTCAGGTTATCGGCCAGCACGCGCGGGATGTTTTCGACCAGGCCGCCGCCGGTGATGTGCACCAGGCCTTTGACTTCCATCGCTTCCATCAGCGCCAGCAGCGGCTTGACGTAGATGCGGGTTGGTTCCATCAGCACGTCGGCCAGCTTGCGGCCGTGGAAGTCGGCTTCCAGGTCTGGCTTGGCCACTTCGATGATCTTGCGCACCAGGGAGTATCCGTTGGAGTGGGCGCCCGAGGAGGCCAGGCCCAGCACTACGTCGCCCGGCTGGATTTTGGAGCCGTCGATCAGCTTGGACTTTTCAACCGCGCCAACTGCGAAGCCGGCCAGGTCGTATTCGCCGTCCGGGTACATGGATGGCATTTCAGCGGTTTCGCCGCCGATCAGTGCGCAGCCGGAGATTTCGCAGCCCTTGGCAATGCCCTTGATCACGTCGGTCGCGGTAGCCACGTTCAGCTTGCCGCAGGCGAAGTAGTCGAGGAAGAACAGCGGTTCGGCGCCCTGCACCAGGATGTCGTTCACGCTCATGGCCACCAGGTCGATGCCCACGGTGTCGTGGCGGTTCAGCTCAAACGCCAGTTTCAGCTTGGTGCCGACGCCGTCGGTACCGGAAACCAGCACCGGCTCCTTGTATTTCTTGCTGATCTCAAACAGCGCGCCGAAGCCGCCGATACCGCCCATCACGCCTTCGCGCATGGTGCGCTTGGCGAATGGCTTGATCGCTTCAACTAGGGCGTCGCCGGCGTCGATATCGACACCTGCGTCACGGTAGGACAGGGAAACATTCGAAGGTTGGCTCATGGTGTTTTACGCAACAGAGGCGGAAAGATGGGGAAAGCGGTGGCCGTTTGACGGCAAGTCCGCTATTTTAGCATTTTTACCCCGCATTTTCTCTTGTTATCCGCCGCTTTTCAGCCACCGGAGCGGCAATTTGCCCCAAATCCGGGGCGTGCACCGAGCTTCAGCAGGCGTTCGGCCAGTTCTTCATTCTTCTTTTCCAGCGCCATGTCGTAGGGAGTCAGGCACTCGTTGTCCGTGCTGGCCTTGCCATTCGGGTCGGCGCCCTGCTCGATGGCGAAGGTGACGCGGCTTGTCACTGCCGCCACGCACTTCTGCCATTCGGCATCGAAGCGGTCGGGCGGGACCAGCTTGCGCGTCATGTCCTTGTCGCATTCGCTGACCAGGCGCACCAGCATGCTGCGCTTGCCCCAGGTGCTGCCGTTGGGGTCCGCGCCGAGGGCGACCAGGCGCTTGGCGGCGTCGAACTGGTCCTTGCGGATGAAGCGGTTCAGCAGCGCCGAATAGGTCGTGGACTGGACGTTCGGGTTGGCGCCGGCCTGGATCAGCAGGGACAGGAATTCGTTGTCGGTCTCACAATAGTCGCAGGTCGACAGGTTGAGGCCCCTGGCGCTGGCGCCGCGGTCGACCAGCAGGTGGGCTACCGCCAGGCGGCGCGGCCAGCTTTCCTGCGGGGCGTTGCGGGCGAAATAAGCCTTGTTCACGGTCTCCTGCAGCAGCACGGTGCCCAGTTCGCCGGAGATATCAGCCTTGTCGACCAGGTATTCCAGGACGGCGAAGCGCTTGGCATCCTTGGCCGGGTCGGGCTTTGTCAGGTAGGTGTTGACTGCCACACCCAGCATGGCTTCCGGCGCAAAGCTCGGGTCTTTCTTCGGATCAAAGCGCTTGATGCGGGCCAGGTCGCCTTCATCGGTCGCGTCGATGACCTTGGAAGACGGCTTCTTGAAGTTCACCGCCTCGGCAACGCTGGCTGCAGCGTTGGACACGGTGGCTCCGACGGTGGCTGCGGCGGCAAGCGGCATGCACAGCAAGCGGTTGAAGCCTTCGCATTTTTCGCCGTCATCGGCCGCCATGGCAGGGGACTGCGCGGCAAAAGCCAGGGACAGGGCCGCTACGGCGGCACGGGTACGGACAGACGGCATGACATCACATCGAAGTTTATTTATGGAAATATTAAACTACCCCAAGTCCCCGCGCATGGTGTTTTTAACAGCAGAGGCGTTAGAATAACCCTTCCTTCGTCCCGACAACGCCCGCGCAGATGCCCCTTCCCCTCTCGGCAGAACAAAAAGAAACGCTATTCTGGGTGTCGGTCTGGGCCGCCTTCTTCTTCCTGCTCTGGATATTGGGGCCGGTGCTGACGCCGTTCCTGGCAGCCGCCATTTTCGCTTACGCGCTGAATCCTGCCGTCGACAAGCTGTGCCGCCTGCGCCTGTTCCGGCGCTGGAAGATGCCGCGCGCGCTGGCTGTGTCCATCGTCATTACCCTGTTCGGCGCCGCCGTGCTGGCGCTGCTGCTGATCGTGGTGCCGGTGCTGCAAAAGGAAATCCCGCTGCTGCAGGCGGCCATTCCCGCTTCGCTGGCCAAGCTGAATGACACGCTGGGCCCGCGCTTGCAGCAGCTGGGCGTGCAGTTCACCCTCGACGGCGCCAGCATCAAGGCCCTGGTGGCCGAGAAGATGGCCGAGAGCGGCGACCAGATCTGGACTGCGGTCTTGAATTCCGTGCGCACAGGCGGCAGCGCCGTGCTGGGCTGGCTGGCAACGCTGGTGCTGATCCCGGTCGTGCTGTTCTACCTGCTGCTGGACTGGCACCAGCTGCTGGCGCGCATAGCCTCTGCCGTGCCGCGCCGCTATATCGGCGCCACCATGGAGATGGCGCGCGAGTCGGACGTGCTGCTGGCCCAGTACCTGCGCGGCCAGTTGCTGGTGATGCTGGTGTTGTCGGTTTATTACTCCACCGCGCTGGCGGTGGCGGGCTTCGACGTGGCGCTGCCTGTCGGTATCCTGTCCGGCGTGCTGGTGTTCATTCCTTACCTCGGCTTCGGCCTCGGCCTGCTGCTGGCGCTGATGGCGGCGGTGCTGCAATTCTCCGACTGGAGCGGGCTGGTGGCGGTAGCCATCATCTACGGGCTGGGCCAGGTGATCGAAGGCTTCTTCCTGACGCCGCGCCTGGTCGGCGAGCGTATCGGCCTCGATCCGCTGGCCGTCATCTTCGCTTTGCTGGCCTTCGGACAGCTGTTCGGCTTCGTTGGCGTACTGCTGGCTTTACCCGCTTCCGCCCTCCTGATGGTGGGTTTCAGGCACCTCCGCCGCCACTACCTGCGCAGCAGCTTTTATAATGCGTAGTGTGAAGATCGATTACGTTAGCAAAAAGTCCACAATACCGGGACAAGTCCAATGAAACAGCTGGTGCTTGACCTGGGTGCGGAGCCGGTGTGCACCCTCGAGTCCTTCGAGGTGGGCCGCAATGCGGAGGTGGCGGCGCTGATGCGCCAGTTCGCCGAACGCAGCTCCCGCGAGCATTTCGCCTACCTGTGGGGGGAAATTGGCGCAGGCAAGTCGCACCTGCTGAAGGCGCTCGCCTCGAGCGACCGTGCGCGCTATATTTCGCCGTTTTCGATTGAAACCGAGTTCCTGTATTCGCCGGACGTGGACCTGTACCTGCTGGACGACTGTGAAAAGCTGTCGCCGGTGGCCCAGATCGATGCCTTTGCCCTGTTCAACGAGATCCGCGCCAATAACGCCTTCATGGTGAGCGCGGGCTCGGTCGCCCCGGCCGTGCTGCCGGTGCGCGAGGACCTGCGCACGCGCATGGGCTGGGGCCTGGTGTACCAGATCCATGGCCTGACCGACGAGGAAAAGCTTGCAACGCTGACGCAGATGGCGGAAGCGCGCGGTTTGATCCTCTCACCCGGTGTGCTACCTTACCTGCTGTCGCACTTCCAGCGCGACATGGTATCGCTGTCCTCGATGCTCGACTCGCTCGACCAGTATTCCCTGGAAACCAAACGCCCGATTACCCTGCCCCTGCTGCGTGAATGGCTGCAGGAGGAAGCGAAAGAATGATGAAACTCGCCCTGTTCGACCTTGACCACACCCTGCTGCCGATCGATTCGGATTTCGAGTGGGGCCAGTTCCTGTGCCGCGTGGGCGCTGTCGATGCCGCGCAATTCAAGCGCCGCAACGAGGAGTTCTTCGCCCAATACCAGGCGGGCACCCTGGACCCGGTGGAATACCTGGAATTTTCGCTCGGAACCCTGGCTTCCTTCGAGCCTGAACGCCTGGCCGAACTGCAGCAGCAGTACATGACCGAAGTGGTAATGCCGAACATCCTCCCTGCCGCCCGCGCGCTGCTGCAAAAGCACCTCGACGCCGGCGACCTGGTGGCGATCGTGACGGCGACCAATCACTTCGTCGTGGCGCCGATCGCCCAGGCCTTCGGCGTGGAGCACCTGATTGCCGCGATGCCGGAGCGCGATGCCGCCGGCCGCATCACCGGCAAGCTGCTCGGCACTCCAACCCAGGGCGAAGGCAAGATCGTGCACACCAAGGCATGGCTCGAAAAACTGGGACATTCGCTGGACAGCTTCGAAAGCGTCCACTTCTACAGCGATTCCCATAACGACCTGCCGCTGCTGTCGATCGTCAGCCATCCGATTGCGACCAACCCGAACGCCAAGCTGTCCGAACACGCGACCGCGCAAGGCTGGCCA
>JBCNOP010000102.1:0-17098 GCA_039593775.1 Pseudoduganella sp.
ACAGCACGGAAACCAAGTCGCAGGATTCGAAGACGTCGGGCTTCAGCTTCGACAACCGCACCGCCATGATGGCTGGCACCCTGCACAACAAGAGCAACGGCAACGGCGCCACCGACACCGTGACCGGTACCACGCTGTCGGCCGGCGGCAGCGCCACCATCGCGACGCAGACCGGCGACATCACGTTGACCGGCGCGAACGTGGCGTCGGAAGGCCAGCTGGCGATCAACGCCGCGCGCAACCTGACCATCACCAGCGCGCAGGATACGGTACTCAACGCCAACCAGAGCGACAACAAGGCAGTCGGGAAGGTGGTCATTTCCGACACCGAACGCTTCGCCGGCTACCACAACGAAAAGCACCTGGACAACGGCAGCGAAGTCAAGCAAGTCGCCTCGAACGTCGGCAGCTTGAAGGGCGACGTGGTCCTAAGCGCTGGCGAGAAGTACACGCAGACCTCCAGCAACGTCACGGCGGGGAACGATGTCAGCATCACCGCCAAGACGATCGACATCAATACACTGGACAACACCGGCAGCAACCAGAGCGCCAACAGCGACCTGAAGATTGGCGCCTTCGCGCGCATCAGCTCACCGCTGATCGACCTGGCCAACAACGTGGAAGCAGCGCGCAAATCCGACGGCCGCCTGAAGGAGATGCAGCGGATGGCGGCGGCAGCCAACGGGGTCCAGGCCGCCATGTCGATGAAGAGCGGCGTGCTGGTCAAGGGGGAAGCGGGCCTGGGCTTCGCCAGCAGCAGCAACTCCAGCAATGGCAACGGCAGCACCGCCGAGGGCAGCACCATCAACGGTGGCCGCAACGTCACATTGACCGCCACCGGCGGCGACATCCACGCCACCGGCGCTGCGCTCAATGCCGGCAAGACCCTGAGCCTGGATGCAGCACAGAACATCGTGCTGGACGCCAGCCAGAGCAAGGTCCACAGTGACGGCAAGAACCATAGCGCCGGAGCGGAAGTGGGCGTCGGCTTCCAGGTTGGCGCGCAGACCGGCGTGTACGTCTATGCCGCCGCCAACGTGGGCAATGGCCACAACAAGAGCGATGCCACGGTCAACAACAACACCCAGCTCAAGGCTGACACGATCAACCTGCACAGCAAAGGCGACACCACGTTGAAAGGTGCCACGGCCACCGCCAACACCATCAACGCGGACGTCGGCGGCAAGCTGGCCGTGGAAAGCCTGCAGGACACCAGCCACCAGGAGAGCAGCCAGACCGGCGTCGGTGTCCGCGTGGAATTCGGATTCGGTGTGATGAACGGCAGCGGTAGCGTATCGCAGGCGAAGACCAACGGCAGTTCGACCTCGGTCGGCCAGCAATCGGGCCTGTTCGCCGGGAACGGTGGCTACCACGTCAAAGCCGACACGATCGACCTCAAAGGCGGCGCCATCGCCAGCACCAATGCCGCGGTATCCGAGCTGACCACCAACAAGCTGACCACCTCCAATCTTGAAAACAAGATGGAATATTCGGCCAGCAGCGTCAGCATGGCAGGCAGCATCAGCGGCGACAGCGATTTCGGCAAGAAGGACGCGCAAGGCCAGGCCGTCCCGTTTACCAAGGACAGCCAGCTGTTCGGCGACCGCAAGGGCGGTAACGTCGCGCCAGGCCTGCCGATGATGGAAAAGGGTAGCGACAGCTCCACCACCTACGCCACCGTCACCGACGGCAAGATCACCATCGGTGGCGTGACCACCAGTTCGGTGAAAGACCTGGGCATCAACACCGACGCGAGCAAGGCGAACGTCGGGCTGGACAAGCTGCCCGACATGCAGAAACTGCTGAAAGACCAGCAGGCCATGTCGGCTGCGGCCGGTACGGTCGTCGCTACCGCCAAGCAGGTATCGGCCGCGTTTACCAACGATGCGCGGAAGGCGGAAGAAGCGGCGCAGAAAACGCTGAAGAATGAAAACAGCACGCCTGAACAAATAGCCGACGCCAACAGGACAATCGATGAAGCCCGGAAGGTCCAGGCCGAATGGGGCGTAGGCGGCGAGAAGAGTCGCGCGCTGAACGTCGTCACCGGCATTCTGGTGGGCGGCGTTGCAGGGCAGGGCGGCACACAGATTGCCGCCAATGCTGCCGCGCCGTATATCGCCTCCGAGATTGGCGACTACTTCAAGACGAAGGGCAACGAAAACCAGACGCTGCAGGACTTGAGCCACGCAGTTCTGGGTGCGGCTTTGGCCGTTGCCAACAACTCCAGCGCCGCGGGCGGCGCACTGGCAGGCGGTGGTGGTGAACTGGCTGCGCAGATCTTGACGAAAGAACTGTACCCACAGGCGTTCGATGCCAATGGAAATCTGCAGCGTGACAAGCTCACGCCGGAACAAGCTAACAACGTCACTGCGTTGTCCAGCGCCATCGGTGCGTTGCTGTCCGGTGCCGCCGGTGGAAGCATGCATGATGCAGCGATCGGCGGACAAGTGGCGACGAATGCTGTCGAGAACAACTTCTTGAAGCGCCCGGAAATGGCCGCGATGAAAAAGGAACTTGAAGAATGCTCTAAGCAAAAAGGAGGCTGTCCGGATGCTGATTATAGAGATATTCGCAGCAAGTACATCGCAAAATCAAACGCGAATATTGCGAAAATCGAGTCCTGTACTTTTACTGGTGATGTGCAGTGCGTGCGGGACCTTGAAAGCCAAGCCGCATCGACACGCGAAATTAGTAATGAATTGGACTACAGCGATTACAAGATCTTCTTTGGCCGACAAGACAATGTAAACAGGTTAGGGACAGTCTATGGTGACGCCTCCTTGTTTGGTAGTGACGTTCAAAAGGCGGAAGAAATCGCAAAATTCCGGCAGCAGAATTGCGTAGGGGTAAGTTCTAACGGTTGCGACAGCCTCGTTAGAGACGCGCTTTTGCTTCGTCAAATGCGAATGATGCTGACCTCGCTAATTGTAGGTAAAGGCGCACCGCTGGTTGGGCGGGGAATCAGGGCCAATTTGCCAGGGGCCGGTGGAAAAGTAGTTTCGCCATCAGGTAAAAATGGTGCTGCGGCTTCTGGAAGGACAGTCACGGTCGTTGGAGACGGATCGCCTGCTGCAAATGATACGATTTACGGACGAAATGCAGCGGTTGGTGGTGCGACTACGACGGTTGAGATAGAAAATTCTGTCAAGGCTGGAAGTGATGGAAAATATGCTCAGCAAGGCAGCAAGGGTTATGGAGATACGACCTATACTGATGTGAGAGGGAAGGCGGTCCCACTTAATAACAATTTTCCTAATGGAGATGAATCGAAGGGAGCGACTGGCGCCAGCACAAAAGTTCAATGGGTTGATGAAAATGCTGGGATGAGTCAATCTGCCCGGGAATATAATGATTCTGCATCAGGGGCACGCTCGAATCCACAAACGAAGCAGGGACAAGCACCTGCCCTTGTGCGAACAATGGACGATGGCTCGACTCGACTAGTTAAGTTTGACGGCGTTGACGGCGACGTAATGGTTGATAGAAAAGTTTCAATTGTTGCAAGTCCAAAAGCGAAGGATCAAGCCGTGCGACAATCCCAAGCGTTAAGTGAAAATGGGCTTACCGGTCGGTGGGAAGTTCCTACTGAAGCGCAAAAAGCACGGGCTGAAAAGATGTTAAGTGAATTGAAGATTACGAACATTACAGTGAAGGTTGAAAAGAAATGAGTGCAATTATTTGCTTGGCTAAGGTTATCGTTGATACGGCGATTTTTTTAGAGTTTACTCCAGATGGGCAATTGAATGAAGATTTGGCAATTGAAATGATGGAGCAGTTGTCCGCCGAACTGCAGGGTCTTTCTGAATCTGAAAGGCAGAATCTCGCAACACTATTCAAGAACTTGAGCACGCAAATTGATGATGTAGAAAAGCGAGCATTTGTTGAAGAGTTGGCGGAATCCTGGGGACTAATTTAATGTACTGTTCAAATGGCCAAATAGGAATTTCTGTCGGTGCCGACCGCCTTTGTCGCTGGCGGAGGTACTCTATGGTGGCCGCAAAGTGCCGTGCACGATCTGTTTCATTTGGCTTTTTCGCCGTTTGGTTGGTGTTCGAGCAGATGTAGCTTCGCCTGATGGTGCATACGCGAGTGCTTTCCTGCCGTCGCTGTGTAGTGCACCTGATCTCGTCAACTAAGGATCGAATACCCCACTAGCGGCGTATTCGAAATCCCGTCAGCAGCCCATCCTCGCTTCAAACCATTCGACCGCCACGGGCTTTTGGTAATGGGGGATGAGCTGCGTTCAAGGCCCCCTAGTGGCTTATAACCGTCAATTCGGACTTGGGCGGGCGCGCAAAAGGTGGCGTAAGTGGGAAAATTCCCCGCGCTCGCTCCCAGCTTGGACAAGGCGATAAGGTGGTAAATGCGGCCTCCGTATTATGCCGAGGCTCTGCACGGGTGAGTGTTAAATCAAGCAGGCAATTGGCTTGGCGAAGTTAGCCTCACCGTAGGCGGTGGGACACGACCTTCTGTTCGAGACGCGTCCGCAATTCGTCTAGCAGGACCAGTGGACCAGCAGCGACTACCTGCTGGATAAGCTGGCAATCGACCACGCTACCACGCAGAAGCGCCTCGGCGACGGCTTCTACGAACAGCGTTTGGTACGCGAACAGTTATCCAAGTTGACCGGCCGCGCACCAAGCGCCACTCCAGGCGACGACAACCTCTACAAACAGATGCTGAACAACGCCGCCAGCGTTGCGACGGAGTTCGGGCTGCGTCCCGGCATCTCCCTCAGCGCCGACCAGATTAGCCGGCTGACCAGCGACATCGTCTGGCTGGAAAGCGAGGCCGTACAACTGCCGGATGGTTCCATCGAAACCGTACTGGTGCCAAAGGTCTACCTTGCCCACGTCAGCAGCAACGCGGTCAAGCCGACCGGCGCGGGGGCGGACAGTTATCGTCAATATTAAGGGGCACTTCATCATGGTTGATGGAAGAGCAGAGGTGGGGGTACTTATTACATGACACGTGATCTATATATTGGGCTGAGAGGAGTAATATCAGCGATGCTAGATAGAGCTATGGCTAACGGTGTCAATGCAACTAAGGTCGAGGAATGATATGGAAGTGAGTGACGTATTAAGTTCAAAAATATTGAAAACTGGCGACAAAATAGAAGTGAATGGCTGGTTGGTTGACATGGCTGATGGGTTATATATTTTAGGCGATCATTTTCCAGAAGATTATGATTTTCCGGAAAAAATTAGAGTCCTAAACGGTAATATAATGTACCAAATACTCAAGCGCGTTTCCTCGTTAGTGGGGGGGAAAGTCGAAGCTATTTTACAAGGCGATAGCAAGAGGACATTTTGTTGGCGAAGATTGCGTCGGAATCGTGGTTGATGAGTTATACACGCAAGATAACCGCAACATAAAGGAGCTCTTTAGGGTCGAACTTAACCAGAAAGTTGAAGACGCGTTTGTTGCAGCGCAAGGGGATTATCAATTTGGAATCCAAAAATCGTCTATGCGCGATTGGTTGGATGACTGAGCTTGCCAAATGTTTTTTGCGAAAGCACAAGAGTTGTGTCCGGATGCTGCGGATCGAATGATCGGTTACAGCGAAAGTGAAATGAAAAGCTGAAGCGGCTTTATGGAATTGAATTGTCGGGAGATTTTAGGTGGTTTATGGAGCGCGCGGGGAGATGTGATGGAGGCATCATAGGGGATGACCCATTCATAATTTATCGGCCGCACTGGTCTGTGCGAACTCATATGTTATTCCAAGTGAACTTTTTTTCTAGCTTGCAAGCGATTGGAGCGTGGGATTATTTAAACAAAGTCTTCGTATTTTCGGTGGAAAGAGAGACGCAATATTATTTCTTACAAACGAGTGCGGTAGAACCAGACCTTGTCTAGCACTATGATGAAAATAACGAATCGGTGAAGGCAACGGGGATGAGGTTTGGAGAATATCTTGTGGATGTCTTAGCGAGATACCCTCATGGACGAGGCCTATGCCAAGGTGAGTTACTGAACATTTGATCTGTTGTTGTCTTGCGTGTGCTTTGGTGTCGCTCTAGGTGCCGAAGCTTGCCGCGCAAACCGGGCGCTATGCCTATGCCAAACAATGCATGTATGACCCAGTGAATTTCTGCTCAGGTGATAATACAGAAAGGACATCACGTGAGCATGGTTATGGAAGAAGAAGTGAAGCGCTGGGCCGCCAAACGCAAATCAGCGCCGCACGCAGGGGCAGCGAGGATGGCTAGGAAAGCTCTGACACGGGCGATTCTCTCCAAATGTCACTAATTGCGGCTAACTTAGCCAAAAATTTGGCTATTTACTCTAAAAGCTTAAGGAATCGTAAGTCTGGCGATTGATTTTGAGCCTTGAGACCGCTATACTTCACAACTGTATAAGATGCAAAGCAGAAATAAAAGTTGCAGTTAGATACTTCAATAAGTTCGTCTGAAATCAGCGCTTAACCTGGCTTTCTCCAGCGTGCCAAGCGCTGAATCGCTACCTTCAGATCGGTAGCGACATCAACCCATTTTGTAAGAAAAATTGGACCGCGTGAGTCAAGCGAGGCTTTGTCACGTCCATTTTAGTTGCATGCAGCACCCCCTTAAATCCCTTTCGAGGAAACTGGTTTCGTGAGGTATCTACGCATCTCAAGAAATCCGATATTTGAAGTTGCGTAGTTTTTTTGAATAAGCATATGAACATGAAATTTCTTTCGTTGGCAGTAGCAGCATTTACCCTGGTTGGTTGTGGCGGTGGTGGCGGTGATGGTAATTCCGCTCCTGCTGCAGGCGCTGGTGGCAGCTCGGCTTCTGTTACTAACCCGCCGCCGGCGACCAATCCACCACCAGCCGACAGCAAGCCCACCAATTCCGGCTCCGTTGACGCATCTTTCGTGGCAAAGGCTAATGCGCGATACATGCTGACATCGACGTCGCTCCAGTCTGCCGGGAATCCATCCCCGTTCACCCAGGCCAGTAACGGTGCAGTGACGGTGTTGGGCGGCTATGCTCTGACCGGCGCGTCAGCTGCAACGCAAGAAATTTCCGGAAACGCTAATTATGCCCAAGGCCGTTGGAGCGATGGCAGCGTCACTTCATCGAGTGGCGATTTTCCACTGGGTGGTCCTTCCGGCAGCTCGTATCACTACGTAGTGTTTAACAAACTGGCTTCCATGCCGGCGAATGGATCGATGACGTGCGATGCCGGAAAGTTCACCAAGCCGACCTATGCTGGCGGCGGAGTCTTTATTTCGGGTGCTACAAGCGCTATCGACAAATCGACCGGCACGGCGGAAGTGACCGTTGACGGCAACGGCGCCCACATTTCCCTGGCTATCACGACTACTGGCAACGGCCTGACCGCTACGGCCAATTTGCAAGGTGCCGTCAAAACAGTTGACAGCACCTATATCTCTGGCGCGGTGGGTGGTCTGGGTACTGGTGCCATGGTGACCATCGGCGATGCAGGCAATGGAGCAATCTTCGTCGTTGCAAGCTATAGCGTCGCCCTGGGCAACAGCAACGTGTACCGCGGCATCGCGACTTTCACTTGCCATTGATCAGCATGTGACCACGAAGTGCCGACCCGTTGAGGTCGGCGCTTCCGTTTGCAAATGTGCGCTTCAACCGTGCGCCAGCAAACAAAATTATTTGATAAGTGAAATTCTGAGAGTTTCTAAGGCCCCCTTGGCGGTTACTATACCGCCCCATGCGCAAGGTCTTTGTCACTAACTCCGAGCTCGAATATGAAGATGCGTGGGAACGTTTATCCCGCGCAGGCATTCCAGTGTTCGAGCCGTCCAAGCCGTCGAAAGAAGGGCGGATACTTTGCATCTGGCTCGCACACCAATACCACGACGCGGTCGAACTTCTGCACAATCCGATGCACATCGTCGCCAGCGCGGTGACGAATGAAGAATTCGAGCGCATCCAGGCTGCGGCTGATGCGCGCATGGCTCGCACCCGCGACCACGCGTGGGAGCAATCGCTCAATCGTCTCGTTGCATGCGCTTCGTTGCTGCTGTTAAGCGGGTTGGTCTACATAACGCTGCCTAACTGGCTGTAAGCCGATGACAGAGCTTTTTTCGGTCATTCGCATGGCCTATGCGGCCACATTTGCCGACGCTGTTGCGTCATCGGCGCATGCGCATGTGGAAGCGGCACTGCGGCGCGACGATGGCAGCCTGGCTGTCGATGGCGAGTATGACTTGCCAATGCGCGCGGACCTGGTACCACGGCGTGGGGCACAAGCGGGCAAGCCGCTCTCAGTCGACTCGCATACGCGCATGCAGTTCAGCGTGCATACGTTGCCAATTCCTCCTGCCATCGTTTATGTCGCGCCATTCCTTTGGGATGCGGTGACGCTGCGCGTGGGCGGCCTTGTGCCGGAGCGGGTGGGTGCAGTGCTGGCGCCGTGGTTCATGGACTGGTTCGATGCGGAGGACGCCAATCGGCAGAACGAGGAAGGGTTGTTTGGCGTAGTCCATTTCGCGAGCGATCCGCGGCTGGATGGTTCCCTGGTCGCAGTAGAACTGGACCTCGGCTCGGCACCCGCGCAGGCGCTGGAGGATTTGCTGTCGCGCCTCTCCGCTGCAGGTGCGCGCGATATCCGCCTGGCCTAAGGCTGCATTATCTCCGTCAATTCGGCGGCCACTTGTTCGGCGAACAGGTGGATGTGGTAACCGTCGACAAAGCCGTGGTGCACCTGCACCGAGAACGGCAGCTCGAGGCGCCCTGCGCCGGCATCCCTGAATTTACCCCAGGCGAACGACGGAATATCCGGCTGCGCCAGCGCTGCGGTGGGATGCTGGATCGAGGTGAAGTTCAGCCATGGTATGCAGGTAACGAATACCTGCTCCTTCGCTTCGCGTGGCGTCATACTGCGGTATTTGCGATTCAATGCTTCCATGTTCGACGCCTCTTCGCGTGCCGCCAAGCCGCGCGCCGTGAACTCGCGCAAGTCGTCCGACCATTCGAACTGGGCGAAATTCAAGTCGTTGTGCTGGTTCTTGACGGTGAAGGAGGGCGTCAGGCGGTCGATGCGAATCACCTTGCCATCCAGGATGCGGTAGCGGAAATTTTCCACCTTCAGCACCGAACGCAGCACCGCACACAGCAACACGTGGAAAGGCGGAAGGCCTTGTTCCTTGCACCACGGCCGGAAGTCCGGCAACTCCAGTACGAAGGTCAGGTTCAGGGCAGGGCTGTCCATGCCGTCAAACAGCTCGAAACGGTCGAGCCTGCGCTCAAAACTATCCATTGGTATCGTTTCCATTCTTGTGCTAGAGTCATCCGACTATAAAAAATACTCGGAGCGAAGCATGTCCACAACGGAGATATTCCTGATCGCCATGCTGGTGATCTTCACCGTGCCTTACCTTGTCTGGCGCTATGCCAATATCGACTACTTCGCTCCCCTGGTCATCGTGCAGATTATAGGCGGCGTGCTGCTCGGCCCCGGCGTATTGGGCGCGGTATTCCCCGACTATTACCATTTCGTGTTCACCCAGCCCGTGGTGCAATCGTTGAATGGCCTTGCAAGTTGGGGCGTGATGATTTTCGTGATGATCGCGGGGATCGAGCTTGACCTCAAGCTGGCCTGGAACTTCCGCCGCGAGAGCCTTGTGACGGCCGGCCTGTCGCTGGGCGTGCCGCTGGTGCTGGGCTGCCTTGCGGCCGTGGTGCTGCTTGGCCAGCAAGGCTGGATCGGCGCCAAAGGCATGAACTGGCAATTCGTTCTTGGCATCGGCATGGCTTGCGCCGTGACTGCGTTGCCGGTCCTTGTGCTGCTGCTTGAAAAGATGGAGATGCTGCGCCTGCCGATTGGCCAGCGCATCCTGCGCTATGCAAGCCTGGATGATATTGCGATCTGGGGCGTGCTGGCCATTATCCTGCTCGATTGGGAGCGCGTTGGCCGCCAGCTTGGCTTCCTGCTCGTGTTCGCGCTGCTGACGATCCCGTTCCGCAAAGGCATGCTGAAAGCCCAGGAGAAAGACCGCTGGTATTTCGCACTGGTCTGGCTGATCCTGTGCGCCCTCGGTGCCGATTGGTCCGGCCTGCACTTCATGGTTGGCGCCTTCCTGGCCGGCGTGGTGATGGACGCGTCCTGGTTCGACCAGGAGAAGATGGATCAGTTCCGCCACCATATCCTGCTGGCAGTGATGCCGGTGTTCTTCCTTAGTACCGGCCTGAAAACCAACTGGGGCGTGGGCGGCTATGCCGTGTTCTATGCTGCGGGCTTGCTGGTGCTGGTGTCGGTCGGCGGCAAGCTGTTGGCGGCGCGGGCGGCGGGCCGTATCCTTGGCTGGCGCGCGGGAGAGGCATCGATCATAGGCTGGCTGCTGCAATCCAAGGGCCTGATCGAAATCGTGTTCGCCAATATCCTGCTCGATAAGCAGATCATCACCAACGACACCTTCACCGCCTTGCTGCTGATGGCGGTGGCCAGCACCATGCTGACCGTGCCGATGGTGGCGCCCAAGCTGGCCGCCAACGTGGCTGGGAGTGAGGAGTTAAAGCAGGCGGGCGCCTGAGTTGTTAACGGTTTCTGTGGAAAACTCTGTTAACAAGGAATGCCGTTGCGCGCTAACCGACTGATTTGATGGGAAATAAATCCGTTGCACAATTTTCCATCAACTCAACCGGCCGAAGCTCAGGAAAATCCAGGCGGCGGCAATCACCACCATTCCCGCAACGGTCACGCACGACCAGGTGAAGAAATAGGCCGATACGACGGTCGCCTGCAGTGCGCGTTCGAACAGGCACCCCAGGCCAAAGTCGAACGTGGCCATGACGGTCCAGCGCCGGAAATAAATCGGCAGGTAGCGGCTCATGTACTTGTTGTGCTGCAGTGCGGCGTGACGCTCAATCACATTGCGGGCCGCGCTCACGTCCTTGAACAACCAGTCGAAGAAGATGAAGCGGTAGAGCAGGGTGCGGAAAGGCATGGCTTCGGTCGTCATGTGCGTCTCCCTTGGGTGCCAGGATATATTATCATTCCCCGCATTCTTGCAAGGGAGATTAAGCATGACGGAATACCTGCGCGGCAGCTGCCTGTGCGGCGGTGTCGAGTACAAAGCCGACAAGAGCACGGTGCACGGTGCGAGCCATTGCTATTGCACCATGTGCCAGAAGCAGCACGGCGCGGCCTCGGGCTCTTATGCCAATGTGGCCAGCGCCGGCTTCAGTTTCGAAAAGGGCGCCGACCTGGTGACGGAATTCCATTCCTCCGACCACGGGCGGCGCGGCTTCTGCAAGGTGTGCGGCTCGACGCTCACCTGGCGCAGCACGCAATCGCCCGACCGGATTGCGATTACGCTCGGCACCATGGAGCCGGAATACGATGGCCCGGTGGACCGCGAGTTGCACACGGACACCAAGCCACGCTGGCTGCCGACCGCCTAGCGCCGGCGCAGTGTTGCCACCGCCAGCGCGCCGTCGGCGGCACGCTCGCTGATGGCCCATTTCAACGGCGCACGCGGCGACGCGCTCAAGTCGCGTGCTGCCAGGCGCAGGGTGTAATCGCCCGTTGGAAGTGCCGGCAGCGTCCAGCTGCCCTGGTAGCTTGCACTGGCGCCGCTGCCCAGTAGGGACTTCAGGTTGGCCGGCATTTGCCCGGTCCAGGCCACCGCGCCCGAAGAATTCACCAGTTCTGCATTGACCTGCCATGTTTCATAGGCGGGCGCACTGCCGTCGTTGCGCAGCATGGTGGTCAGGGTCAGTGCGCCGCCGGCGGTCAGGTTGACCGTGCTGCTGGCGACGACGTAGCGGTAGCCCGATTCGCGCGCCATCATCAGCAAGTCATTCTGCTCGGCCGCGGTCAATGCGCCCCAGCGCTCCGCATCCGGCCGGCTGGTTTCGAAGTTCCCGTTGCTGAACAGGGTGATATGGAAGGCAGCAGCCTGCTGGCGTGCCGTGGCGGGATTGTTCTGGGGATCGCCGCTCGTAAATGGGCAGAACTCGGAAACAAACGGGGCCTTCTGCCACTGATTTGCAAAGGCAGCCCATTCGGCCGGGCGATTGGTCCACTGGTCGAAATAGCCGTAGCGGCTAAGGCAGTCGGCCCTCAAGCCTACCGGCCGGCTGGTAATTGTTTGCTCCAGCAGGCCATAAGTCAAAGCATCCTTGTTGGAGTACGGGATGAACATCACGTGCTGCTGGTTGGGAAAGGCGTCGAAATGCATCTTCGCGAATTCGCGCTTGCTGGCGTCGGTCGCAGGCGTGATGCCGGCCGGCGGGCTGGCGTACGCACTGGAGCGCAGCGCCCATTCGCCATATTGACCATACATGCCGACGTCGATCCAGGCGATATCCGGATTGTTCGGGCCGAGCGCGGCAGCCAGCGCGGTGAGCAGCGCACGCGAACGCTGTTGCAGCCACGGGTCGTTCCAGTCGGGGATGAAGGTCTGGCCGGGCACGTTCGTATCGGTGTCGGCCCAGAAGCCGCAGCCCGCCTGGCAGTTGGCGTTATTGACGATGTAGGCGGGCGCATAGACCACGTTGTCGTCGTAGCCCGCCATCATGCGCAGGCGGAAGGCGAATTTGCGGCCCTGGCTCCTGGCCGTGGCAAGGTCGTTCAGGATCGCGCTGAAGTTGTATTGTCCCTCGGCCGCCTCCAGGTCTTTCCAGTAGTAGCGGCGGTAGGCGTCCCTGGCCGGTGCAGCCTGGGGAACCAGTTCCTGGTTCTGCCAGCGGTAATAGCCGCGCAAGGGGTTGATGGTGTCGTCGCTGGCGACGGGAATCGCGGTGTAAGTGCGGCTGGCATTCAAGGCAGTCCAGCCTTTGGGGCCGGCGATCGCTGGCGCAGCGCTGGCCGCCAGCAGGGCTGTTGCGATGAGGTAGTTCAGGCGCGACATAGGGATCTCCCGGTATGTTGACGTCGGGAAAATTTAGCGCGCCTGCAGTTCGAGGGCAATAATTACTTAATGTAGTAAAGCGCGCAGCTCTTCTTCACTGAAGCCTGCCTTGCGGCGCGCTTCCATATTGAAAGGACCCCGCACCGTGGCTTTGTATTGCACCACCAGTTCATCGTAAGTCGCCACGGGATCAAGGCCGCGCAGCCCGCACAAGTGCCAGTACCAGCGATTGCCGATTTCCACATGGCCGATTTCATCGCGCAGGATGATGTCGAGGATAGCGGCGGCCGCTTCGTCGCCGGCCTGCGCCAGCTTGGCGCGCAGCGGCGGAATCGCATCGAGGCCGCGCGCTTCCAGCGTGCGCGGCACCAGGGCCATGCGCGCCATGACGTCGCCGGTGGTTTTCTCCACCATCTCCCAAAGACTGCCGTGTGCCGTGTAATCGCCGTAGGCGCAGCCGAGCGTCGCCAGGTGGGCCGACAGCAGCGAGAAATGATAAGCCTCTTCCTTCGCCACGCGCAGCCAGTCGGTATAGAACTGCTGCGGCATGGCAGGGAAGCGCCACATCGCATCCAGCGCCAGGTTGACGGCGTTGAACTCGATATGCGCCAGAGCGTGCACCAGCATGGCGCGTCCCTCGACGGTCGCCATGGAGCGGCGGCCTACCAGGCGTGGCGCCACCAGTTCAGGACGGGCAGGGCGGCCGGGAATCTGCTCCGCCGGTGCGGACAGAACGGCGGCGGCATCGAGGGCGAGCGCACCGTCCGCCCAGGCTTCGGCCATGGCTGCGACTGCCGCCACTTTAGCGGCGGGATCCGGTTCGACCAGGCATTGCAGCGCAAGGCTGCGGAGTTCATGCTTTGCTTCCATTTGTTACGTCGTGTATAGATAGTCTTGCCCCGCGCCCCATTTTTCCGCGCAGGGGCCGACAGTATAGTGCCTTCCATCGATAACCCCTTTGGAAGAACGTAATGAAACTCGTATATGTTGGCGACCCGATGTGTTCCTGGTGCTATGGCTTTGGCAAGGAATTGGCGCAACTGCGCGCCAGGCACCCAGCGCTGGAATTCGACATCGTGGTCGGCGGCCTGCGCGCCGGCGGCACCGAAGTACTGGACGACGCGGCCAAGCAATTCCGCCTGCAGCATTGGGCCCGCGTTGAAGCGGCGAGCGGCCTGCCATTCAACCGCGAGGCCTTCGCGGCACGGCAAGGCTTTGTCTACGATACGGAACCGGTGTGCCGCGCCGTGGTGGCCGCGCGCCGCCTTGCCCCGCAAGCGGACCTGCTGGCGGTGTTCCGCGCCTTCCAGCATGCCTTCTACGCAGAAGGGCGCGACACGACGGACGGCAAGGAGCTGGCAGCAATTGGCGCCGCCGAGCTGCAGCGCCAGGGCCATGACATCAGCGATGCCGGCTTCCTCTACACTTGGCGCGAGCCAGCCACGATTGCTGAAACGCACGCCGACTTCACCCGCACGCGCAAGCTTGGCGTAAGCAGTTTCCCATCCCTGCTGTTGGAGACCGGAGACGGCGTGCGCGAAGTCAGTCCCGGCTACGCCCATGCTGAGCAGTTGCATCGGCTCCTGGGCGAGGCATTGGCTGCTGCGTGAGCCAGCGCACCGAACGGCTGCAGGCAGCGGGCGCAGAATGCCCGCATGGATACCCAAACCATATTATTTGTTGCCTGTGTGCTGTTCGGTGTTGCCGCGGCCGGCGGCATTGTGATGGCGCTGATCCGCCTGGGGAAAAAGGCGAATCCACCGCACTGGATCGCGATGCTGCACGGCTTTATCGCCGCAGCCGGCGTAACCCTGCTGGCCTACGTGACGATCTTCTCGCACGTGCCAGACCTGGCCCAGATTGGCTTGCTGGCCCTGTTGCTGGCGGCGATGGGCGGTGTGTGGATGAATCTTGGCCGCCACCAGCAGGGCGTGTTGATCCCCAATGCCGTCATGATTGGCCACGCAATGATGGCCGTTGCCGGCGTTGTCTTGCTGCTGCTCGCGCTCTAGTTGTAGTGCTGGTAGACCTTCGAGGAGCCATCCGGCAGTACCAGCAGCACATCGTAAGCATCCTTGCGCGGACCTTCCATGCCCGGAGAACCAAGCGGCATGGCCGGCACGGCCAGCCCCTTCGCCTTCGGTCTTGCGGCCAGCAGGCGCTTCACCTCCGCCGCCGGCACATGGCCTTCAATCGCATAGCCGTCCACCACGGCTGTATGGCAGGAACCGAAGCGGTCCGGAATGCCCATCTTCTCGCGCATGTCGGAAGGGTTGGCGACGTTGTGCGCCTCCACCTTGAAGCCGTTGTCGCGCAGGTGCTTGACCCAGGCCTCGCAGCAGCCGCAGGCTGCGCTCTTGTAGGCGTTGATGACGGGCGTGGCAGCCATGGCCAGCGCCGGCATGGCCAGCATCGCGGCCAGGAGTGTCGTTCGGATCTTCATACGCACATGGTGCCACGGCCATTTCCCGGGTGGGAATGACCTGGGTCAAAAATAGTTATAGACGACTGGTCTAATTCGGTCTATCCTGTGCTCCATGACTTCTACCAATTACTCCGACGTTCGCCAGGGCATCATTGATGCAGCCATGCCGCTGTTCATGCACAAGGGCTTCAATGGCGTCGGGCTGACTGAACTCCTGGGCGCCGCCAAGGTGCCCAAAGGCTCGTTCTACCATTACTTCGGCTCCAAGGAAGTGTTCGGCGCGGCTGTCATTGACAGCTATTTCGAGCGCACGCTGGCGCGCATCGACGACCTGCTGGCACAGGGGAAGACCGGGCGCGAAGGCCTGCTGAACTATTTCGAGGACTGGCGCGAATGCCAGTTGGGCGAATCGAGCCAATGCCTGGCCGTCAAACTGGGGGCGGAAGTGAGCGACTTGTCCGACGTCCTGCGCGCATCGCTGCACCGCGGCGTCAGCGGCATTACTTCCCGCCTTGGGCAGTGCATCGAACGCGGCATGGCCGATGGCTCGCTGCCGCAAGGCCTGGATGCCAAGGTGCTGGCCGTGGCGCTGTACCAAAGCTGGGTGGGGGCAAGCCTGCTCGCCAAAATCAATCATGACCGTGGGCCGCTGGATACGGCAATGGCGGGCACGCAGCAAGTACTGAATCAAACCAGGTAATTCCGGATCGGGCGGGGCGCCTTGCCGGCTTCCCGCCTTTTTTGCACTTAATGACTAGACGACTGGTCTAATACTGAAAGGAGCATCAAATGACTGCCACTACCAACCGCCGCATCGTCCTCGCCGCCCGTCCACAGGGCGCGCCGACGCAAGACAACTTCCGCCTTGAGGAAGGGCCGGTGCCTGAACCGGGCGAGGGCCAGGTCCTGTTGCGCACCCTCTACCTGTCGCTCGATCCTTACATGCGAAACCTGATGGACGAAATTCCTCCTGCCTACGCGCCGCGGGTTGAGTTGGGCGCCACCATGGTTGGCGGTACCGTCAACCGCGTGGTGGCTTCGCGCCATCCCGGTTTCAAGGCCGGCGAAATAGTCCTCGGCAACGCGGGCTGGCAGGATTACGCGCTGTCCGATGGCAGTGACCTGCGCGCACTGGGCGATATGAAGCAGCCATCGCTGGCGCTGGGTGGCCTGGGGATGCCCGCCTTTACTGCTTACGTCGGCCTGCTGGACATCGGCCAACCCAAGCCCGGCGAGACCGTGGTCGTGGCGGCAGCAACGGGAGCCGTCGGCTCCATTGTCGGCCAGCTCGCCAAATTGAAGGGCGCGCGCGTGATCGGCATTGCCGGCGGCGCCGACAAGGTGGCGTTCGCCCGTGATGAACTGGGCTTCGACGTTGCCCTCGATCGCCACGATCCGCAACTGGCGAAAAAACTGGCCGAGGCTGCCCCAAACGGGATCGACGTGTATTTCGAGAACGTCGGCGGGGTCGTGTTCGACGCTGTGTTGCCCCTGTTGAACACCGGCGCGCGCGTTCCAGTGATCGGCGTAATCGCCCAATACAACCAGAATGGTGCGCCGCAAGGCGAGGACCGTCTGCCGAAAGTGATGTCGACCATCCTGCAAAAGCGCATCCTGATGCAAGGCTTGGTCATTCTCGATCATTACGAAACACGCTATGAGGACTTCGCGCGCGACATGTCAGCCTGGGTCGGGCAGGGCAAAATCAAGCTGTTCGAAGACCTCCTGGACGGCCTGGAGCAAGCGCCGCAAGGCTTGATCGGTTTGTTGCGAGGCAGCAATTTCGGCAAGGTTGTAGTGTGCGTCACGAATCCCTGAAATGTTGTATATAACTCTGGCCGGGTCCCGTT
>JBCNOP010000103.1:0-17025 GCA_039593775.1 Pseudoduganella sp.
ACCGGGGTGCCGGCGGAAGCGATGGCCGCGGCAGCGTGGTCCTGGGTCGAGTAGATGTTGCACGAGGCCCAGCGCACTTGCGCGCCCAGGGCTTCCAGGGTGCGGATCAGCACTGCGGTCTGGATGGTCATGTGCAGCGAACCGGTGATGCGGGCGCCTTTCAGCGGCTGCGATGCGGCGAATTCCTCGCGGATTGCCATCAGGCCTGGCATTTCCGTTTCGGCGATCTTGATCTCTTTTTCGCCCCAAGCGGCCAGGCCGATGTCAGCGATGATGTAGTCTTGGGAGTCTTTGAGTACGGCGTTCATCACGCCCTCCTTTCATAGGTTGAAAAAAGTAACGTGAGCGCGGTGTTGATGTTCCGAGCCTGGCCAGGGGTGCTGGTCGCAGCGCTCCTCGGAGGGGGTAGATTGTATCACTGTGCCGGCTACAACCGGTAAACCGGTGTCTGACCCGCAGGGTCAGACACCTATGACGCGGCGGCAGCGGGCCCAGTGTCTGACCCTGCGGGTCAGACACTGGTTTACCGGTTTAGAGGCCCGCAGCAGCGCGCAGGATCGCTGCCTTGTCGGTACGCTCCCAGCTGAATTCCGGCTCTTCACGGCCGAAGTGGCCGTAAGCGGCAGTCTTGGCGTAGATCGGGCGCAGCAGGTCCAGCATCTGCACGATGCCTTTCGGGCGCAGGTCGAAGTGTTCCTGCACCAGCTGTGCGATCTTCTCGTCGGAGATCACGCCGGTGCCTTCGGTGTACACGGTAATGTTGATCGGGCGTGCCACGCCAATTGCGTACGACACCTGCACCTGGCACTGGCGCGCCAGGCCGGCGGCAACCACGTTCTTGGCTACATAGCGGGCAGCGTAAGCTGCGGAACGGTCAACCTTGGAAGGATCCTTGCCCGAGAACGCACCGCCGCCGTGCGGAGCTGCGCCGCCGTAGGTGTCGACGATGATCTTGCGGCCGGTCAGGCCGCAGTCGCCCTGCGGGCCGCCGATAACGAAACGGCCGGTCGGGTTGACCAGGAACTTGGTGTCCTTGATCCATTCGGTCGGCAGAACAGGCTTGATGATCTCTTCGATCACCGCTTCTTCGATCTGCGAGTGGCTCATTTCCGGCGCGTGCTGGGTCGACAGCACCACGGTGTCCACCGATACCGGGCGGCCATCGACGTAGCGCAGGGTGACCTGCGATTTCGCGTCAGGACGCAGCCATGGGAGGCGGCCATCCTTGCGCAGCTGCGACTGGCGCTCGACCAGGCGGTGCGAATAGTAAATCGGCGCTGGCATCAATTCCGGGGTTTCGTCGCAGGCGTAGCCGAACATCAGGCCCTGGTCGCCGGCGCCCTGGTCCAGGTCGATGCCTGCACCTTCGTCGACGCCTTGGGCGATGTCCGGCGATTGCTTGTCGTAAGCAACCAGCACGGCGCAGCCCTTGTAGTCGATGCCGTATTCGGTGTTGTCGTAGCCGATACGCTTGATGGTATCGCGGGCTACTTGAATATAATCAACGTTGGCGTGGGTAGTGATTTCACCCGCCAGCACTACCAGGCCGGTATTGCACAGCGTTTCCGCGGCAACGCGGGCACGTGGGTCTTGGGTCAGGATGGCATCCAGAATCGCGTCCGAAATCTGGTCGGCTACCTTGTCTGGGTGGCCTTCAGAGACGGATTCGGAAGTAAACAGGAAATCGTTGGACATCGCAAGCTCCTAGCTTTGGTTCTAAATAACATTGTCGCAAAACCAATAAAGCTTGCGACGCTTTAGCGAAGTTTGTATCCCGCCTCGCAAGTTGTCTGTTAACTCAGCGGCTACTGCAACGTGGTATTTTACGCTTCTTAAAAAATTTTTGTGCAGAGCAACGTGAAAATGCTCTTATAAATTAATAAATGCTGTTAAGAATCTTCCGCTTTTTCTCCTTCTTCCCCCTGCCAGTACTGCATGCCCTGGGCGTCGTGCTCGGTTGGCTGGTCTACTTGCTATCACCTTCGTATCGACGCCGGATGCGGGCCAATATGGCCCAGGCCGGCTTCTCTTCCCATCTCGGCAGCGCGGTGGGCGAAGCAGGCAAGGCGATTGCCGAACTGCCCTTCATCTGGTGCGCCGACCCGCAGCGCGTGACTAACCGCGCCACCGTCGAGAACTG
Organism: Pseudoduganella sp.; assembly: GCA_039593775.1. Classification (GTDB taxonomy): domain Bacteria; phylum Pseudomonadota; class Gammaproteobacteria; order Burkholderiales; family Burkholderiaceae_D; genus Rugamonas. The sequence continues at coordinate 2,141 of JBCNOP010000103.1, forward strand.
GGACCTGGTGCAGAAATACCTGGATGCCGGCAAGGGCATCGTGTTCCTGACCCCTCACCTCGGCTGCTTTGAAATCACGGCCCAGGAAATCGCCCACCGTACCGAGCTGATGGTGATGTACCGTCCGCCGCGCAAGGAAGCGATGAAGCCGCTGATCGAAGGCGCCCGTGCGCGCAAGAACCTGCTGTTGGCGCCCGCTAATATGGGCGGCGTGCGCATGCTTGCCAAGTTCCTCAAGAAAGGCCAGCCGATCGGCCTGCTGCCCGACCAGGTGCCGCAGGAAGGCGAAGGCGTATGGGCCGATTTCTTCGGGCGCACCGCTTACACCATGACGCTGCCGGCCAAGATGGCGCAACTGGGCGATGCTGTGATCCTGATCGTCTACGCCGAACGCCTGCCGGGCGGCAAAGGCTATGTGGTGCGCTTCGTTCCGTTCGAAGGTTCCCTGGAAGGCGATTCCGCCGCGCAAGCGCGCGCCATCAACGCCGAGATGGAGAAGCTGATCGCACGCTGCCCGGCTCAGTACTATTGGAGCTATAACCGCTACAAGGTACCGGCCGGCGTGGCCGGTCCGGGCGCCGCTGCGCAGGAGGCATCGGCATGAGGCTCCTGCTTGGGATGATGTGGCTGCTGCACTGGTTGCCGCTGCCAGTGCTGGGCCGCATCGGCAAGGCTGTTGGCAACCTGCTGTTTGTGGTAATGGGCCCGCGCCGCGAAATCGCCCTCACCAACCTGCGCCTGACCATGCCGGATTTGACTGAAGCACAGCGCCGCGACATCGCGCGCCGGCACTTCCAGGCTTATTCGCGCAGCGTGCTGGAACGCTCGATCCTATGGTGGGCTTCCGAAGAACGCCTGCGCAAGCTGATCAAGGTAGAAACCAGCGACGGCATGGCCCCCGGCAAGGTTCCTGTGACCGAGATGACGGAAAAGCCAACCATTTTGCTGTGCCCCCATTTCGTCTGCCTGGACGTGGGCGGCGCCTCGATCGCCATGGAAGCGTCGGCATCTTCCATGTACGTCGCGCAAAAGAACAAGGTCTTCGACGAAGTGCTGCGCATGGGGCGTGCGCGTTTCAAGCCGGTCCGGCTGTTCACGCGCCAGGACGGCATCAAGCCTATCCTGCGCGCGCTCAAGGAAAAGCTGCCCTACTTCATGCTGCCGGACATGGACTTCGGCGACAAGGATGCGGAATTCGTGCCCTTTTTCGGCGTTCCCGCCGCCACCCTGACTGCCACCGCGCGCATCGCGGCGGCAACCGGGGGCCAGGTGATGCCGGTGATTGCCACCTTCCTGCCCAATTACGAAGGCTACCGTGTGAAGTTTTATCCGGTGTGGGAAAATTACCCAGGGCCCGATATGGTCGCGGCAACGCGCCGTATGAACGAATTTATTGAAGAACGCGTCAAAGAAGCGCCAGCCGAATACTTCTGGACCCACAAGCGCTTCAAGACCCGCCCGGAAGGCCAGCCTTCCTTCTATTCCAAGAAACGATGAAACTCAAATTCACCAAGATGCACGGCGCCGGCAATGACTTCGTGGTCATTGACGCCATCAACCAGAAAATCGATTTCAGCCCTGCCCAGTGGCAGGCGCTGGCTGACCGCCGTTTCGGCGTGGGCGCGGACCAGATGCTGGTGGTGGAAAAATCGACCGTGCCGGGTTGCGATTTCCGTTACCGCATCTTCAACAACGATGGCGGCGAAGTGGAACAGTGCGGCAATGGTTCGCGCGCCTTCGTCAAGTTTGTGGTTGAAAAGGGACTGACGTCGGAACGCAAGATCACGGTGGAAACCCTGGCCGGCATCATTTCACCTCGCCTGGAAGACGACGGCAGTATCACCGTCGACATGGGCGCTCCGGTGCTGGACCCGGCCCAGGTGCCGTTCGATGCGGAAGGCCTGCAGGGCCAGCCGGAAGGCCGCGAGACCCTGTGGCCGCTGGTGCTGGAGCTGGGTGGACAGCGCGAAGTGGTGCAGGTGTCGGTGGTGTCGATGGGTAACCCGCATGCGGTGCAGGTGGTGGCGGATGTGGATAGCGCGCCGGTGGAACTCATGGGGCCGCTGATCGAGCATCATCTTCGTTTCCCTAAACGGGTGAATGCGGGGTTCATGCAGCTGGTGGACCGCCAGCATGTGAAACTGCGCGTGTTCGAGCGCGGGGCTGGTGAGACGCTGGCTTGCGGTACGGGTGCTTGCGCTGCGGTTGTGGCAGGGATTCGCAGGGGCTTGCTGGACTCGCCGGTGCGGGTTGATGCGCGCGGTGGGCAGTTGTCGATTGCCTGGGCGGGTGAGGGGCAGCCGGTTTATTTGACTGGGCCGGCGGTGACTGTGTTTGAGGGCGAGATCACTATCTAAACCGGTAAACCTGGGTCAGACCCGCAGGGTCAGACCCTGTCTGCGCTACTGCCGCGGGTTGGTTCTGGGTCTTTGACTTTCGACGAAGATCAACGGCGTACACCCGAAAATCGAGGCCGCGAGACCGTCGGGGTCTGACCCTGCGGGTCAGACCCCGGTTTACCGGTTTCAGGCAGCCACCATCATGTCAGCGCCCAACCAGCTTTTCAGCCGATAAAGCCGCTGCCGGTAATTCCCCTCCATATCCACGTCCACCTGTTCGAACAGGCGCACAATCCGATCCAGCTTCTGCCTTTCCGCCGCAGTACGCACCAGCACCAGCCGGCGCTTGCTGCGCCCATAACTGGCGCGGATATCAACCACCAGGCAATGCCCCTGGTCGGCGGCCTTCACATCCAACAGCAAAGCTTCAGCACGCGTCAGCCGGAACAAGGCCGCCAACTCAATGCGCGCCGCCAGCAATGGCTGGCTGCTCAGGATTTCCCGGGTCAGCAACGGCAGCAAGGGATCAGCCCAGCCAGCCGGTGGCGGCGGCGGCGCAATCCGGTCCAGCGCTTGCTGCGCCTCGGCACTGCCCTGGGCCGCAGCCTTCTGCAGCCAGAACACCGCCCGCACATCATTGTCCTCTGCGCCGCGGCGCGCACGCCAGGCATGGATGCCGCACTCAAGCTGCGCCCCGCTATGCCCCATGTCCGCCGCGCGCTCCAGGCAGGCCTGCGCTTCGCTCGCGCTGCGCTGGGAGAATTCAGGACGGACATAAATACGCGACATGGCAAACCAGGCATCGGCCAGCCCCTGCTCGCCTGCCTGCGCCAGCCAGCGCAAGGCACGCTTGAAGTTGACCGTGCCGCTGGTGGATTCAACCCGGTCTCCCTCGCTGTTCATGCGCGCCAGGTGCAGGCCCAGCGCCAACTGGGCATCGCGGTCGCCGCCCTGGGCAGCCAGGGTACGCAAGCGCAGCAGCTCGTCCTGGTTCGCATCCTGTTCGGCCTCCATTGCCCGCCAGGCTTCCGGCACGCTGGCCGGCACCTCCGGACTGGGCGCCGATGGCGCACGCTGGGGTATGACGGCTGACGCAGCCCCCTGGCGCGGCTGGCCAGCTGCGGCGGCCGGCGAAGGATCGACGCGCCGCAACTGCGCCAGCACGCGTACCGCCGCCGGAATCCCTGCCTGCGCGGCAAGCACGAACCACTGCAAAGCCTGGGCCCTCGCCGGCTGCGCTACTTCAAATGGGATATTGGCGCCGATCAGTTGCCAGGCTTCGTCAACGCCCTGGGTCGCGGCGCGGCATAGCCAGTGCAAGGCCGTCGGCATGTTTTGTGGCAGGCTGGCCCCGCCAAATAGGTAGAGCTTACCCAGCGCTAACTGGGCTGCGGCGTCTCCTGACCGCGCTCCCCTGATAATCACCAGCTCGTCTCGATTTGCCATCGATGTATCCGGTTCCAAGGAATAAGCTGCATGTCCAGTGTAGCCGCACCACCATGCGATGGCGCATGACTCCCGGACTTTTTGATATGTGACAAATGTGACAGCCCTAGCTTTCGGCTTCCTTACAGGTCTTTCACTAAATGAACAGGCTGGCAAGCGTTTCAAAAATACAACAGCAGCAGGCGGTTTTGACCCTTTTTCGTGCAGGTAGATGACCAATCGGCCCGGATACGGCGCTATCTGCACTTATCGTATAACCATCCCTGCACCGGTTTGACTCATAAAAAGGAAGAACACATGAAGAAATCGTTATTGGCCCTGGCCTTGATGGGCGCCTTCAGCAGTGCCGCCTTTGCGCAATCCTCGGTCACCATTTATGGCACTCTGGACGCCGGCATTACCAAGACTACCCATACGTCGAATTCCGCCATCCAGGAAGCCAAGCGCGATAACAACAAGCTGGGCTTCCGCGGCGTGGAAGACCTGGGCAGCGGCCTGAAAGCGCTGTTCCACCTGGAGATCCGCTTCGAACCTGACACCGGCACCATTGAAGGCGTGAGCCGTCCGCTGTTCCAGGGCCAGAGCCGGGTCGGCCTGCAAGGCGGCTTCGGTACCATCCGCGCCGGCCGCGCGCTGACCTCGCTGCAGGAAACCACGACCCAGTTCGAGCCATGGTCCGGCATGCCGAACCCGGCCGGCTTCCAGACCGACATCATGGTCTCGGGTTACCGCACTGCCTTGTCGGGCAGCGGCTCCGATCCGCTTGGCCTGGCCGGCAATTCGGGCAACCGCTTCGCCAACGCGATCTGGTACAACACCCCGGTATGGAATGGCTTCCAGTTGAACGTGAACATCGGCAGCAAGGAAAATAACGGCCTGACGACGCCGATCATCGGCCGCGGCACTGCGGCGGCGCCGCAGTATCCGGTCGGTGCGCTGGCTGGCGCCTACCCCTACTCGGTCAGCGCTACCTATATGGCGCCAGGCACTGCGCCTGCGTGGGCCGTCTACGTCGGTACCGAGCGTAATGCGACCGAGGTCAAATGGCATTCGATCGGTGCCTACTACCGCCCGATCCCTGACCTCAAGTTGATGGCCAATTACGGCAAGCAGGACCTGGGTCATATCCTGGCCAGTAATGACGGCATCACCTCCTGGATGCTGGGCGCGAACTACAACGTCGGGCCGGGCAAGTTCCTGATCGGCTATGGTCAGAAGGATCCGGATGGGCAAGTCAAGACCAAGCAGTTCTCGGTCGGGTATGAGTACAACCTGTCGCCGCGTACTTACTTGTACCTGGACTTGTCGCAGAAGAAGTTGCCGCTTACTGCGACTGCAACGACGGATACCAACCAGAATCATTATGCGTTGGGCATTCATCACAACTTCTAAACCGGTAAACCAGTGTCAGACCCTTGGGTCTGACACTGTCTGATCTACCGCCGCGGGGTTGGTTTGGATCGGTTAAAATGTCCACGCCTGCAACATTTGATGTGACATCAACAATGACCGACACCCTGGATTCCGCAATCGTCGCGCAGTACCTGGCCGACAATCCCCACTTCTTCGAAGAACACGCCAACCTTCTCGGTGACGTCCGGCTGTCCAGCCCGCTGACCGGGCGTGCGGTGTCGCTGCAGGAACGCCAGATGGAAGTCATGCGCGACAAATATAAGGCGCTGGAATTGCGCATGGCCGACCTGACCCGCCATGCCGAAGCCAACGCTGCCATCGCCAACCGCTTCCACAGCTGGAACCAGGCCATCCTGCAAGTGCGCCAGGATTCCCAAGTCCCGCGCGCCATTGTGCAAGGCCTGGTCGACAGCTTCCACGTGCCGGTAGCCACCCTGCGCCTGTTCAACGTGGCGCCGGAATTCGCTGGCGAATGGTTCGCCAGCGGCGTGTCGGAAGATGCCCGCCTGTTTGCCAACAGCCTGATGGCGCCCTACTGTGGCAGCAATAACGATTTCGAAGCCGTGCGCTGGCTGGACGAGGCTGAACAGATCAAGTCCACCGTGATCCTGCCGCTGCGCAAGCCGGGCGCCAAGGGCGCGGCTTTCGGCCTGCTGATCATGGGCTCGCCGGACCCGGAACGCTTCACCTCCCTGATGGCGACGGACTTCCTGGTCCACATCGGCGAAACCGCCAGCGTGGCGCTGGCTCCGCTGCTGGCCTAGCATTAAAGCCGAACCTTCAATGAGCGGCGACGGTAAGCTAAAACAGGCCGACGCCTACCTGGCCCACCTGGCCACCCAGCGCAAGCTGTCCGCGCACACGGTCGCCGCCTACGGCCGCGACTTGCGCGAGCTGGCCACCCTGTCCGACGGCAAGTCCTGGGACGCCCTGACCCACTTCGATATCCGCCGCTATGCGGCCCAGCTTCACAGCCGCGGCCTGGATGCCCGCAGCATTGCGCGCAAGCTGTCCGGCTGGCGCGGCTTCTTCGCCTGGCTCGGCCAGCACAGCACGCTGGCTGCCAACCCGGTGGAAGGGGTGCGCGCGCCCAAGCGGGCCAAGACCCTGCCGAAGGCCTTGTCGGTCGACGATGCAGTGCAGTTGGTGGCCCCGGCTGCGCCGAGCGCCGGCAATGGCGAACCGGCGCGCCTGTGCGACCGCGCCATGTTCGAACTGCTGTATTCAAGCGGCTTGCGCGTCTCCGAACTGGCCAGCCTGGACCGCGAGTTCCGCAAGGCGGCCGATGGCCAGCCAGCCTCGCTCGGCTGGCTGGAACTGGACAACGCCGAAGTGGTGGTAACCGGCAAGGGCAGCAAAATGCGCCGCGTGCCGGTCGGCAGCGCCGCCCTCGATGCGCTGCAAGCCTGGCTGGCAGTGCGGCCCGCCCCGTCCGACGGCAGCAACGCCCTGTTCGTCAACGAGCGCGGCAAGCGCGTCACGCCGCGGGTGGTACAGTTGCGGCTGAAGGCCCACGGCATCCGCACCGGGTCGCCGGTCGCGGTCCACCCGCATATGCTGCGCCACTCGTTTGCCTCGCATGTACTGCAGTCCTCAGGCGACCTGCGCGCGGTGCAGGAAATGCTGGGTCATGCCAGCATTTCCTCGACCCAGGTCTATACCGCTCTTGATTTCCAGCACCTTGCGCTGGTCTATGACAAGGCCCATCCAAGGGCTAAAATTAAATAGCCGGGAACTTGATCCCGCTCAAGTTTGCCCATTTGCCAGCATTTCCAGAATTCCGGCATAATCGACCGATTCCAAATGCAGCGCATACGCGAGTAATACCATGGCAATGATTCCTACCACCATCCTGACCGGCTTTCTTGGCGCCGGCAAAACCACGCTGCTGAACCGCATCTTGCGCGAAGAGCATGGCATGAAGATCGCCGTGATCGAAAACGAATTCGGCCAGGAAAATATCGACAATGAAATCCTGGTGCAGGAATCGCGCGAGCAAATCGTGGAAATGAATAATGGCTGTATTTGCTGCACCGTGCGCGGCGACCTGATCGTCGGCCTGAGCGATTTGGCCAAGCGCCGCGCCGCCGGCGAAATCGAATTCGACCGCGTGGTCATTGAAACGACCGGCCTCGCCAATCCCGGCCCAGTGGCCCAGACTTTCTTCATCGACGAGGAAGTAGGCGCTAACTACCTGCTCGACGCCGTGGTCACCGTAGTCGATGCGCGCCATGCCATGCAGCAGCTGGACGAGCACGAAGAGGCCCAGCGCCAGGTAGGCTTTGCCGACAAGATCCTGCTGTCCAAGACCGACCTGGTGGATGCCGCTGCCATCGATGCGCTGACCGCGCGCCTGAAGCGCATCAACCCGCGCGCGCCAATCAGCCGTTCCGATTTCGGCAAGGCGCCGCTGACCGAAGTGCTCGACCTGCGCGGCTTTAACCTGAATGAAAAGCTGGAAATCGATCCCGACTTCCTCGCCGAGGATGAGCACGATCACGACCACGATCACGATCATGAGCACTGCGGCCACGACCACGAACACGGCCATGTGCACGACGAGCACTGCGGCCATCACGACCATCATCACGCCCATCACACCGACGACATCGCGGCCTTCGTGTTCAAAAGCGAACGTCCGTTCAACCCGGCCAAACTGGACGAATTCCTGGGCGGTCTCGTTGATGTGTACGGTCCTCGCATGTTGCGTTACAAAGGCGTATTGTTGATGCAGGGCGCAGAAAGGAAAGTAGTGTTCCAGGGCGTACACCAATTGATGGGCAGCGACCTGGGTGCAAAATGGGGCGAAAACGAGACACGGGCAAGCAAAATGGTGTTTATTGGCAAAAATCTCCCAAAAGACATCTTTATTACTGGCCTTGAACAATGTTTGGTATAAACTAAGGCGTTTTTTTTGACGCCACCCAAGCAGAAATTTGAAAACTCTGTCGTATCGAAGGTAAGCGAAGTCATGACAAAAGCAAATAAATCGACCCCCGCCGCAGAAGTCCTGCTCACCGAAGAAGAAATTCTGAAGATGAGCGACAAGGACTATATGAATCCGGCTCAGATGGCGTTTTTCAAGAACAAGCTGCAAAACCTTGAAAAAGAGTTGCTGAAGAACGCTGGCGAAACCACCGAACACCTGCGCGAAACCGTGCTGGTGCCGGACCCCGCCGACCGCGCCACTATCGAAGAAGAGCACGCACTGGAACTGCGTACCCGTGACCGCGAACGCAAACTGCTGAAAAAGGTGCAACAGTCGATCGCTGCTATCGACAACAACGATTATGGCTACTGCGAGGAGACCGGCGAACCGATCGGCATTCCACGCCTGATCGCACGTCCAACGGCTACCCTGTCGCTGGAAGCACAGCAGCGCCGTGAACTGAAACAGAAGCTGTACGGCGACTGATCTGCCACAAATTGAGAAAAAGGCACGCTTAGGCGTGCTTTTTTCTTTTCTTTACACGTACGGTACGCCCTTATAATTTTCCGTTGGGCTACACTAGTGATCCTATGGGACTGTTCTCCATTTTCAAAAAAGGCAAGGTTGACGAAAGCGCCGTCGAAACAGACGATGCGGACGCTGCACGCCTGGCCGCGAACAGCGAACTGGAGCGCCAGCGCGCGCAACAGTCGGACCTGCAACGCGAAATCGCACGCGCCACCGCCATGAAGATCGACGCCATCGAAGCGGCGATGGCGGCTGACATCTTCAACGAACCGGAACCAGCCTGGGCCCGCAAGCCACGCTCGCTGCAGCCAGCCGCCGCGACGGCAGCCAATGACGGCGCGACCCTGCCCCTGCTGGACCAATACACCACCGAACTGCTGGGCGACGAGGATGTGCCACTCGAAGCGGCGGCCGCCGAAAGCGCGCCGATCGTGGAAGAGATCGCGATCCTGTATTCCAATGGCCAGGCCGAAGTGGCCGAGCAGATGCTGCTGGGCAGCCTGCCGGATTCGGCGCAGGACCGCACCGTATGGTGGATGCTGTTCGACCTCTACCAGGTACTGGGCCGCCAGGAATCGTTCGAGAACGTCTCGATCGACTACGCCAGCCAGTACGAAACCTCGCCACCGTCCTGGGTGCCGCCCGCCGGTGCCGATGGCAATGCGCCCGAAGTGACGCGCGGCTACTCCGGCGTGACCCCGACCCTGGCCCTGGCCGGTATCCTGAACGCTTCGGTTGCCGCGCAACTGGAACGGCTGGACAGCATGGACCAGAAACAACCGCTGCGCCTGGATTTCTCGCGCGTCAATGGCGTCGATCCGGAAGGCTGCGCCCTGCTGCTGGCGGCACTCAAGAAAGTACAAGCGCGCGAGCGCGAACTGATCGTGGTCGGCGCTGCCGAGCTGGCCGACCAGGTGCGCGACATCCTGGTCATCGGCAACCGCGATTGCGGCGAAGCGCCGTGGCTGCTCTACCTTGAGCTGCTGCGCCTGCTGAACCGCGAAAAGGAATTCGAAGAGTCGTCGATGGACTACTGCGTCACCTTCGAGGTGTCGCCGCCGCCCTTCGTCGCGCCAACAAAAGTTGCTAACGCTCCACGCCAGGCTACGGCGGCCGCTTCCGACCGCTTCATGTTGCCGGCCGTGATCGAAGGCGATATCAGCAAGCTGCTGGCGGCCATCGATGCCTATGCCAGCGAGAACCAGGCCATCGTGTTCGACTGCGGCCGCCTGGCGCGCATGGAATTCGGCGCCGCCAGTGCCCTGCAGAACAAGGTCGCTGAACTGGCCGGCGCGGGCCGCCGGATCGAGTTCCGCGACCTGAACCACCTGGTCGCAGCACTGATGCGCCTGCTGGGCTATGCTGATATAGCGCGGCTCTTCCCACACAAGTACTGAGCAGTTGAATTTTGGGGCTCCGGCCCCAAAATACCGCGTTAATCCTAATACAAAGGCATTAACATGGAACAATTTCACGGCACTACCATCCTGTGCGTGCGTCGCGGCAACGATGTCGCGATTGGCGGTGATGGCCAGGTCACGCTTGGCAACATCGTCATGAAGGGCACCGCACGCAAGGTGCGCAAGCTCTACCAGAACAAGGTCCTGTGCGGCTTTGCCGGCGGCACTGCCGACGCCTTCACCCTGCTCGACCGCTTCGAAGCGAAACTGGAAAAGCACCAGGGCAACCTGCTGCGCGCCTCGGTCGAGATGGCCAAGGACTGGCGCACCGACCGCGTGCTGCGCCGCCTGGAAGCGATGCTGCTGGTGGCCGACAAGGATGCCACGCTGGTGATCACCGGCAACGGCGACGTGCTGGAACCGGAAGGCGGCATCGGCGCCATCGGCTCCGGCGGCAGCTATGCCCAATCGGCCGCCAAGGCCCTGATCGAAAACACCGAGCTGTCGCCCGCCGAGATCATCAAGAAATCGCTGACCATCGCCGGCGAGCTGTGCATTTACACCAACCTGAACCACATCATCGAGACCCTGGACCAAGCATGAACATGACCCCTCAAGAGATCGTCGGCGAACTCGACAAACATGTGGTGGGCCAGGGCAAGGCCAAGAAGGCAGTTGCCATCGCATTGCGCAACCGCTGGCGCCGGCAGCAGGTGGAAGAGCCGCTGCGCCATGAAATCACCCCGAAGAACATCCTGATGATCGGCCCGACCGGTGTCGGCAAGACCGAAATCGCACGCCGCCTGGCCAAGCTGGCCGATGCGCCTTTCATCAAGGTGGAAGCGACCAAGTTCACCGAAGTCGGCTACGTCGGCCGCGACGTGGACACCATCATCCGCGACCTGATCGACATCGGCGTGAAACAGACCCGCCAGTCGGAAATGGCCAAGGTGCGTGCGCGTGCCGAGGATGCCGCCGAAGACCGCATCCTCGACATCCTGCTGCCGCCGCCGCGCGACTTCGGCTTTGCCAACGGCTCGTCCGAGCCGCGTGCCGACGACACTACGCGCCAGACCTTCCGCAAGCGCCTGCGCCAGGGCGAGCTCGATGACAAGGAAATCGAGATCGAGCTGGCCGAGCAAAGCCCGACCATGGAAATCATGGCGCCACCGGGCATGGAAGAAATGACGGAACAGATCAAGTCCATGTTCTCCGGCATGGGCAGCGGCCGCAAGAAGGCGCGCAAGATCAAGATCAAGGAAGCCATGAAGTTCCTGCTGGACGAGGAAGCGGCCAAGCTGGTCAACGAAGACGAGATGAAGAAGAAGGCGCTCGCCAACGTGGAGCAGAACGGCATCGTGTTCCTGGATGAGGTGGACAAGATCGCGTCGCGCTCGGAAGTGGGCGGCGCCGACGTGTCGCGCGCCGGCGTGCAGCGCGACCTGCTGCCGCTGGTCGAAGGCACTACCGTCAACACCAAGTACGGCATGGTGCGTACCGACCATATCCTGTTCATCGCTTCGGGCGCTTTCCACCTGGCCAAGCCATCGGACCTGATTCCTGAACTGCAGGGCCGCTTCCCGATCCGTGTGGAGCTGGAGTCGTTGTCGATTGCCGATTTCGAGCGTATCCTGACCAGTACCGACGCCTGCCTGACCAAGCAGTACCAGGCCTTGCTGGCGACCGAAGGCGTGCAGCTGGAGTTTGCGCCGGACGGCATCAACCGCCTGGCGGAGATTGCCTTCCAGGTCAACGAGCGCACCGAGAATATCGGCGCGCGCCGCCTGTACACGGTGATGGAAAAGCTGCTGGAAGAGATCTCCTACACGGCGACCGAAACCGGCGACAAGAACCTCACCATTGATGCAGCATATGTGAACCAGCGCCTGGATGCGCTGGCCGTCAACGAAGACCTGTCACGCTACGTACTGTAATGGCCAACAAGCAGCTGGCGACACGGCAGAAGATGCGGATCCGCGTCGAGCCCTCGCAAAACTTTGGCAAGCCCCGCAATCCGATTGCGGCGCTGGCCAAGGCGCGCGCAGCAGGGCCGCACGACAAGAACCGTGTCACCGCCGAGCGCCAGGCTGCCAAAAAGCTGATCGACAAGAAGCTGGCCGGGTCCGATGACGAATAGTCCGGCCGCCACGCTGCGCGTCGGCGACTGGACCGTCAACCGCCTCACCGGCGAACTGGCGCGCGATGGTGTTTGCCTGCGGCTGGAAGAACGCACGCTGTTGCTGCTGACCTTCATGGCCGACCATGCGGGCGAAGTGTTGTCGGCCGATGAACTGCTGACGCATGCCTGGCCTGGTGTCATTGTCTCCCCCGATTCGCTGTACCAGGCCATCACTCTTCTTCGCCGCCAGCTGGGCGACGATGCCCGTAATCCCACTTATATTGCGACCGTGCCGCGCCGGGGCTATCGCCTGGTGGCGCAGGTCGCGCACGGGGCGCCGCTTGAAGATACGCAGCCCGCGCTGGCGAATGAAGCGGCTCCGGCGCCGGTGCCGATGCCAGAGCCAGAGGCAATGCCTGCGCAGGAGCCTTTGCAGCGGCCTGAGAACCCGCCGCACCCAGCCTCCCGTCCGGGACGCCGGCGTCGCATTGCGGTGGTCGCCGGCATCGCCGCCGTGCTGGCGGGCGGCCTGGCCGCGCTGCCAATGACGCGGACCAGCACGCGCTCCGTGGCAGTACTCCCCTTCCTCGACCTGACGGACGAAATGAACGAGGAACCTTTTGCTGACGGCATCAGCGAAGAACTGATCCTCAAATTAAACAAGCAAGCAGGCCTGTCGGTCGCCCCGCCCGGCGCCTCCTACTACTACAAAGAGAAGCGCGGCACCGCAGCCGAGGTGGCACGCGCACTCAAGGTAGCCTACGTGCTGGATGGCAGCATACGGCGCTCCGGCGGTGTCCTGCGCATCTCTGTTCGACTCACACGCGCTTCGGATGGCTTCATGGTCTGGTCCGACAGCTACAACCGTACACCCGGCGACAAGCTCGCCATCCAGGAAGAGATCGCCAGCGCCGTCAGCCGCGCGGCCGCCGCCAAAATTCAGTGAGCGCCGCTGTTCATCTGGGCTTCCTTCGCAGCATCGGGGTCTGGCCCCACCACCGCTTCCAGCTGGATTTGCACCTCAATCTCGTTCCCCACCAGGTCCATGTAAGCGTCCAGTCCAAAGTCGGAACGCTTGATGATGCCAGTGGCGGTAATGCCGACCGACTGCTTGTCGCTGACCCGGTTGATGCCGACCTTGTTGACCTTCATTTGCAGCACCACCGGCCGCGTTACCCCCGCAACGATCAGTTCACCATGCAGCAATCCGCTCATGCCATCCTTGCGCTCCACACGGGTACTGCGAAAGCGGATTTCCGGCTGCTTGAACAAAGCCATCCAGGATTCGTCATCGCGGATCTGGCCGTTCCAAAGGCCATCGCCCATGTCCAGCATTCGCGTCGGCATGCTGGCCATCACCGAAGACTTCGACCAATCCTCGTGGTCGAATACGAAACTGCCCGGTGCAATCTTGAGCGTGCCCGATACCGGAATGAATCCCTGGTGCTCCAGGCTGAAACTGACCTTCGACAGCTTGCTCACGATGGAGTAAGTGACCGGCGCGGCTTGCGCGGCGCTGGCGGCCAACAGTGCGGCGCAGATTGCGGCACGGCGGAACATGCAGACCATATAGGCTCCTTTCGAGTGGTTGGAGCCCACTTTGTACCGGCAAGCCGCCGCTGAAGTCCTGAAAAAAGCCTGAAAAGATCTGAATTACGCTGAACTTACCAGATCGGGCCGAGGAACAGGTAAAGCGTCTGCTCACCGTCCCGGGTAGCGCCAGCGCCAAGGAACAGCGGGCCAAACCGGGTTTCCACCGACAGGAAAGCGCTGCCGGCCTGCTTCAGTGCGCGGCCGCTGGCCGTGGTACCACGGTCAAAGCCGCCGCCCGTCTCCAGCGAGAATCCGGCGCGCATGGTGCCGCCGAAAGCACTCGGCAGCGCGGCGATGCGGCGTGCCAGCACCGCGCGGCCCAACAGGATGGTCGGCTCCTGGATCGAATCGGTCGGGGTTCCCGACAGGCGCAGGAAGCCTCCCAGGGTTACAGGCGACGCGCCCGCTTGCGCCTTGGCCCACTCCAGCGACACGTGGCCAGCCCAATCGCTCCACTCGAAGGCCTGCAGCGCAGTCGCGCCCCAGTTCACGCCGCCCGTGCCGACGCCTTTGCCACTGCCCGGCGTCTGCTCGCGGCCGATCGTAATCAGCGTGCCGCGTGTCGGGAAGGCCAGCGAATCCAGCGTATCGACACGGAAGCGGGCGAAAGTCTTGCTGTCGTAGACGCGATCCACAGGAAGCGTCGGGTCCTGCGGGATCAGGCGCCGAACCGAATTGGCCTGGCGCGTCACGCCAACCGACAGTTCACCCCAGTTGCCGAACTGCCGTCCCAACGCAAACGAAGCGGCACGCGTGCTGTAAGCAACGCGCGCCATGCGCTGCTCCTTCTGGAAGATGTCGCCGGCAATCCTGCCAACCTGCGCCGACGGCATCACGAACCACTGCGAGCCAGCGCCCAGCGGCTGCCACCACTGGACGCCAAGGCCGCGCTCATTGCCCAGCCGGCCTTCTGTGCGCAGTTCACCGCCCCAGCTGTTGAGCGCTGAGAGCACATGCATCACCTTGATCGCGAAGTTGTTCGAATCGCGGAAGTCGCTCGCCAGTTCGAGGCCGACGCGCATGCGGCTGCGCGCCCATTCTGCTTCCGTGGTGCGGATGGTGACGGTGCGTTCGCCGTCCACGTCGTCGATATCGGTTTCCACGCGGGCCATGTCGCC
>JBCNOP010000104.1:0-16997 GCA_039593775.1 Pseudoduganella sp.
GCGCGCCATGCATCCTTGTCGATCGAGGTGATGGTCTCGAACTCTTCGGCGGTGAATGGCAGGCCGTCCCACGAAATGTCGCCGTAGCGCGGGGTGGTGCCGAAGATGTTTTCGACGCCGCCGCCGGTGCCTTCAACACGCTCCAGCATCCACTTCAGCACGCGCATATTGTCGCCGAAGCCTGGCCATACAAAGTGGCCGTTCTCGTCGGTGCGGAACCAGTTGACGCAGAAGATCTTAGGCAGGGTGGCGCCCTTGCCTTCCAGGCGCTTGCCCATGTCCAGCCAGTGCTGGAAGTAGTCGCTCATGTTGTAACCCATGAACGGCAGCATGGCGAACGGGTCGCGGCGCACCACGCCCTGCTGGCCGGCGGCTGCAGCGGTGGTTTCGGAACCCATGGTCGCTGCCATGTACACGCCTTCGATCCAGTTGCGTGCCTCGGTAACCAGAGGCACGGTAGTGGAGCGGCGGCCGCCGAAGATGAAGGCGGAGATTGGCACGCCAGCTGGATCATCCCATGCCGGGTCGATCACAGGGTTCTGGGTAGCGGCCACGGTGAAGCGCGCGTTCGGGTGCGAAGCCTTGGTGCCGGACGCCGGGGTCCAGTCCTTGCCCTGCCAGTCGACCAGGTGCGCAGGCGCTTCCTTGGTCAGGCCTTCCCACCAGATATCGCCATCGTCGGTCAGCGCGACGTTGGTGAAGATGGTGTTCTCGTTCAGGCAGGACATGCAGTTCGAGTTGGTCTTGGTGTTGGTGCCAGGAGCCACGCCGAAGTAACCCGCTTCCGGGTTGATCGCGTACAGGCGGCCATCCTTGCCCGGCTTGATCCAGGCGATGTCGTCGCCGATGGTGGTGACTTTCCAGCCGTCGAAGGTCTTCGGCGGGATCAGCATGGCGAAGTTGGTCTTGCCGCAAGCCGATGGGAAGGCAGCAGCAACGTAGTGCTTCTTGCCCTCTGGGGATTCAACGCCCAGGATCAGCATGTGTTCTGCCAGCCAGCCCTCGCCGCCGTTCTTGGCGTCGTTGTAGCCCATGGTGGAAGCGATACGCAGCGCAAAGCACTTCTTGCCCAGCAGCGCATTGCCGCCGTAGCCGGAACCGTAGGACCAGATTTCGCGGGTCTCTGGGAAGTGCACGATGTACTTGGTGGCGTTGCATGGCCATGGCACATCCTTTTCGCCGGCAGCCAGCGGCTTGCCAACGGTGTGGATCGCAGGCACGAACTCGCCATCGGTACCCAGCACGTCGTACACGGCCTTGCCCATGCGGGTCATGGTGCGCATGTTGACGGCGACGTATGGGGAGTCGGACAGTTCCACGCCGATGTGGGCGATCGGCGAGCCCAGTGGGCCCATCGAGAACGGCACCACGTACATGGTGCGGCCAGCCATGCAGCCATCGAACAGGCCGTTCAGGGTGCCGCGCATTTCTTGCGGGTCGATCCAGTTGTTGGTCGGGCCGGCCTCTTCCTTCGTCTTCGAGCAGATGAAGGTGCGGTCTTCAACGCGGGCGACGTCGGTCGGGTCGGAGCAAGCCAGGTAGGAGTTTGGACGCTTTTCTTCGTTCAGCTTTTTCATGGTGCCGGCGGCAACCATTTCAGCGCACAGGCGATCGTATTCTTCCTGCGAGCCGTCGCACCAGTAGATGCGAGCAGGCTTGGTCAACGCGGCGACTTCCGCCACCCAATTGATCAGCTTTTGCTGTTTAATGTAAGCTGGTGCGTTCATAGTTACAACGCCTCCCATAACGGGCTGATTCATAGTACCTCCAATGCCAATAAAGAATTCTGTCTTGTCCCGGCACGGCAGGAATCGTCGTCAGCTGATAGCTTGCGCGGAAGAATTGATACTTCGGCGAAATACGGCGGTTCTGTCGATGCGCCCGATTACTCGAGGGCGCGAGCGCTGGACGGGGGTGTGCCCAAGCGCTGGAACATATGCTGCTGAAGCCTGGTTGGGCTCCCTGAATTTGGCCGATTGTACACCTGCGATCCCGCGCTTCCGACAAAAATGTAGGAATATTGCCCGACTAATGTAGTAGGCTATTCGAGATATTCATAAACCTGTTATTTCCCTACCATTTTCATCACAAAATCTGCTAACTGACATGAAAATTGCGATCCTCGACGATTACCAAGATGCAACACGTTGTTTGGAATGCTTCAAGCTTCTGGAGGGCCATGAGGTCAAAATTTTCAACAATTCCGTGAAGGGGATGGGGCAGTTGGTGGCGCGGCTGGCGCCGTTTGAAGCGCTGGTGCTGATCCGCGAACGCACTTCGTTCAACCGTGCTTTGCTGTCGAAACTGCCGAACCTGAAAGTGATTTCGCAGACCGGCAAGGTGAGCGGGCACGTCGACATGGAAGCTTGCCGTGAGCTCGGCATTACCGTGCTGGAAGGCGTGGGCTCGCCGACTGCCCCGGCCGAATTGACCTGGGCGCTGGTGATGGCAGCGCGGCGCAAGCTGTTCCAGTATGCGGGCAAGCTGCGCGATGGGCAGTGGCAGCAAGTGTCGATCAGTCATGAGCACAACACGCTGGGCCTGGTGCTGGCCGGGAGCACGATGGCCATCTGGGGCTACGGCAAGATCGGCAAGATGGTCGCGGGATACGCGAAGGCGTTTGGCATGCGCGTGATGGTGTGGGGCAGCGAATCGAGCCGCGCAGCCGCGGTAGCCGATGGCTACGAAGCAGCCGCCTCACGAGAAGCCTTCTTTGCCGAAGCGGATGTATTGTCGCTGCACCTGCGCCTGGCCGACGGCACGCGCGGCATCCTCACTTCCGAAGACCTGGCGCGCATGAAACGCGATGCTTTGTTCGTCAACGTGAGCCGCGCCGAACTGGTTGCACCAGGCGCCTTGGAAGAAGCGTTAAAGTCCGGGCATCCAGGCTATGCCGCGCTGGACGTCTTCGAAACCGAACCGTTGCCCGAGAATTCCCCGCTGCTGCGCATGCCGAACGTGCTGTGCACCCCGCACCTTGGCTACGTCGAGAAAGCCAGCTACGAGCTCTACTTCCGCCACGCCTTCCAGAACCTGATCAACCACATCAACGGCTGACTTCGTGTCACACCGTGGGGTCACACCCCAAGTGTGACACGAGCTGAAGCACTACACGGCTGTGTCCGTGTCACAGTTGGGGTGTGACCCCATGGTGGGACACGGGCTGGGCTGTGGGGGCATGGCGTGGACTTTGGTCCAGAGGCCGGCCCAGCCGGGCGGCCAGGTGATCTGCTCTCCGCTGTAGGGCGGGAGGTTGGCGCGCACGGGGACGACCGGCACCGCGGGCATTTCTGTCAACGGGCCGCCGTGCGGGCGCTGCATGTCGAGGCTGTACATGTAGCCGGGGAGCAGGGCGTCGCAGACCTGCGCAAACCAATTGGTATGGTCTTCGTCGCGGCCGAGGGCTTGCGCTAAGCCTTGGGGATCGAATTTGGCCAAGGCGTGCACCAGTTCCTCCGTTGTGGCGCCGGGCTGGTCGCCCCAGCCCATGACCGGATTGAAGATGTAGTCGGCGCCGGAGCCGTACCAGCCTTCGCGCCACGAGCGCTGCATCCAGTCGCGCGGTCCGGTGAACAGGTGCCAGCGCCAGTGCAGGCCGGAGGGTTTGGGCCAGGAGTACAGGTATAACTTCTGGTAGCCGGCCTTGTGCAACTCGCGCACCACTGCCATCAGGCGTGCGTGCGGCATGCGGTCGGGAGGGGCGCGGCGGAACAGGATCGCTTCGCCGTCGGCAAATTGCACTTCGTCGGTGGAAAGGTTCAGGTCGAGCGTGCGCGACTCGTTGCCAAACCGGGCGGAAATCCAGCCAGTGAGCAAATTGACAGCCGTGATGACGCCATAGCCGCGGTAGCGGTGGAATATCACGGTTCCTGGTGCGAGCGCTTTCATGGTCTTGCCGGGCAAAAAACCCAGTGTAGTCAACTGTTCGGCGGAATGCCAGCCGGAAGTGGCAAACTTTTTCGGCTATCATGCTGGCCATTCTTTGCTTTCATTCTAATTCATCATGACCCTGCGCATCATTGCCACTGGCGGCACCTTCGATAAGCACTACAACGAACTGAATGGCACCCTGGCTTTCACTGAAAGTCACCTGCCTGCCGCGATCAAGCGCGCCCGCATCACTACGCCTTGCGAACTGGAAGTTGTGTCGCTGCTCGATTCGCTGGACATGGTCGACGCCGACCGCCAACGCGTGCTGGCCGCTTGCCAGGCTGCGCCTGAAAAAGCGATCGTGATCGTGCACGGCACCGATACCATGCCGCAAACCGCGGCCGTACTGGGCCCTGCGATCAAGGACAAGACCATCGTTTTCACTGGCGCCATGATCCCTTACGAGATCGATAATTCGGACGCGTTTTTCAACATGGGCTTTGCCTGCGGCGTGGCGCAAGTGCTGCCTCCAGGCGTGTACGTGGCGATGAACGGCCAGATTTTCGCGTGGGATAACGTGCAGAAGAATAAAGCGGCTGGTGTCTTCCAGCCGCTCTGAGTTACCTGAGTTTCGTCAGCGTTTGCTGGAAACGTGCGGCGTCCTGGTAGCCGATCACGCGCGCCCTTTCCTTGCCCCCGCCATCGAAGAGCATGATGGCGGGCGGTCCGAATAGCCCATAGCGTTTCAGCAGGGCTTTGTCTTCGTCGCTGTTGGCTGTGACGTCGGCTTGCAGCAGTACCGCGCCTTCCAGCGCTGCCTTCACTGGCGCTGCGCTGAAGGTGAACTTCTCCATCTCCTTGCAGGACACGCACCAGTCGGCGTAGAAGTCGAGCATGACGGGGCGGCCTTCCGCGCTTGCCTTCGCCAGTTCTGCTTCCAGCTGCTGCACATTGGCGACCGGCCGGAATGGCAGTACCGAGGCGTGGCGGCTTGCCAGCAAGGGCCATGCCATCCATGCAGCCAGCGCCAGCAGCATCACGCCGAATGCGCGCTTGACCCACACCATCCAGGCCCCTGCGCGCGGCAGCAGGCTGCCGGCCGATACGCCAACCAGCACCAGCGGCACGCTCATGCCGGCCGCCATCGCAAACAGGGCGCTGCCGCCGACCAGCACGTCGCGCGTCTGGCTGATGTAGACCAGGGCGCCGGCCAGCGGTGCGGCCACGCAGGGCCCGACCATCAGGGCGGAAATGGCGCCCATGCTGAACACCCCTGCCAGCTTGCCTGCAGTGCGGCGGTTGGCGCTGTCGGCCAGGCGCGATTGCAGGAATGCCGGTACCTGCAACTCGTAGAGGCCGAACATCGACAGCGCCAGCGCGGACAGCAGCAAGGCAAACGCGCCGATCACCCATGGCTTTTGCAGGGAGGCGGCCAGGCCTTCGCCGGCCAGTCCGGCTGCGATGCCGAGGGCCGTGTACACCAGCGCCATGCCGAGCGAATAGGCGCCCGACAGCAGCAGCCCGCGCTTGCGGCTTGGCTGCGCGCCATCGCCAACGATGATCGAGGAAAGGATGGGGACCATCGGCAGCACGCATGGCGTGAATGCCAGGCCGAGGCCGAACAGCAGGAACATCGGCACGATCGTCAGCAGGCGGCCATCGTGCAGTACTTGCGCCAGCGGTGCGGCCGCTTCGAGCGTGATGCCGGAGTCCATCGGCGAGTAGCATAGCCCTGCATCGGCACAGCCCTGGCTCGTCACGCGCAGCACGAAGGGCCCTTCGCCCTGTACTGGCACGCGCACGGTGACGCGGTGGCGGTAGGTTTCCATTTCCTTGCCGAAGGTCTGGTCGAACTTCACTTTGCCGGGCGGCAGTTCGGCGCTCCCCAGCTTGGCTCCGTCCGCGCTGAAGCGGAAGCGGTCACGGTACATGTAGTAGCCGTCGGCGATGTCGAAACTGACTTCGGCGGTGCCGCCATCGGCCATCCGTGCCGAGAAGCGGAACGCTGCCTCCGGTTCGAGGAAGTCTTGCGCTACCGCCCGCGCCAGGCCGAGCACGCAGAGCAGCAGCGCCAGCAAAAGCCGCCGCATCATTGCACCTGCAAAGCTTGCACTGCCTGCGCCAGGCCGCGTTCTTCAGGGCCCATCACGCGTGCCACGCGGCCTTGCCGGTCGAGCAGGACGATGCTGGGAATGTGCCGTACACCAAAGGCGTTGAACAGCGTGCCGTCCTTATCCAGCCGCATGGCCATGCGCGACTTTTTGCTGCGCGCGAATTCGGCGACTTCCTTTTCCGACGACCATACCGGGGATGCGATGGCAGTCCATTCGACGCCCTGGGTTGCGGCCAGCGCTTCGGCTTCTTCGCGTACGCGCTGGCAGGCTTGCGCTGTCGCGGGGCGGCTTTCGCGCAGGTAGGACTCACACCAGGGCGAGAAGAACATCAGGGCGCGTGGCTTGCCTTGCGCGGCGGGCAGCGGCAAGCCTTGCGCGAGGTCGCCGACCTTCAGTGCGGTGCGGGCTGGCGCGGCGGCTGCCAGTTGCGGTGCCAGTGCAACCGGGCTGGCGGCTGCGCGTTCATTGACGGCGTTTGCCAGCGCTTTCTCGAGCTCCTTGTCGTGCAAGTGGCCAATGTGCTGGATGCGGCCGTCGCGGCCGATCACAATGTGCTGCGGCGTGACGCGCAGGTTCAGGCTGGCCGCCAGCGAACCGTCATCGATGACGATTGGCATGTGCAGGCCATGTTGGGCACGGTAGCTCTTCACTTCCGTTTCGGTGTCGCTGTAGCCGGCGTTGACGGCGACCACAGCAAGCTTGTCGCCGTACTGCTGGAAGGACTTCTCGAAGGCAGGCATCTGCTCGCGGCAGGGCACGCACCAGGTGGCCCAGAACTTGAGGTAGACCGGTTTCTTGCCGTAGTAAGAGGCCAGGTCGATGCGCTGGCCGTCAATGGTTTGCAGCAGGGCTGCCGGACCTGGCTGGCCAACCAGCGCCTTGCCGGCCAGTTTCGCGCGGCTGGCGCCGCTGCCTGCTTCGTCGGCGTGGGCGGGAAGGGAGGAAAGGCTCACCAGCATTGCGGCGATCAGGGGCTTGAAGAACATGATGGCTTTCGTGGATTGGGATGAATTCATGGTACCTTTGCCTTGGGTCATCAAAAAGACGCAAGATTGCACTGAATTTATGTACCATCCCCTCAATCTCTCCATCGACCGCAAGGCCGCTGCCACGCTGGCGGAGCAGATCTTCCTCGGCCTGCGCGGCGCGATCGCCGACGGGCGGCTGGCGCCTCAGGCGCGGCTGCCGTCGTGGCATGACCTGGCGGCGCAACTGGGCGTAGCGCGCGGCACTGTGCGGCAGGCTTACGAACGGCTGCGCGATGAGCAACTGGTCTACACCGCGGGCGCGGCTGGTACTTTTGTCTGCGCAGGCGCCGGAACCACTGTACGCACAGGCGGCTCCGCACGTGCCGCGGGTGTCGCGGCACTGGAGGTCGTGCAAGCCTTCCCGGGCCGGGCCGTCAGCACCAGCCCTTTTCAGGTCGGTGTGCCGGCGCAGGATGCATTTCCCTTCAAGACCTGGTCGCGCGTGTTGGGCAGGGCGGCCCGCACTGCGGCTGCGATGCCACTGTCCTATCCCGACCCGCGCGGCGAATATGCGCTGCGCGCCGAGATCGCGGCTTACCTGTGCGTGGCACGCGGGCTCGATTGCACGCCCGGGCAGGTGCTGGTCTGCAACGGCTACGCTGGCGCATTGGGGCTGGTCCTGCGTGCACTCGAGTTGAAGGGTGAGCAGGCATGGATTGAGCAGCCGGGATATATGGCTACGCGCGACGCGCTGGCGGCGGCCGGCCTCCGGCTGGTGCCGGTTCCGGTCGATCCCGAAGGGCTGGACGTGGCGGCTGGTGTGCAATTGGCGCCCCGCGCCAGGCTGGCGGTGGTGACGCCCGGCCAGCAGGCGCCTCTCGGCGTCACCTTGTCCTTGCGCAGGCGCCAGGCCTTGCTCGAATGGGCGGTGCAGGCGGGCGCGTGGATCATCGAGGACGACTACCTGGGCGAGCTGCAGCCGCAGAGGCGCGCTGCACCGGCGCTGGCCTCGCAGGACCGCAACGGCCGCGTGCTGCACCTTGGCACCTTCAGCAAGACGCTGACGCCATCGCTCAGGGTTGGCTTCCTGGTGGCGCCGCCGGATCTGGCGGACTTGTTGGCGCAAACTGCTTCCACCTGCGGCAGCGCGCCGCCGCCGGTAGTGCAACTGGCCGTCGCAGAATTCCTGCATAGCGGCGCCTACCTGCGCCATTTGCGCCACATGAAGCGGCTTTACCAGGAGCGCAGGAATGCGCTGGGCGCGGCACTGGAACGCTTGGGCGCAGTCCATGCACCGGCGGCACTGGGCGTGCTGCTGCAATTGCCTTTGGGAGTGAGTGATGTGGAGGTGGCTGCTCGGGCACGCAGCCTGGGCATGGCGCCATCCGCCTTGTCGGCATGGTATGCCGGGGCAGCACCCGCCAACGGCGGGCTGCTGCTCGGCGTGACCAATGTGCCCGAAGACCAGGCCCCGGGCTATTGCGAGCGCCTGCTGGCGCTCACGCAGGCTTAGGCTTTCGCTTCGCCGCCCAGGGCGTCGACAACGTCCTGCAGCAGCTTGGACAGCTCGCCGGTCATCAGCATGAAGTCGCCGTCGAAGCGTTCCTCGTCGTTGCGGGTCACGGCATCGTTTTCCTTCATCACGTCCAGCGGCTTGACGCTCTTGATGGCCAGGGCTTCAGTCAGCACGAAGCTGATCTTGCTGTCCCAGGTCATGGCCAGGCGCGTGCACTGCTTGCCGGCGGCGATGTGGCGGCGCACTTCTTCCGGCTCCAGGGTGTGGCGCACGTAGCGCACGGCGGCCTTGCTCTCGCCGGTGGCGCGCAGTTCCGTGTCCATGTCGACGGTGAAGCCGGCTGGCGCTTCGTCATCCTGCAGCCAGGCGGTCATCACGCCGACCGGGGAACGCTGCACGCGCAGGCTTTCGATCGGCATGCGGTCGACAGCTTTCAGCAGGTGCTTGATGACGTCGTCGGCCTTGGCCGGGCTGGCGGCATCGACCACCAGCCAGCCATTGACCGGGTCGATCCAGCACCAGGTGTTGCTGCGGATGGTGAAGGCGCGCGGCAGCAGCTCGTCGTGCACGCGTTCCTTGAGTTCTTTCATGGCTTTTTTGCCAGGAGCGAAGCCTTGCTGCTCTTCCATTTCGGCAGCGCGCGCCTTGGCAACCTGGTTGACCACGGTCGATGGCAGCAGCTTTTTCTCGGTGCCCAGCACCATCAGCATCTGCTTGTTGACGACGTGCACCAGGCCGCCGTTTGGACGCGGCTTGTCCCAGCCCTGGCGCATCAGCTCATTGCTGCTGGCAGGAGAGAAAGACTGCGCCTGGAGGGCCTCTTCGAGTTGTTCTGGAGTAAATGCCCATGGGGCGGGCAGACGGTAAACCTGGAGATTCTTGAACCACATACGTGTTTGCAGCCTAACTGAGCATTTTCAAAGGAACGACATTTTAGCAGGAGCTATTTGGGGCAGCTAACGATTAATGTTTTGCCGGCGTTGTCGATGGCATTCAGCCCTGCCTTGCCGCGGTTGCCGCGCTTGAGCATGCAGTAGCTGCCGAGGGGCGTGGTGACGCGAGCCAGGCTGTCGCCGTTGGGCAACACCGTTTCCGTCATCGAAAAGGCACCGGAACCTTTGTAGGCCAGGGCAAGGTCCTGCGCCAGTTTCGGCTCGTACGCCAGCACCCGGTCGTTGTCATTTTTGCTTTCCTTGCGCAGTTCGCGATCGACGCCGATGGCGGCCGAACGGGCGCGCTCGACCAGGCTGCGCACCTCGGGTGCCGGTTGCGCGAAGGGATCTGGCGCGACCGGCTCCGGCGGCTGTTCTGCTGGCGGCATGCTGGCGGCGGCTTGGGCCACGGGAGCTGCGGGCGCTGCCAGCGTGGGCGAAGGCACTGCCTCGCGGCGCGGGCGCTGCTCCGAAACAGGAAC
The DNA here is from genome assembly GCA_039593775.1 of Pseudoduganella sp. GTDB lineage: Bacteria > Pseudomonadota > Gammaproteobacteria > Burkholderiales > Burkholderiaceae_D > Rugamonas. The sequence goes on from JBCNOP010000104.1 coordinate 9,883, forward strand.
ACGCGGCGTTTCCTGTTCTGGCTGCCGCTTCGCGATGTGCATCAGGAACACCATTTCTCCCTCGCGCTGCGGCACGCTGGGAAGGGTGCGCGTTGCCGTCAAGCGCCAGCAAACCATCAGGGCGAGGTGCAAGCCGGCAATCAGGAGCAGCCAGCCATGCCTGCGGCGGAGCACGCTCATGGACAGGTCTTCACCTGGTACTTGTTCCCATCGCGGAAAGGGTCCTGCCCCGCCGCACCCACCAGGTTCACCACTTCGCACCATTCCTGGCCGCCGGCGCGGTAGCGTTTCATGGTGCGGCCGTCGGACATCGTGGAGACTTGCTCGAGCACGACTTCCCCTTTATAGGCGCTGGCCAACTGCCTGGCCAGCGGGCTTTGCTCTTGCACGATGGTGGCGAACTTGTTCAGGCTTTCCTTGCGCAACTGGCGGTCGACGCCAGCCGCCAGCTTGCGGTTCTTCTCGAGCAGGCTTTCGGACGGCGCGGCCGGCTTGGCGAACGGATCAACGGGATCGCCGGCAGTCGCCGGCACGGTCACCGCCTCGGCGACCGAAGGCTCGCTGTCGGATGCTGCGGGTGCGGGGGCCGTGCGGACCACAGGAGGCGGCGGCATTTGCCGACGGGCCGCGGGCGGGGCAGGCGTGGCCGCGGTGCTGGGTTCAGGGAGCGCCTGCAGGTAGACCAGTTCGCTTTCACGCCGCGGGCCAAGCTCGCGCCGGCCGGGCAGGCCGCGCCAGCACAGGAACACTGCAAGGTGCAGCATGATGATGACAGCCAGCCAGGCACGGCGCGCCGGGCGGAACTCTGCTTGCATAGGGTAGTCCGTTTTGCAGCCGGACTCATCTTGCCAGCTCGCGTGGCAAAAATATCACATATTAGCAAAAAGATCACCCTGCGCCGGCTGGGCTTGGGCGGCCTCTTCCAATGTGCACAAAGCCGACATGCGCACGCCCAACAAGCGCAGCCGGTCGTCCAGCGGCACCCGGCGCAGGCACTCGCCGGCAGCGCGGCGGATGGCGGCTGCGTCGGCCGTGGGCGATGGCAGCGTCAGGTCGCGCGTAACCGTGCGGAAGTCGGCGTAGCGCAGCTTGATGCCAACGGTGCGGCCGGCGTAACGCTTGCGCGCCAGGTCGTCCGCCACCTTCTGGCACAGGCGGGTGAAGATTTCGGACAGCTCGGCGCGGTCGCGCTTGACGTGCAGGTCGCGCGAGAAGGTGGTTTCGCGGCTCACACCTTTCGGCTCGCTGCGCGTGGCCACGGCTCGCTCGTCGCGGCCATGGGAAATGCGCTGCAGCCATTCGGCGTAATTGAGGCCGAAGTGCTCCTGCAGCAGCGCGGGATCGGCCGCCGCCAGTTGGCCGACGGTGTCGATGCCGAGCGCGACCAGCTTTTTCTCGGCCTTGGGGCCGATGCCGTTCACCTTGCGCACAGCCAGCGGCCAGATGCGGGCCGGCACGTCGTCATAGCCAACGACAGTCAGGCCGTTGGGCTTGTCCAGGTCGGAGCAGATCTTGGCCAGCAGCTTGTTGGGCGCGACGCCGATCGAGCACGATAGCCCGGTAGCCGCGCGCACCGCATCCTTGATCCGTTGCGCCAGCTCGCGGGTTTCGCCCTCCACCTCGGTCAAGTCGATATAGATCTCGTCAATGCCGTGGTCTTCGATTTGCGGGGCGATGCTGGCCACGGCCGCCTTGAACAGGCGCGAATACTTGCGGTAGGAATCGAAATCGACTGGCAGCAGGATGGCATCGGGCGCCAGGGCGGCCGCCTTCATGGTGCCCATGGCGGAAAACACGCCGAGCGCCCGCGCCTCATAGGTGGAGGTGGTGATCACGCCACGCCCGACGTAATCGCGCAGGCGGGAGAATTCGCGCGTGCCGTCCGGCAGCTCGCGCGGCTGGTGGCGTCCTCCGCCGCCGATCACCACGGGCAGGCCGCGCAATTCCGGATAGCGCAACAACTCCACGGACGCGTAAAAGGCGTCCATGTCGAGGTGGGCAATGCGGCGGGGCCAGTCCATATCAATAGTCGAGTTCGCTTGTGATACTGTAATTATATACAGCATTTTGGGCAAGGTGCCCGGCGGATATACTGCTGGCCATGTACATCTTGCCCCTGCTGTTCGCCCTGGCCGCCACCCCGGCCCTTGCCGCCCCCGCCTGCCCGGCTCCCTTGCATGCCGGCGCCAGCGATCTTGGCCTGGCATCTTTCCGCGAAGAAGACAAAGTCAGCGGGGCCGCTATCGATGTACTGCGCGAACTGGCGCGCCGCACCAATTGCCCGCTCAGCATCAGCTGGTACCCGCGCGCGCGCCTGTGGGCCGAATATGCCAATGGCCGCATCAACCTGACCGCCAGCTCGGTTCGCAGCGCCGAGCGCGACCGCCTTGGCCAGTTCGTGCCCTTTGTCACCACGCGCTTCGACCTGGTCTTGTCGCGCAGCGTGCAGGGCAGCTTCAAGTCGCTGGCTGAATTCGTTGAACAGGGCAGCGCGCGGCTGAACCTGGTCCGCGGCATCCTCTACACGCCTGAAGTGCTGGCCCAGGTCGAGCGCCTGCGCGAGCAGGGACGGGTGGAAGTGGTCAACGACTTTGACATCGCCTTCAGGAAAATGGCCTCCAGGCGCGTCGAAGCAATACTGGCGCCAATGACCATTTACTCCCGCTACCTGCTAAGCGCCGGCCTCAAGGAACACGTCAGCGTGCTGCCGGTGACCGAATCACCGCCTGTGCTCGCCGGTGCCTATCTGTCACGCCATGAATTCGCGCCAGCGGCACGCAAGGCATTCGCGGAGGTCTTGCTTGGCATGGTGACCGACGGGACTGTGGCACGTATTTACGGCAAGTATGTAGGCGAGGCGAATGGCCGGTCCCTGGTGCCTGACCACGGACGCGGCATCGTTTCAGCCTACCAGCCAGTCCCCTGACGCCGCTGTGGCATTGATCGCCGCGCCGCGTTACCATGCCTGTGCGATCATCGAGTAAAAACCACTTTCTGGCGAGGCTGGCATGAGCTTTTCGAACATGAATATCGGTGTGAAGCTGGCGATCGGGTTTGCGCTGGCCATTGCAATCCAACTGGCAATGTCGCTGACTGGCATCAGCCGCCTGAGCCACAACGCAGGCCTGACTGATCGCCTGATCAGCGATCGCTACCTCAAGGTGCAGCTGACCAACGAAATGCGCAGCTATTCCAACCGCTCGGCGCAAGCGCTGCGCAATGCCATGCTGGCACCGGACAAGATCAGCAGTGAGACCTTCCTCGCCAGTATGGCGGAAGCGGACAAGGCCGGTGCCACGGCGGCCGACAAGCTGCAGAAGATCCTGGTGCTGGAGGAAGCAAAGAAGCTGTTTGCCGAGGAAACCCAGGCCTTTGAAGCCTTCCGCGCCAAGCGCGACGAAGTCGTCAAGCTGTTCAACGAAGGCGACCAGGATAGTGCGGTGCAAACGCTGTTCAAGCAAGCTATCCCGCTGCAGAACGCCTACTTTGGCAAGCTTGATGCCATCCTCGCGCTGCAAAACAAGCTGATGAACCAGGACGGCGAAGAAGCAAGCCGCTCGGCATCGAATGCGACGATGCTGATGATCGGCCTGCTGGTGCTGGCGACGGCGTTGTCGATCGTGGCAGGCTACCTGATCACCCGCTCGGTGACGGGGCCGCTGCTGCAGGCGGTGGCGGTGGCGGAAACCGTGGCACAAGGCGACCTGACTGCCGACATCGACACCAGCCGCAAGGATGAAACCGGGCGCTTGCTGCACGCGCTGCAGGACATGGTGGCATCCCTGAAGCGCACCGTTGGCTCGGTGCGCATGTCCACCGATACGATCAATACCGCGGCGGCGGAAATTGCGGCCGGCAATCTTGACCTGTCGCGCCGCACCGAACAGCAGGCCGCCAGCCTGGAGGAAACCGCTTCGTCGATGGAGGAGTTGACGTCGACGGTCAAGCAGAATGCGGACAACGCGCGCCAGGCCAACCAGCTGGTGGTGTCGGCGGCCGGCCATGCCAGCGAGGGCGGCCAGGTGGTGGGCGAGGTGGTCGATACCATGGGGGCGATCAAGGCCAGCTCGGCGCGCATGGCGGATATCATCAGCGCGATCGATGGCATTGCGTTCCAGACCAATATCCTGGCGCTGAATGCCGCAGTCGAAGCAGCACGGGCCGGCGAACAGGGACGCGGCTTTGCCGTGGTGGCGTCGGAAGTGCGCAACCTTGCGCAACGCAGCGCCGCGGCGGCCAAGGAAATCAAGGAGCTGATCGACGATTCGATTGCCAAGGTTGATGCGGGTGGAGCACTGGTGGACCGTGCCGGGGCGACCATGCAGCAGATCGTGACGTCCGTGCAGCAGGTAGCCGACATCATGAACGAAATTACTTCGGCCAGCCAGGAACAGTCTTCCGGCATCGAGCAGGTGAACAAGGCCATCGTGGAGATGGATAACGCAACGCAGCAGAATGCGGCGCTGGTGGAACAGGCGGCGGCCGCGGCGCGCAGCATGCAGGAACAGTCGGAGCGGCTGGTAGAGGCGGTGTCGGTGTTCAGGATGGAAGGTTCGGCAGCGGAGTTCGCGGCTGCGCGGCCGGTAGCGAGCGCTTCCACCGCTGTCAGCGTGCCAGTGCGGGCTACCGTGCCGGCGTTGCGAGCGGCGCGGGGGGCGGCAAACAAGGGTGCAGGCGCCACGCGGCGAGCAGCCGCTGCAGCGGCCAGCGATGAGGCAGTGCCAGCGCACGAAGTGGCAGACGATATCGTCGAGGCGGAAGCCGCAGACGCCGCGAGTGCCTCGGGCGCTTCGACGGCAGCGCGTGCATCCGGCGGGACCACGCGAGCGGGGGCGGCAAGGGCCGGGACGCCGCGAGCCAGCGCTACCGGTGCTGGCAGCCGCGCAAGTGCTGCGCGGGGTGCCTCGGCCAAACCTGCAGCGTCGCCGGCGCGCGCAACGCCGCCTGGTGACGACTGGGAAGAATTCTAGGCCGGCTGCTTGCGGAACCACTCCGCCGTCGCTTCGTCGGCGGGGAAGAAGGCCTCCATGCGCAACTCATGCACCGTCACGTCATGTGGCGTGCCGAGTGTGGTGATGGTGGTGAACAGGTTAAGCTCCACACCATCCTTGCGCACCGTGAACGGCAGGAAGGGCAGCGCGCGGCGATCCAGGTTGGCCGTCTTCGATGCGGCCCGGATACCTGGAATCGCCAGCAATTCTTCCAGCAGCTGCGTCGCCTCGCTGCCTGGCCCGTCGCCCATGGCTTCGCGTTGAATCCATTGCAGAAGGTCGACGCTCACTTCCTCCCAGTTGACGATGTATTTGCGCAGGCCGTCCGGATCCAGCGTCAGCTTGATGACATTGCTGGTGGACGGCGGGCCATCGAGCAGCCACTGGATCATCCTGCTGGCTGGGCCATTGCTCATGACCAGGTTCCACAGCCGGTCCACGACCAGCGCAGGATATGGCGCCTGCTGCTGCAGCATGAAATCCAGTGCCTGCTTCACCGCCCGCATTTCGGGATCGGACAAGTTGCGCTCCTGGTAGGCCGGTGCATAGCCGGCCGCCAGCAGCATCACATTGCGCTCCCGCAGCGGTATGTCGAGCACGATGCCAAGCTTCAGGATCATTTCGCGGCTGGGCTGAGAACGCCCGCTTTCCAGGAAACTGATATGCCGCTGCGAGATGCCGCTCTCGGCCGACAGCCGCAACTGGCTGAAACCGCGCTTGCCGCGCCAATAGCGCATCGCCGCCGCGTAATCGCTGAAATACTGCCCTGATGCTGCCGCTCCCATATCGCTCCTCTCATGACTGGATGAAGTCCAGCAAGTCCTTGTTCACTCTTGCCATGTGGGTGAGGAACATACCATGGGGCGCGCCTTCGTACACCTGCAGTTTCGCATTCGGCAGCAGGGCGGCGCTGGGCCTGGCCGTCAGCTCGAATGGCGCGCTGGCGTCGCTGGTGCCGGCAATCAGCAGTACCGGCAGCGTAATGCGCGGCAGCTCGGCGCGGAAATCTTCGCGCTGCAAAGAGCGGTTGCATTCATACAGCGCCTGCAGTGAGGCTTGCAGCGGCATGGCGCGCAGCCAGTCGCGCAGGCCTTGCGGGATATCTTCGGCAACGAATGGCAGCAGGTTTTCGTCGATCCATTTGGGCAGGTCCTTCATCAGCTGCTCGCGGCGAAAGTATTCGAGCAGCGCGGGATCGATGCCGTCCGGGTTGTCCGCTGATCTCGCGATGCAGGGCGTCATGGTGCCCAGCAGGGCGACACGCTTGATGCGGCGCTGGCCATGGCGGCTCAGGTAGCGCACCACTTCATTGCAGCCCATCGAGTGCGCCACCAGCGTGACGCCGTCCAGGTCGAGCGCTTCCAGCACGGCAGCCAGGTCATCGGCCAGGGTGCTGAAGTCATAGCCGCGGCCAGGATCGCTGGAGCGGCCATGTCCGCGCCGGTCGAAGGCAATCACGCGCATTCCCTCTTCCGCCAGTGCCAGCATCTGGTAGCACCACGAATCGGCGCCCAGCGACCATCCACCAACGAACAGCACCGGTTCGCCGTCACCCCAGTCGCGGAAGAACAGGTTGACGCCGTCGGCAGTGCGCACGGTGTTCGGTTCGATGACGCGTGCGCCGGAGATTGTGTATGCGGTCATGATTGCCTCCCTTGCTTACTGTGCGAAGTAGTCGATGAAGCCGGTGACGCTGCCAAGGCGGCCATCTGCGGCAACGACGGCGAAGTCGGTTCCTTTGGCGACCGGCTCGCTGCCCGGTGCCGCCAGGGTCCACGAAAAGCGCAGCACGTCGTTATGGCTGTCCGGAGTGCCGGCCAGTTCGAAGCGGTGGCCAGGGAAGTGGCCTTGCGCACCGGCGATCATCGCATCGATGGCAGCGTGGCCGGCGCCCTGCATCAGCGGGTCCTTGTAGCTTGCTTCCGAGGTGAAAGCCGCTGCGACGCGCGCGAGACGTTCTTCGGCATTGCGTTCGTTCCAGGCGGCGAGGTATTTTTCTACGATCTGCATGGTGTTCTCCTTTCGTTGATTGGTGAAGCCATTGTCAACAAATGCACGCCATGCGACGATTACCTCCCAGGTAATCAAACAGGAATCCAGATGACGCTCCTTCGCGGACTTGCC
>JBCNOP010000105.1:0-16701 GCA_039593775.1 Pseudoduganella sp.
CAGGAGCCCAGGACGTGATCGTGCCGTTATGCGATGCCGAAGTGAATTCGGTGACAACTATGACTCGAACAAGTGCCCATGAAAGGGGGCTCCAAAAAATGATAACGGGGCGGAGTGTATGTTCGCCTAATGCCCTCCGTCAACTTAGGGGAACACGTAATTTAAGTTTCAGCTAAGTGCAGCAGACGCGACGCAAAGACAAGATCAGCCCGCAATACACACTTCGCTTGCGGAACGACATCCATTCCTTTTGAAATCTGGGGGACACGCGCCTCCAAATTTGGGTGGCAGCACCAATTCCAGGCTTTCGATCAAACCGCAAGATGTGGGGAAGACGAAAGCAGGACAAATTGATCGAATTCTTCAACAGAGCTCGCAAGGGAGACAATGATGACCCAAGCATGGCGCATTACATTCGCCTATGAAGGCGATAAATTCACCCTGAAATCGACCAGGAAAGTGAGTCAGCGCGTGCCGCCAACCCAGGTGCGCGGTGAAATTCATATTGGGGACTTCGTAGAGCTACGAGGTGCGAATCGCCAGGTTCTCTACTGCCGCTGCATTACTGAGCTGATACCGAACAGCATGGAATTCCCGACCGGTGATAAGGCCCATCCGTTGCGGCGCGCATCCGTGTTGCGGCGCGGAGAAATCGACATGCTCGTGCCAGCGCTGCCGGAAGGTGGTTCGGTTGCAATTGTTACCTCCAGACCGAAGAACAATATGCAAAACGCGCCCCAGCATGGCGTCAGCAATTCTGCCGCGATGCCCCAATCCGAGGATCTTATTTGCGTCGAACTGCCAACCGAAGGAGAAGTAAAATGAGTACCGCAGACGGCACAATCGTTGGCCTGACCAAGATCTTTGATTCCGGCACGCCAGCCACCCGCTGGAACCTGGTTTTCGTCGCTGACGGCTATCAGGCAGCCCAACTCGGCCAGTTTGCCGCTGATGCCCAGGCAGTTGTTGACCGGCTGCTAAGCATCGCGCCCTTCGACCGCCCCGAAATCCAATGCGGGATGAATGTTTATCGGGTCGATGTGGCTTCGACTGACTCAGGCGCGGATAAACCAAATTGCGCCGATGGCGGCGGCAACGGCAGCACCAAGGCGACCTATTTCGACTCTACCTTCTGCCACAACGGTGCCGCGCAGCGGTTGCTGTACGGCGATGCCAACCTGGTGCGGACCACGGTTGCTGGCCTGTTACCCGACTGGAACCAAATCATCGTCATTTGCAATGACCCCGAGCGTGGTGGCGGGGGCGGACAGGTTGCCTGGACCAGCAACGGTGGTTGGGACTGGCGCGAAGTGGCGATCCACGAATTGGGGCATTCCGTCTTCGGCTTAGCTGACGAATATGACTCGGATGGACCAAATAACTACGCCGGTGGCGAACCTTTCCAGCCGAATATCACGACTAACAGCAATCCTATGACCTGCAAGTGGTCCGCCCTGGTGACGGCCGGCCCGGCGAATCCGACTCGGGCCAACCCCAATTGCGGGATGGATGATCCTGGTCCGAGTCCGGTACCGGCTGGCGCCATCGGCACCTTCGAAGGTGCGGACCATAGCCATTGCGGCTGCTACCGTCCGGCCTGGACCTGTATGATGCGGAATACCGGCGAGGCATTCTGTGCGGTGTGCACTTCGGTTATCGTCAATTTCATGGCGCAATATAACGAGCCTGTCCCAAGTGGCGATATCGATCTTGCTACCAGCACAGTCAATTTTAATGATGTTCCCACTGGCCTTAGCGTGGTGCGCGCTGCCCGCTTCAACGTCAATAGCTGCGTTGGCGTCACGTTCCAGGTCCTGAATCCGCCGGTTGCGCCGTTCGCGCTGGAAGGTCCTGCCATTGTGCCGGCTCTGCCCGCGGGCCCGTCGCCATGGCCGGCCTTCATCTGGTTCCGCCTCAATGCGGGCGCAGCCGGTCCGGTGCCCTCCCAGCAAGTCACCATTCGGTGCCTTGCCACGGGCGAGAATTTTATCGTGACGCTTTCCGGCATTGTGATCCCGCGTCCAACAGTCGCTGCGCAACTGGTTTTCGACCGCTCCGGTTCGATGCTCGAAACAACCGACGAGGGCCGCACCAAGGAGCAGGTATTGAAGGACTCCGCCTCGGTATTCGTTGACTTGTTGTGGGATGACAATGGCATCGGCATCAACTCCTACGACCAGGATCCCCATCCTGTGATGGACGTGGCGGTCGCCGGCGCCCCCGGGGCAGGCGGCGGCCGTGACGCCGCGGCTGGCGCCATCTCCGTGCACGCCTCCAACCCTAACGGAGCTACCGCCATCGGCGACGGCATCGAGCTGGCCCGCATGAAGCTCAATGGCGCAATCGGCACCTGGAGCAATAAGGCGATGATCGTTCTGACCGACGGCATCGAAACAGCATCCAAATACATTGCCGAAGTTGCTGACAGCGTGATCGACAATCGGGTTTTTGCCATTGGCATGGGCACGGCGGAACAGATCCAGCCCGCGGCCCTCGACGCTTTGACGAGCGGAACGGGCGGCTATTTGCTGATGACCGGCAACATTAGCGCTAATGAGACTTTTCTGTTGGAAAAGTACTATGTGCAGATCCTGAGTGGCGTAAACAACAATGACATTGTGGTCGATCCGGAAGGCTGGGCACGCCCCGGCGTGATCGAGCGGATTGCGTTCGATGTCATCGAATCTGACGTCGAAATCACGGCGCTGGTGCTGGGTCGTCCGGCCCATGTCCTGACCATGGCGCTTGAAACGCCGGCTGGCCAAATCGTACCGATCAGCAATCCATCATTAATTGGCCGCACGAGCGCACGCACCATGTACATGCGAGCCGGCTTGCCTTTACTGGCCGGTGGCGTCCCGGCGCATGCAGGACGCTGGTACCTTCTGCTTACCCTGAACCGGCGCATGTATGATATCCCGACCACCCATGTACCCAACGGCGGCTGGCCGGGTGCCACGAACGAGGTGGGCGTGCATTATTCGGCAAGCGTGGCGGCCTATTCAAACCTGCGACTGGAGGCCGCCGTGCACCAGGACAGCCGCCAGCCCGGCGCAAAGCTTACGTTGACAGCAATCCTGACCGAATACGGCGCTCCTTTCCGCGGTAGCGCCACAGTTCAAGTTGAAATGACGCGGCCTGATCGCAGCACAATTGCCGTCATCTTGCACAGTGTCAGCGGAGAGCCAGGCCGTTATGAAGCGCATCGCATTGCAACCCAAGCGGGGATTTATAGCTGCCACTTCCTGGTTTCTGGCAGGACAGTGCGTGAACAGAGATTTACTCGCGAAGCAATACGTACTGCTGCCATATGGCACGGCGGGGACAATCCTGCCACCGGGATTTTGCCAGGCGGTCGCCACGATAATGATGTGCCGCCGGACTGGTGCGGCTTGTTCGAATGCCTGCTGGATGATCGTGTGATCAGCCCGGAACTGGCCAAACGCATGAAGAAAATTGGGCTCGATCTAGAAAGTCTGCGCGATTGCCTGAGGCATCGTTGTGCTGGCAAGAGCGGAGGTTGCAGCAGCTCGCGTGAGGAGAAAGCGAAAGCGCTGATCGATATACTCAAAACGCATCTCGACCGGTTGACACGCGGTCCTGAGTGATGCGCTGCTGGCGCCAATGTACGGTGACCTTGCCTACGACGGTGTTCCCTGTCAACTGTCCCCGCAAAGTTGCCTATTAGGGGGACTTTGCGGGACGGTATTGTGGAAGCTGGCACAATGCCGTCACTATGGGGCCCATAAGCCGCCGCATCTGCGAGTGGCTTGGTGGTTTTGCACTCCCAGCGGACGAGTTTATCGCCGCAATGTAAAGTAAAGCCGAGCGCTATGAGCCGAGCCTTTCGCTCGCGTTTTCAATCGCCGGGCTGCGCATTGAATACATTTTCTTGTTTGAGCCAAACAGCAAGGAAGGCTGATGCCGGTGGATGGTGCCCCGGGCCGGAATCGAACCGGCACGCCCTTGCAGGCAACGGATTTTAAGTCCGGTGTGTCTACCAATTTCACCACCGGGGCACTTTGAAGCCCGCTATTATGACATGCCTCTTCGTTAACATCTAGTAGTAGCAAATTTGGCAATGCTTGTAATCGCCGCGGAATGTTGTAGCATGCTGGTCGCAGAATTCCCTGGAAAGACCACATGCAAATCAAGATTAATGACGTCCTGCGGGACTATATCGAACCTTTGACCGAGGCTGAGCGCACCGCGCTGGAGCGCAGCCTGCTGGCCGAAGGTTGCCGCGATGCGCTGGTGCTGTGGAACGATGTTCTGGTCGATGGCCATAACCGCTATTCGATCTGCCAGCAGCATGGCATTCCTTTCAAAGTCACCCAAAACACGAGCTTCAAGGATATTGAAGACGTGATGCTGTGGATGATCGATAACCACCTGGGCCGCCGCAGCGTGTCGGACTTCCAGCGTGGCGTGCTGGCTTTGCGCCAGCAGGAAATCCTGGCCAAGCGCGAGCAGGCCGTAAAAGAGCAGGCCAAGGCGGAGGATGCCGCCATTGCGCCGCCGGACCCGGAAGCCGAAGAAGCGGCTCCGCCGCCAAAACCGAAAGCCAAACGGGAAGATATCGCCCGCGCCGCGCGCCTGAGCGCCAACACCCTGGGACAGATCGAAAAGATCACCCGTAGCGCCACGCCGGAGCTGGTGGAAGCTGTGCGTTCCGGCACGATCTCGATCAATGCCGCCGCCACCGTGGCCACGCTGTCGGAGGAAGACCAGAAGTCGGCCGTCGCCGGTGGCCGCAAGTTCCTGCAGCAGGCTGCCCGCGAGATCCGCGAACAGCGCGCTGCCAACCGTCCGCCAAAGGCGCCGAAAGAGGATGCTGGCGAGGGCCATTACGAAGCAGCCGAACGCCCAGCCCCGCTGACCGAGGTGGAAGTGCTGCGCCTGGAGATCTCGCAACTGAAGGAAAAGAATGCGGCGCTGCGTGCTGAAAATGCCGAACTGCGCGAACGCATCGCCCAACTGGTGGAGCAATAAAGCATGCTTAAGCTGAATGCCGCGTTAGTCGCGTTCTGTGCCGTTCCTGCGATTGCCGCCCCTGCCGCTCCGCAGGCGGCAGGGGCATTGAGTCCTGCGGAAGTGTTGCGCCTGCAAGCAATTGCCAAGCGCGTCACGATCCTGCGCGACAAATGGGGCATTCCGCATATTTATGGCAGGAGCGACGCCGAAGCGGTCTTCGGCATGATGTATGCGCAGTCGGAAGATGACTTCAAGCGCATCGAGCTGAATTTCATCAACGCGATGGGCCGCCTGGCGGAAGTGGAGGGCGAGAAGGCGCTGTACCAGGACCTGCGCATGAAGCTCTTCATCACGCCCGAGCAGTTGAAGGCGCAGTATAAGGCCAGCCCCGAGTGGCTGAAGAAATTGATGGTAGCCTGGGCCGATGGCCTGAACTTCTACCTGCACACCCACCCGAAGGCAGAGCCACGCCTGTTGACCCGTTTCGAACCCTGGATGGCGCTCAGCTTCAGCGAGGGCAGCATCGGCGGCGATATCGAGACCATCAGCATCGACCAGTTGAAGGCGTTCTACAGCAAGCGGCCGGCGCCAACCACGGTTGCCATTGGCAGCGACCTGGATAACGAGCCGCGCGGCTCGAACGGCTTTGCCATCGCTCCGGCCCTGAGCAAATCGGGCCATGCGCTGCTGATGATCAACCCGCACACCTCGTTCTACTTCCGCCCCGAGATTCATGTGAGCAGCCAGGAAGGCCTGAATGCCTATGGCGCGGTGACCTGGGGCCAGTTCTTTGTCTACCAGGGCTTCAACGATCGCGTTGGCTGGATGCACACGTCCGGCGGCGGGGACGTGATCGACGAATATCTTGAGACGGTGGTCGAAAAAGACGGCAAGTTCTTCTACCAGTACGGCAAAGAACTGCGCCCCTTCCGCACCGAGCAAGTGCGCTTGCCGTACAAGGCTGCAGACGGCAGCATGGCCGAAAAGGCCGTCACCGCGTATTTCACCCATCGCGGCCCGGTGGTGCGCGAGCAAGGCGGCAAATGGGTCTCCGTGGCGATGATGAACGAGCCGCTGAAGGCCTTGACGCAATCCTTCATCCGCACCAAGGCCCGCAACTATCCGGCCTTCTACAAGTCGATGGAACTGCGCACCAATTCCTCCAATAACACGGTGTATGCAGACGCAGACGGCAATATTGCCTACTTCCACGGCAATTTCATGCCGGTACGCGACCCGCGTTTCGATTACACCAAGCCGGTCGACGGCGCCGAACCGGCGACTGACTGGAAGGGCTTGCACCAGGTGCGCGAAACCATCCAGCTCTTCAATCCGAAGAACGGCTGGATCCAGAACACCAATAACTGGCCATTCTCGGCGGCTGGCGCCTACAGCCCACGCCCTGAGGACTATCCGGCCTATATGTCGGTCAATCCCGAGAATGCGCGCGGCATCCACGCGGTGCGTGTGCTGCAGGGGAAGAAAGACTTCACCATCGACAGCCTGATCGCCGCAGCTTACGACAACCAGTTGCCGGCGTTCGAACCGTTGCTGCCACTGCTGGTGCGTGCGTATGACGAAGCGCCGGCCAGCGACCTGTCCAAGGCCGCCGTAATCGAGCAAATCACGCTGCTGCGCGATTGGGACATGCGTTACTCGCTGACTTCAGTACCTACCTCGGTGGCGATCTATTGGCTGCAGGACCAGGTCAAGCAGTATGGCCCGGCCGCGAAAGAGAAGGGCATGCCGGTTCTCGATTACCTGGCGACCCAGCTCACCCCGAAGCAGCGCCTGGAAGCGCTGGTGCGCGCCTCGAACAAGCTGGCCGCCGACTTTGGAAGCTGGAAAACACCATGGGGTGAAATCAACCGCTTCCAGCGCCTGACTGGCGATATCGTGCAGCCGTTTGACGACAACAAGCCAAGCATTCCCGTGCCTTATGCGTCCGGCAATTTCGGCGCGCTGGCCGCCTATGGCATGACTTCTCAGCAGCGCACGAAGCGGATTTATGGCGAGCGCGGCAACAGTTTTGTGGCCGCCGTGGAGTTCGGTCCGAAGATCAAGGCGAAGAGCATCCTGGCCGGCGGCGAAAGCGGCGACCCGGCATCGCCGCACTTCAACGACCAGGCCGAGATGTATGCGCGCGGCGAGTTCAAGGACGTGCTGTTCTACAAGGAAGACATCGAAAAGAACCTGGAACGCAAATACCATCCAGGCGAATAAGGTTCACGTTTGAGCTAGCGCAAAGTCCTCCCCGTATTGGCAGGCGCACAATGAAGTGACAAACTGCTAATTGGGGAGGCGCCCATGTCTTCCAGCCCTGACGAGAATGGCAGCGCCGCCTGCCAACAACGGATCGAAGACTTCATCTTCGTGCGCGAATTGAACGAGGTCTTCCTGCTGCTTGACCACATCTCCGGACGCTGGGACAAGAGCCTCTACAACTTCCACAGTCACGACGACGGTGAGCCGCACATCGATGAACTGTGCGCGATTGGGCTGTCGCCGCCCGGAAGCGAGGAGCAGCGCGTGGCACAGGCGGTCAAGGTGCTGTGCGCCAAGGACAAACTGAACGCTGCCGCGCGCCCGGCGACAGGCCTGACCATCGCCTTCACGTTGCTGGTGGTGGGGGAGGACAACCGGCGCGACTGGCGCAACTGGCTGCGCAGCAAGATGTTCGGCAACGGTACTGGTGAAAACGGCAGCTCGCACAATTCGCACTGGGACAAGCCGACGCGCCTGACCCTGGCCCGCAATGCCTTTCCCGGCCTGGTCAGGGTGGCCTCAAGTTTCAACCTGCGCATGAAGCTGGTGGTCTACCTGCTGCTGATTGGACTGGTCCTGACCTGCGTGATGTCCTGGCACGTTGCGGGCGGCAGCGCCATCCTGCAGCACCTTGATGCCGTGCAGGTGGCGCAGGTTGCGCTGTCCAAGGAAATCGAGGAGGCGGAATTCAAGCATACCGCCAACGCCACCGCACCTCCGATGCAGTTTTGCACGGAGGCCGACAGGGCCGGGGTGCCGCACTATCGCAACACGGAGGAGTACCAGCTCTGTACACGGCGCCGGCAATTGTCGGCGCAAGCGGCTGCGATCAGCATGAACCTGCGTGACTGGCTGGTTCCCTGGCAAGCCTGTTACGGCTTGCTGGCCCGCCCGTTCGGGCGCTTGCCGGAAGGCGGCGTAGCACAGCAGGCAGTTGCCGCGCCGTCCGAAAAAGAGAGCCGATTGCAGCGTGCGCAGGAAGAGCAGGCGCGCGTCGTCACGCTGGTGGTCGGAACGGCTGTACTGCCGCTGTGCTATGGCGTGCTGGGCGCCGGCGCCGCCGTGGTGCGCGGCCTGTGGGCCAAGATGCGCGAAAGCCTGCTGTCGCCGCGCGATTTCACGCTGGCCTTGCTGCAGCTGGCGCTGGGCGCCACGATTGGCGCCTGTATTGCGCTGTTCGTCAATCCGTCCGGCCACACGCCAGGCAGCGAAATCGGCTTGCTGGGGAACTGGGCGCTCAGCACCTCGGCGCTATCCTTCATCGCCGGCTTTGGCGTGGAGGGCGTGTTCGTGGCGCTGGAAAGCCTCGTGCGCCGGGTGTTCAACATCAGCGATCCAGCCCGGCGCCCAAGTGAAAACTGACGGCTGGCGTCAGATGCCTTCCTTGGTTGGCATGACCACGATTTGCTGCATGTTCACGTGCTTTGGCATCGACACGATGAAGCCGACAGTTTGTGCGATGTCCTCGGCTTTGAGGAAGTCGATCGACTTCGAGGCGTTTTCCAGCCAGTCAATCGCGCCCTGGAAAGTGAAGTGGCTCTGCAGTTCGGTCTCGGTGATGCCCGGTTCGATCACCGACACACGGATGTTCTTCGGTCCCAGTTCCAGGCGCAGGTGGCGGGTCAGGTGGCTGACAAATGCTTTCGTGGCAGAGTACACCGCGAAATAGCCATACACGTACTGGCCTGCGATCGACGAGGTATTGATCAGGTCAACCACCTTGCCCTGTGCGGCAGACTCTTCAAGTTGAGGGATAAATGCCTGGATGACGCGCATTGCGCCGGTGACGTTCAGGTCGATTTGCGACTCCCATTCCTTCTGGGGCTGGGCGCCGATCGCGCCAGGCAGCATCAAGCCGGCGTTGTTAAATACCAAGTCGGCATTACCCAGGTGCTCGCGTACGGCAGCGGCTGCAGCTTCCACAGACGCTTGATCGGTTACGTCAGTGGCGAGGGCAAGGGCCTCGCCGCCCAGCTGGCGAATTTCTGCTGCGATGGCATCCAGAGCCTCCTTGCGGCGGGCAAGCAGCGCCACTTTCGCTCCGCGCGAAGCGAGCAGCAGGGCGGTAGCGCGGCCCATGCCGCTCGATGCGCCAGTGATGACGGCTACACGGCCGGACAGGTTGTTTGCAATGGCGTTCATGGTGATTCTCCTTCAGTGGTTGATGATGTGTCGGTGGACAGGGACCACTTTAGGGAAAGCATGAATAACCCGGTAGTTGCTACCCGGCGAAATCAAAGACAACCATTGGTTGTTAATAGGCTGGTCCTTGCTATACTTTCAAACAATGGAATCGATTCTCGGATGTAACCATGGATGAACTAAGGGCCATAGCAACCTTTATCAGGGCAGCGGAACTCGGCAGCTTTAATCGAGCGGCAACCGCACAGGGCATCACGCCTCAGGCGGTGAGCAAAAACATTCGTCAACTTGAGCACTACCTTGGTGTGCGTCTGTTTCATCGAACAACGCGCAAAAATACTTTGACCGAAGACGGCCAACTGCTCTTCGATTCCGTTCGGGCGAGCATGGAAGGCTTTTCCGGCGCGCTTAATCGCGTGAAAAATTCCGCGAAAGGCGACCAAGGCCTGATACGCGTCAGTGCCGGCGGTGCAGTGGGGCGAAAAGTCCTGATGCCTTTGGTGGCAGAGTTCACCCGCTTGCACCCAGGTGTCACTTTTGACCTGGTGCTGGAGGACCGAAGTACCGACACCGTTGGTGAGCGCATTGATCTTGGCTTCAAGGCCGGCAATGCGCCCACTGCACAAGTGGTATCACGATGGCTGTTTCCGATCCAGTTAATCGTTTGCGCCACCCCGAGCTACCTGCAGACGCATGGAGTACCGCAAACCATCGACGATTTGGCAAATCATCGTTGTATCGGTTATCGGCAGCCGGGAACTGGGCGGCCTGTACCCTGGGAGTTCCAGGTGGAGGGCGAAATTTTGTACAAATCGATGGACCATGTCGTTTGCTGTAGTGATCCCGAAGCCGAGATGCACGCGGTCTTGAGCGGCATCGGTATCGGACAGATCGATAGCATCAATGCCACGGCCGAAATTCATGCAAAGCACCTGGTGCCGTTACTGACGCAAAGCACGAGTGATCGCATGGGGCTGTACCTGTATTATGCTCAGCGCACCGACATGCCGCGCAGGGTAAGGCGATTCATTGACTTTGCCGCGGAGAGACTGCAAGGCGGGGAAGAATTTCGAATCAGAAGAAGTGGAACCGCATGAACGTGATGAAGCCGAAGGCCGCGATCAGGATACCCACAGCAATCCTGAACTCCAGGTTTTTCCGCCATTGGCCACGCTGTCCCTCCATATAAGTATTCATCGCGCGCTGGGCGGCCAGGGCGTTGGCGGCGCTGGCCGCTGCCTCCTGCTGCCGGCGTCGCGCTCGCTCGGCTGCTTGCGCCATCGCCGATGCGTTTGCGGCGGCAGTGGCGGCATTGGCGGTGTCATGGCGCAGCACCGGTGCGTGGCAATGCGAGCAATAGATCTCGCGCGACTGGTCGACGGCGCCTCCGCAGGCGTGGCATTTGTGCTGGTCGACTGCGGTCGCTGCCTGTACTGAAGATGCTTCGTGCCGGTCGATCGCCATTGCCAAGCGGGTGGGGTCGATGACTTCGACGGCGGATTTGCAGGCGGGGCATTCATCAACCGGACGGTCAGGCAAGGGATAGCCGCAGTCGGCGCAGAACAGCTTCTTGCCTGCGGCAAGCAGCGAGCGGATATCCGCCCATGCAAGGGGCCTTACGAAGCCTTTCTCGGCAAGGTAGAGGATGTAGGTTTGATAATACCCGTGGCCCTCCGGGCATTCCATCTGGGTAGTGCGCCCGAACCGGGTGCGGTTCGAGACGGTCTTGAGCGTCGATTTGCAAACCGGGCATGATTGCATGCGCGCCAGCGAGACAGCATGGGCATGTTCGCCGCCTGCCTGCATGGCGCCATGGATCTCTCTCACGAATTCGGCGATGCCCGGTCCCGCGAGGCGCACCGATTCCGTGTCATCGAACCACACCAGGCAACAGTGAGTACAGGTATCGACCTGGACGCGGCGCTGATAATGGCCTGACAAGTCGAGGACCCGCATCGGGTTCCCGCAGTTGCTGCATTGGCGTTCAGATGGAGTCAAGCTGGTTGGAGCAGGGTTATCGTGAGCCTTGATTTTACCCTGCCAGGGGTCAGCGTGCCTCAACAACCTCGATCAGGTGGAAGCCATCTTCCGCCAGCATTGGCGGGCTGATTTCACGGAGCGGCAGGCAGAATGCCGCACGTTCGACCGCGGCCAGCGCTTCGCCGCGGCGGAAGAAGCCGGGCGGCATGCTTTGCACGCTTGCGTACGGATTGGAGAATTGCTGCTCCAGCATTTCGAAGGACCCGCTTGTTTCCCATTCCTGGCGCGCGACCTTGGAACGCAGGAAGGCGGCCTGCATTGCACCATACGTGGCTTGGGCCGTGCCTGGCCCAGGCGCGCCGGGCATCACGATCAACTGTCGGACCCGGACCTCGCGGCGCACCGAGGAATGGAGGTCGCATACTAATTCAGTTTCCCTGAACCTTGGTGCGTATGAAATCAACGGGGCTTCCTGCCGCTTCCAGTTGGCGCGCTGGGCGGGCTGGCGGTACCAGGCCATGATACCCAGCGTCATGGCGCCAATGAGCAGGCCGATGGCCAGCCTGAACTCGAAGTTCTGCAGCCTTTGCGTGCGGTGATCCTCGCCCAGATTGACCATCATGTGCTGCGCCGCGGTTTTCAGCTTGTTGTCGTCCCGCACGGACGCCAGGGCCGCTTCCGCCGTACTGGCTGCCTTTGCGGCGGCAACCGATGCTTCTTCGGTGTCGCGCCGCAGTACCGGTGCGTGGCAGTGGGGGCAATGAATGTCGCGCGTCAGGTCGATGGAACCGCCGCAGGCATGGCATTTGTGCTGGTCGACGGCAGGGGCGCTGACCGTGCTGCTGCCGGTGTCGGCGCCCGGCACAACCGCTTTTGCCAGCCGGGCCGGGTCAATGATTCCGACCGCAGAATGACAGGCCGGGCATGCTTCGACCGGCCGCGCCGGAAGCGGGCAGCCGCAGCCGGCGCAAAAGACTTCCTTGCCGGCCGCCTGCAGCGAACGGATATCCGACCATGCCAATGGCCGCGCGAAGCCTTTCTCGGCAAGGTAAAGGATGTATGTCTGGTAGTAGCCATGCCCGTGCGGGCATTGCAGCTTGGAGGTGCGGCCGAAGCGCGACAAGTCGAACACGCGTTTGAGCTGCGCGCTGCAGACCGGGCAGGATTGCACGCGCGCCAGTGAGACTGCGTGCGCGTGTTCGCCGCCGGCCTGCATCGCGCCGTGGATCTCGCGCACGAATTCGGCGATGCCGGGGCCCGCCAGCCGCACCGATTCCGTGTCGTCGAACCACACCAGGCAGCAGTGCGGGCAGGTGTCGATCTCTACCCGGCGCTGGTAATGGCCGGACAGGTCAAGCACCCGCATCGGGCGCTTGCAGTTGCTGCAGTGACGGTCAGATGGCGTCGAGGGCATTACGCAGGTCTTGGCGCAAATCCTCGATATCTTCAATGCCGACGGAGAGCCGGATCAGGCCATCGCCGATGCCCAGGGTGGCGCGCTGCGCCGCTGGAATCGACGCGTGGGTCATCAGGGCAGGGTGCTCGATCAGCGACTCGACCCCGCCCAGGCTTTCCGCCAGCGCGAATACTTCGCAGCGTTCGAGGAAGCGGCGGGCGCCGGCCAGGTCGGTGTCGAGGTCGATCGAAATGATGCCGCCGAAACCGTCCATCTGCGCCTTGGCCAGGGTGTGCTGTGGGTGCGACTCCAGGCCTGGATAGAAGACCTTTTTCACCTTCGGCTCGCGTTCCAGCCAGCGCGCCAGTTCCAGGGCACTCTTGCAGTGGCGTTCCATCCGGATCGCCAGCGTCTTCACGCCGCGCAAGGCCAGGAAGGCGTCGAATGGCCCGGCGATGGCGCCGACGGAATTCTGCAGGAAGGCCAGTTGCTCGCGCCACGCCGACTGGCGCTCTTCGCTGCCAACTACCGCGATGCCGCCGATAATGTCGGAGTGCCCGTTCAGGTACTTGGTTGCGGAGTGCACCACGATGTCGAAGCCCAGTTCCAGCGGGCGCTGGACGATCGGGCTGGCAAAGGTGTTGTCAGCGACAGCCAGGATGCCGCGCTCGCGGCAGATGCGGGCGATTGCAGCCAGGTCGGCCAGCTTCAGCATCGGGTTGGTCGGGGTCTCGACCCACACCATTCTGGTTTCCGGGCGCAGGGCAGCCAGCAGGTTTTCCGGATTGGTCAGGTCGGCGTAGGTGAACTCATGGCCAGCGCTGCGGCGGCGCACGCGCTCGAACAGGCGGAAAGTGCCGCCATACATATCATCGCCGGCCACGATGTGCGAGCCCGCGTCCAGCAATTCCAGCACGGTCGAAATGGCGGCCAGGCCGGAGGCGAAGGCAAACGCTTGCGCGCCGCCTTCCAGGTCGGCCACGCAGCGCTCGAGCGCCCAGCGCGTCGGGTTGTGCGAGCGGCCGTAGTCCAGGCCCTTGTGCACGCCAGGGCTTTGCTGGACGAAGGTGGATGTGGCGTAGATCGGCGGCATGATGGCGCCGGTCGACGGGTCAGGGTGCTGGCCCGCGTGGATGACGCGCGTGGCCAGGTGGGCTTTGGTTTTCTTGTCGGTCAAGATAAAGTCCTGCGCAGGTGATTAAGTAAGTCGTAGCGAGTGATCAGGCCATAGAATTTGCCGCCTTCGGCAATCACGGCGGTCAAGCCACGGTCAAGGGTATCACGGAGGGCTTGCGTGCCGGAAGACGGCGCCAGGGTTTCGACGCGGCTGGTCATGGTAGCTCCGACTTCGCCCTTGAACTGGGCGGCGTCGTTCTCTACTTTGAGCAGGATGTCCGATTCGTCGATGATGCCTGCCAGCTTGCCATTTTCGATCACGGGCAACTGCGCCAGGTCCGCGGCCCGCATGCGATTGAAGGCGATCAGCAGGGTATCGCTTGGCGCCACGCTGACAACGTCGCCGTTTTCGAACAGGCGGCCGATCAGGTCGCGCAGGTCGCCCAGCTTCTGGCGCTGCAGCAGGCCCTGGTCAAACATCCAGCTGTCGTTGTAAACCTTGGACAGGTAGCGGGTGCCGGTATCGCAGACGAAGGTCACCACGCGTTGCGGCCTGGTCTGTTCGCGGCAGTATTTCAGGGCCGCAGCCAGCAGGGTACCGGTCGAGGAGCCAGCCAGGATGCCTTCCGCGCGCAGCAGGGCGCGCGCGCTGTCGAAGCTTTCCTGGTCGGTGATGGTATAGGCCTGCGAGATCGCATCCATATTGGCGATGGCGGGAATGAAGTCTTCGCCGATGCCTTCGACGGCCCAGGAGCCGCTGGTATCGGACACTTTGCCGGTGTCCACGTATTCCTTTAGGATCGAACCCTTGGGGTCGGCCAGGATGAACTTGACGTGCGGCGCCACCTTGCGGAAATAGCGGGACAGGCCCGTCAGCGTGCCGGAAGAGCCGACACCGACCACGATGGCGTCGATCTCGCGCGCCATCTGTTCCCAGATTTCCGGCCCGGTGGTGGTCTCGTGGGCCAGCGGGTTGGCCTGGTTGTTGAACTGGTCGGCGAAGAAAGCGCCAGGAATCTCGTTGGCCAGGCGGGCAGCGTAATCCTGGTAGTACTCGGGGTGGCCCTTGCCCACGTCGGAGCGGGTGATGCGCACGTCGGCGCCCAGAGCCTTCAGGTGCAGGATCTTCTCGGTAGCCATTTTGTCCGGGACCACCAACAGCACTTTATAGCCTTTGATGGCGCCGACCAGGGCCAGGCCCAGGCCGGTGTTGCCGGCCGTGGCTTCAACGATGGTGCCGCCAGGCTTGAGCAGGCCATCACGTTCGGCCGCTTCGATGATGGACAGGCCGATGCGGTCCTTGATGGAACCGCCGGGATTTTGCGATTCGAGCTTGAGGAACAGCCGGCATGGGCCGGTGTCTAGACGGGTCACTTCGGCAAGCGGTGTATTGCCGATCAAGCTGAACAAAGCTGCAGGACGGGTATTCTGCATTGTCTCTCCTTGCGAAAAACGCGCATTGTGTGGCGATCCGATTGAACCAAGAAGGAATATCTTTGCGCTAGCTTATACCTTTTTTGATCGATGGCGGCTCGCGTATAATCCCGCAGCGACTTTCAAAATTATTTCCACCGTGGCAAAACTCTACTTCCGCTATTCTGCGATGAACGCAGGCAAATCGACCTCCATGCTGCAGGTCGCTCATAACTACGAAGAGCAGGGCCTGATCGTCCGCCTGTTCACCGCCGCCATCGATGACCGCTACGGCGTGGGCAAGGTAACCTCGCGCCTGGGACCGCAGCGCGAAGTCGAGCTGTTTTCCGCCGATACCGACTTCCTGCAGGACATGCAGAAAGTGGCCTGCGTGCTGGTCGATGAAGCGCAGTTCCTGTCGCCTGAGCAGGTCAAGCAATTGCACCAGCTGGCGCAGGCCAAGG
Source organism: Pseudoduganella sp. (assembly GCA_039593775.1). Lineage (GTDB taxonomy): Bacteria > Pseudomonadota > Gammaproteobacteria > Burkholderiales > Burkholderiaceae_D > Rugamonas. The sequence goes on from JBCNOP010000105.1 coordinate 15,751, forward strand.
GCGTGCCGGTGATCTGCTACGGCTTGCGCAGCGACTTCCGTGGCGAGCCATTCCCGGGTTCGGCTTACCTGCTCGCGCTGGCCGATGATATCGAGGAAATCAAGAATATCTGCACTTGCGGCAAAAAGGCCACGATGAACATCCGCGTGGACGAAAAGGGCGAGCGTATTCGCGAAGGCGAGCAAATCAGCATCGGCGGCAATGAGGCTTACCGCCAGGCTTGCGGCCGCTGCTTCTACACGGGCTAATTGGATAAACTGTTTTACCTGGCGCCGTCGCTATGCCTGGCGGCGGCAATCTGGGTGCTGTCGCAGCGCTATGTGGTGTTCACGCTGCTGCAGCTTCCGGGTACCCTGTGCCATGAACTGGCTCACTTCCTGGCTGGCTTGCTCACGTTTGCGCGGCCGGTTTCACTCTCCATCATCCCGCGTCGCGAGGGCAATCGTTATCGCCTTGGCGAAGTCAAGCTCGCCAATGCGCGCTGGTACAACTCCGCATTGACTGCGCTGGCGCCACTCGGGCTGGCACTGATCCCGTGGTGGATCGCGGTGCTGCGCACGCGTGGCGACTGGCATTTCACGCCTTTGGATGCCGGCCTGGCCTTTCTGCTAGCACCCCAGTTCCTGGCCTGCTGGCCATCTCTAACGGACTGGAAGCTGGCCATGCGCTCATGGCCGCTCGTCCTGATTGCGGCGGCATGCTGGTATTTCTATGCGGAAACTTTGGCTTCAGGCTGGCTTAAGTGAAGCCCAGCACACTGCCCGTCATCACACTCTCCTATAGAGTGTCCTATCCTGTAGAATGGGATTAGCACTATTCTTATGGAATCACCTACGTTCGGAGCAAGCCGATGAAGAAGCACACCCTGTTGGCCACCATGTCCCTGGCACTGATCACCGCTTATGCAAGCGCAGCGCAGGCAGACAAGGCGACAGACGTAACCGTCAAGCC